>QBMH01000185.1 GCA_003249025.1 Leptolyngbya sp. | reverse complement strand
CATTTAGCCCATGACATCCCACTCCTATTTTCCTTCTTTCAATAGAACAGCCCTGCTTGCTGGTAGGGGATCTGAGTCGATGGACCCGCCGTGGGACCAAGACGTTAAAAGACGGCAGCTTTAGCGGAGGCACGGATGCTGGGCTGACGGTGGGACAGAGCTACATTACCTTAGCCCGGATTCCCGAAGCGAGTGGCAGTTAGGCTTTACCGTTACGCCATGAGCGGCTCACGAGTTTTGGGCATTCACTGTTTTGGATTGCGCCGCACTCGTTATATAGGGTTAGCCAAAACGCACCTCCAACATGTTTTGACTGGCATTGCCATGAACCTCACACGAATTGCGTCTTGGTTAATGTGAATACCTCATGCCACCACTCGTATTTCTCGCTTTGCTGCCTTAGCGCATACTCCTCGTTGAGGGCAGTTCCGAACTAACTGTAGTATGTTCGCCAACAGCATCAGCAACTCAACGCATTTGTTCAGGCTGAGGAGAATCTTGATCGTAGGTCGGTCTTTCTAAATCGTTGGTCAGACTCATAAAGAGAGTTAGGGTAATTGCGATCGCCACCAGTGACCAAAACACATTGGGCGCATCACTGCCAATATCACTGACATACCGCCACTCGGCACATACTCGACAGTATTCAACATTGGTGCGATCGGGATGGGGCGCAATCTGGCAAGGTGGCACAGCGCAGCCTTGATGAGGGCACTTCATAGGAAACTCCTGTAGGGTTTTCAAATAGACCATATTGGGGCAGCACTCCTCACCCGTTGCAAGTGTTAAATCTTCAACGCTTAAAAAACTTTTGTATATACAATATATATACAAAAGTTTTTATGGAAAGTATTTAGAGATACAAAAACTAATTATTTTAGATGATTAAAGAAAAAGTTTTTTGCAAGGCAATCCAGGCTAGAGCCTGAAGTCTATCAATACTTCTGAAAGCTTTATTGATACCTGCGATCGCTCTTATAAATAAACGGTTTAGCAGTCTGTCTCTCTTCGAGCAGAGTAATTGTTGCGTAAAATTGTATATCTTGAGCTATTTATTTTCCACAAATTGACATACGATTGATTGGCGTGTGAGAGTAATCTCAACTAGTTGCAGTGGAGTAACGTAATTGAAGCTGACTATGAATAGGAAATTAGTAAGTTTTCGGCTGCCTGAAGACTTAATGCAAGATCTAAGGGAACGGGCAGGAGTAGATGGAATTGCAGTCACCGAACTGGTTTGTAGGCTGCTGCGTCAAGGATTGCGAACTAGCACCGATGATCGAGTTGCAGCCCTCGAAGACGAGATTCGAGAACTAAGGCAGTTGCAGCAAATTAATTTCAGCAATGTCGCTTCAGCCGCGCCTCCTGCACCTTTTTATATGTTTCCTCAGCCAGTTTCCTCCCGTGAGAGTGACGATGAAATTAAACGGCGAATGGATGATTTAGAAGATTTGATGAAAGAAGTGAGAACCAGTTGTGCCAGCATTCCCAAATTAGAAAGCTTGGTAGAAGAAATTCAATCGACTCAAGTGATGGTTGCAGACAAGGAGCGTGAACGGCAAACAAAGTAATAAGCGAATCAAGTGAGACGAGAAAGCCCCCCCTTCTCCGCCTCACTGAATTTTGGTGTGTGTGAGTCTATGCCTCAACTCAATCGCATCTGCAAGGTAAAAAATATGCCCCCGACTATATGCACTGCGTTAGTAACTGCAAACGTTTTCCAAAATGTTTTAGCTAGACACGACCCTCGCTGCGAGTACTATACGAATTTATTGCAGCGCCTTTCCTCTCGCCCGGTTCAATGGTACACAACCGCCTTTGATCGGAATCTGGCGCTGACTTCTTGGGAAGAGTTTGGCAGAGAGGTGGGAGTGGATGAAACTTGCTGGGATGCTTATTGGGGATTGTTTAATCAAGTGAAAACTTGCCTGTTTGGATCATCCATCTGTGAACTGTTGGGAGAGTTGCAAATTGACAATTTTTGTGATGCTTTACGGCTGGCAACGGCGATCGATCAAGGGGTAGATGTCATTGTGACTCAGGAGCCTCAGCAGTTTGCGCGATCGGTGATAGACTCTTATCGAGTGCAGGTAGATGGGTATTTTTATATCACCCTGCCGACAGTCTGTGCCGATACGGGAAATGAATTAGAGCATTACATTGGCGTATTTTCAGTGGGTGCTTTTTTATTGAATTTGGACAGTATTGGACGGCTGCCACTAGCCCAGTTACCGCGATCGCAGGCAGTCCAAATAGAAAGCCTACAAATGAGCGTTAGCGATGAGAGTGAAGCAACTATTGTGTTGCAGGGATGCGCCGATGAAATGACAATCACTGCAACTGGTAGAACCCCATTTGAGGCAACTCAACGAGCGATCGACCAAGCGGTAGATGAATGGTACGACATGCCCATTCGCCAGCTAGTGCGTTTTTGGATCAGACCCTCGACTCTAACAGGAGCCGATTCTCCAGTTGAAATAGTGGTGGGTGTGAAATGTGGCGGTTTAAACTTTGAAAATAGTTCTTGTAGCGGCAACTCCATTCGGGCAGCGGCAGATGCTTATGTGAAAGTGATCAACTCAATTTGTGAGCGTTTAGATCTGAAAGTCCGGGACAAAGAAATCTGAATGCTTCTGATTAACTAGAACTCAGGATTTGCTCGATCATCCGATTTGCTTGAGCGGCATAACTGCCACCAAACAGGTTGAAGTGATTGAGGATGTGATAGAGATTGTAGAGGGTTTTGCGGTGAGAGTAGCCAGAATCGATTGGAAATGCTGCATTGTAGCCGCGATAGAAGTCAGCCGGGAAGCCGCCAAATAGTTCCGTCATGGCAAGATCCACTTCGCGATCGCCATAGTAGGTCGCCGGATCAAAAATCACGGGTTCACCCGCTTGAGTAATTGCGGCATTGCCTGACCACAAATCGCCATGTACTAAAGCTGGCTGTGGATTATGTCCTGCTAGCAATTTAGAAATCGCGCTGAGTAAGCGGGTTTGCTGTGGAAAAATGCCTCCTCGCTCAGTCGCCAACCTGAACTGATAGCCGAGTCGATGTTCTGTCCAAAATTCCGCCCAGTTCATTGTCCACTCATTGATTTGACCCGTCGCCCCAATGGTGTTGGGCATTTGCCAACCAAACCCTTTGCGGCTGATAGTTTGGTGCAATGCTGCCAACTTGTGACCCATTGACTCCCAACCCGATCCGTTAGTGCCAACTAATTCCAGCCATTCCAAAACCAGATAGGCTGAATCTGCTGCCGTTCCCCAGCAAATGGGTTTGGGCACTCGAATGGTTTGGCTGGCACGCATTTCATCCAATCCCGCTGCTTCCGCTGCAAACATGGCAAGTTGCGCTGCCTGATTCACTTTGACAAAAAAAATTTGCTTGCTGCTGGAAATTGCATAGCCGGAGTTGATGCAACCGCCGCTGACCGATCGCCGGTTTTCTAGGTGAAAGGGTTGACCAGTACTCTGGCTAATGTGCGTTGCGATCGCGTCCCACATAAATTATCTAAAGAACCTAAAGAAACGATTACCACATGCCTTGAACCCGTCCGCCAACGGCAATACAGTTCGTAAATAGTTGCGTGGCACCTACATCCACCATCGCTTGATCTCCTTTGGTGGAGATCATCACGCTGCCATTGCTATATTTTGCACCAGAAGCAGATTGCGTTTGAGGTAGCACAATCACTTTGCTACCAAAGGTTGCCTGGACTGTTTGATTGTCGAAATACTTTGCCGAGAAGCCTTTTGCGTCATCGCACTGATATACCGCAGTCGTAATGATCTTGGGTGTAGGGGTTGGCGATTGGGCGATCGCGGGAACTGCAAAAACAGGCGTAATCGCCCAGATAGCTAAGATGATTCTGGATGGAATGATGAATTGAGTGGTCATCCGAAAAAGTCCTTAAACTGAGTTTGTTGCTAGGGTAACAGCAATTCGAGTTATTGCATCTTAGTGGATGACAAACATCGATTGAGTTCAGCGGCGATGAACACCGTCGGCATCCTAAGCAATTATCTTTAATTTCGCTAACGATTTGTTAGGTTGCGCTCAAAGAGAATAAGGCTGTCCTGTCAAAAGATTAGGGACGACTCGGTAATGTTTAACATTAAATGTACATCGTGTTAAACCCCGCCCCACAGCGCAAGCAGCAATCAAAGCATCCAGTAATCCTAAACTATTTGACAAATGATAGGCTGTGAAATCCGACAGAGCGCAATACTGTTCGGTTAAGCCTTATGCAGTGCTGTGAATAGTAAAAGTTCGTTTCTCAACCTTAGAACTACTTCCTCTATGCTTTCTCTTTTTGGCTGGAAACTTCGCTCTTGTTTTCTTGACGACTCTTGGATTCCTTCTACCCTGCCGTGCTGGAATCTTGCAGTCTAAAATCTCTGCCATTAAGCAGCTTGAAAAAGGGGCATTTCCGCTGGTGTGGCTTGTTGAAATTGTGCCATTGCTCGGCGCACCACCCTGAGGGTAGGGATGATTCTCTAGATGAAGGAAATAAATGTGGGCAGGTCATGTTTGAATAGACGCATGGCTTTTGTGATGGAAGAGTACCCGGCTTTACGAAACAACGAGATTGCCCAAGAACGCAATAAAGCCATCACAGTCGCAGGATTGGGGGATTCAATCAACGAAGCATCCTCTGCTTGCACCCCATCTTTGACCCAATGCAAAGAGCTACACGAATCCGATGATAATGCCTGGGATGTGCTGGAATCCCTCACTGGCACCATCGAAGCCCCGCCGATTGGTCAGCCGAACATGATCATTATCTCCATGGCATACCTAAACATCAGGAAACAGAAGCATAAGTAATGAGCGGTTATTTCTAGACACCGCATTCATTCAAGCCTTACTCAATCCTCGCGACGACTACCACAACCAGGCAAAACAAATATTTCCTCGTATTCGCGTCGCTGCCGAAGTCTGGATCACAGAAGCCATCTTTATTGAAGTTGGTAATGCCTTGAGCGCATTCAACCGAAATGATGCAGTTGAGTTTATCCAAAAGTGTTATCGTACCGGCAACATCAGGATTGTCAGCGTCGATACAGAGCTTCTGATGCAAGCACTCGTACTCTATTAATCCTGTCCCGATAAAACTTGGGGCTTAACCGACTGTATTTCTTTTGTCGTCATGCAACAGCAAAACTTGACCGATGCGGTGACAGGCGACCGCCATTTTGTTCAGGCAGGCTTTCGTGCCTTGATGCTAAATCCTCCATAAACTGTATAAATTGACTCAAGAAGAAATAGCAAATGACTAAATTAGTTTTGATCCGTCATGGACAGAGCCTTTGGAATGCGGAGAATAAATTTACCGGATGGGTTGATGTTCCCTTAGGCGAACAGGGACGGGCAGAAGCCACGATCGCCGCTGACAAACTCGAAACCTATCAAGTCCGAGTATGTTTCACCAGTCTGCTGTTCCGTGCCATTGAAACCGCCATCATCATTTTGACTGAAGGCGATGATCTTTGCGATGGGAGAATTCCTATCATCAAACATGATGTGGATGATGAGGACTGGCATGGTTGGGATAAATACCAGGGCGATCCCGCACAGGAGCTACCCGTTTATCTCTCCTCCAGACTGGATGAACGGTACTATGGCGAACTGCAAGGGTTGAATAAAGCGGAAACCGCCGTAAAATTTGGCAAAGAGCAGGTGCAACTCTGGCGACGATCCTATGCTGTGGCTCCACCGGGCGGCGAAAGTTTAGCCGATACCGTGAAACGGACGGTTCCATTCTTTCGCGATCGCATTTTGCCGCACCTAATCGCCGGAGATAATGTATTGATTGCAGCACATGGAAACTCCCTCCGTGCCATCATTAAGCACCTAGAAAATCTATCTGAAGCGGAGATTGTCAAGGTTGAGTTAGGAACCGCAATACCAATTGTCTACGACATTGATGCTCAAGGTCAGATCACGAACAAAGTCATTTTGAATTGAGATTCTAGGCTCACTACTACCTCTTTGCAGTTTTATTGAGAAGTTTCAAAGACTCAAACCAGAGTATGCTGATTGCTCCACCTGCAAAACAGATTGCAAGATCGATCGCGTGTAGAAACGAGAAGCTAAACAACTGACGCAAGAATGGAATATACAGTACAAGGGCGAGAAAAAGCAGTCCGCCCCCAATTACCCACCATAGCGCTGCGTTAGGAGATTTGAGTACTTTGAGGCTGAGGCGCGATGAGGAACGTTCGCTCAAAATCAAACCTAAATTTGCCAAAATTAGCGTGGTAAAGGTCAAGGCACGGGCATCTAGCTCACCCTGTCCGCGATAGAGCGTCACCACAAAAATGGCGAGGACTATCGCCAGAATGCCGCTCCCCTGTAGGACTGCGAAGCCCAGCGTTTTCCTACCAAATAAGGGTTCTTTCGCATTGCGGGGCGGACGCTGCATCACATTCGGCTCTGCGGGTTCGGCTTCTAACACGATCGAGCAGGCAGGATCAATGATCAAATGCAAAAAGGCAACGTGAACGGGAAGTAAGACTAACGGCAACTTAAACAAGACTGGAATTAAGGACATGCCAGCGATCGGAATGTGAATTGCCAGAAGATATGCCATCGCTTTGCGGAGATTATCAAAAATGCGCCGTCCCAGTTTGACCGCCTGCACGATCGATGAAAAATCATCATCCAACAACACCAGCGCTGCCGCTTCACGGGCAACATCCGTGCCTCGCTGACCCATCGCAATCCCGATCTGAGCCGCTTTGAGGGCGGGGGCATCATTCACCCCATCGCCCGTCATGGCGACGATTTCACCCTTAGATTTCAGGGCATTGACTAACCGCAATTTTTGTTCAGGAACGGCTCTTGCAAAGATATTTGTACTTTGAATGCGCTGCTGAAGGTCAGCATCACTCATTTGATCTAATTCTGCTCCGGTCATGATGGCTCCCATTTGCAGCAAGCCAATCTGTCGCGAGATCGCTTGTGCTGTAGCCGGATAGTCGCCTGTAATCATCACGACTCGAACGCCTGCGGTGTAACATTCTTGAATCGCTGCCGCCACGGTTGGACGTACTGGATCGGACAATCCCACTAATCCAATAAATTGAAACGGAAAGTCATGTTGTTGTTCGGGTAAATGATCCGGATTGAGCGATGGATGGGTTGGCAGAAAGGTTGGCGGTGCATCCAGAAGCGAGGCTTTAGCAACTCCTAACACTCGCAAGCCTTGTTCTGCCATAGCGCTGACTTGTGCCGCTAGAATTTGCTGCTGTTGGGGCGTGAAATGGCAGAGATCGGCGATCGCTTCCGGTGCTCCTTTGGCAGCGACTTCATATTGCTTACCATCGGCGAATTGCCAGACATGAGACATTGCCAGGAGATGGGGTGAAAGCGGATATTCTCGTAATAGCGTCCAATCTTTGTGTAAGTGTTCGGTATTAGCGAGATAGCGATCGCCCAATTGCTTAAACGCTTTTTCCATTGGATCAAAGGGATCTCGTTGACTGGCAAGTATGCAGAACTCGACTAATTCATGAACCGATTCGGGCAGTGGATCTTGTGGATGCAGTCCCAAATCATAGGATTGATTCTCTGGATTATGAGGGCATAGCTGCTGTACCGCCATTTGATTCAGCGTCAAGGTTCCAGTTTTATCGACACAGAGAACGGTTGCAGAACCCAACGTTTCGACGGCAGAAGCACGACGAGCCAAGACATGATGCTGAGAAATGCGCCAAGCTCCTAAGGCTAAAAAGATGGTGACAACGACTGGAAATTCATTCGGTAAAATCGCCATCGCTAAGGTAATGCCTGCCAGTAAGCCCTTGAGCCAATCTCCTCTAGTGAAGCCATAAATAATGACAATTGCCACACATAGCGCTAATGCAATGCCAAACAAACGGCTTACTAACCGATTCATTTCCTGTTGTAAGGGGGTGATCTCAGGCTTCACGTTTTGTAACGCCTTGCCAATTTTGCCCATTTCCGTCTGAGCGCCGATCCCCCGGACTTGCACCACTCCTTGTCCCTGCACCACCAAGGTTCCAGCGTAGACAAAGGGCAATTCATCACCGCCGGGACGTGCCATTTCTATCTTGCCCCTAGCGTCAATCACAGCGGCAACTTTGCGAACGGGGAGAGATTCCCCCGTTAATAAAGATTCATCGGTGGAAAGATTGCTACAGGACAAGACGATCGCATCCGCAGGCACGCGATCGCCCTCTGCCAGCACTAAGACATCTTCCCGGACAACCTCTCGCCCCGCAATCCGTTTGCGCTCTCCATCACGAATTACCAATGCACGAGGACTGGACAGATCGCGCAAGGCTTCGAGGGCGTGTTCGGTTTTGCCTTCCTGGTAGAGGCTAATCCCCGTGATGAAAAAGACAAAGCCGAGCAAGATCAGGGCTTCCTGGAGATCGCCTAAAATCCAATAAATGATGCCGCCACCGCCCAACAAGAGGAAGATCGGATCTTGAACTGTTTCCCAGGCGATCGCCCAAATTCTGCGGGAGCCAGCCGACGGAAGTTCATTGTAGCCTTCTTGCTTGAGCCGCACACTTGCATCTTGCTCAGATAAGCCAGTCACTGTATTGAGATCGCTGGTCGCAGCCATAATCTTATTTCCCCTGTGAAACTATTAGAAATAGGTCAACCATGCTTGATGTAAATGCCAAGTTTGAGGAAGTTGTGGAGGCGATCGCTGCTTGAGCTACCCGATTTTGAGCGGCTTTACTGCCATCACCCGCTGGTCTTGATGTACTCCCAGCAGGTCTTCTATGCTTTGCTCAAAGTTGGATAGTCCGTGTATCCCGCTGCTCCTTGAGAATAGAATGTCGCTGGATTGGGTTGATTAAGCGCAGCACCGAGTTTAATCCGCTCCGGCAGATCGGGATTCGCCAGGAAACTAGAACCAAAGGCAACCGCATCGAGTTGTCCCGCATCAATGGCAGCAGCGGCTTCTGTGCCTGTGTATCCCATATTGCCAATGAGGATTCCTTTGTAGTGGGCACGGATCGGAGTCAAGATATCCCCATGCTGCTGTTGAGCGAAATCGCTTCGCATCACATGGAGATAGGCAAGATGGTAATCGTTGAGTTGAGTGGCTAGCCATGTCGATAAGCCGATCGGATCGCTATCGATCATGCTGTTGAAACTATTGAGCGGTGAGATCCGCAGACCGACGCGTTGGTCGAAGACCTGCCCTTGGCGCTCGCTACCCCAGACCTCGGATACCGCCGCGAGTACTTCAAGCAGCAACCGCGCCCGGTTTTCGAGCGATCCGCCATAAGCTCCCGTCCGATGATTCGAGCCATCCCGCAGAAACTCATCCAACAGATATCCGTTTGCACCATGGACTTCCACGCCATCGAAACCTGCGGCTTTCGCATTGACTGCCGCCTGCTTAAAACCCGCCACAATGCCAGGAAGTTCATCATCACGCAGTTCTCGTGGCATGACATAGGGCTTTTTGCCTTCTGGGGTATGCACTTCCTCGCCTGTGATCGCGATCGGGCTGGGAGCAACGGGCTGCTGACCATCGTTCAGCAGGGGATGACAAGCCCGACCACCATGCCAAATTTGCAGAAAAATCCGACCGCCAGCAGCATGAACTGCATCTGTAGTCTTCTGCCACCCGGCGATCTGGTTCTCGGAGTAAATTCCCGGTTCGTGCCAAAAAGCAGAGTTGCCGACCATCACCATTGTTGCTTCAGCAATGATCAGCCCCGCACTGGCGCGCTGGGCATAATATTCAGCCATCAAGTGAGTGGGTAAATGCCCATCTTCGGCACGAGAACGGGTAAGCGGAGCCATCAAAATTCGATTTGGCAGCGTCAGATCACCCATCTGGAGGGGCTTGAAAAGAATATTCATCTTACACAATCTCCTGGTTAGAAGCGAGGTGGGTTGGGTGTTCTTGAATGGGCATGATATCAATCCTTATAATTTTATTGATCGGTACGTACAAATAGCAGAGATTAATATGAGAGCGATCGCCATTACTACACCTGTGATCGCAATCAGCGGCGTATCCATCTGCCGAACGGCGATCGCGATTAATGCCCAAACAACGACAAGCGAGAAGGCGATGTCGTGGCGTTGAGTGATGATGACAACCGCGATCGCAGTGCTGACGACCATCATCACGACAGCCCAAACGGTGGGAGTAATGCCCCAACCATTCCAGTTGAGACTATAGAACCTATTTGGGATCTTGGATAAGGGGGTAGAATTAGAAATAAATGGCAT
>QBMH01000184.1 GCA_003249025.1 Leptolyngbya sp. | reverse complement strand
TCAACCTCTCCATCAAACCAGTTTCTCTGATGGAAAACAACAAACCTAGAACATTACCAAAGCAACGATGAAAGCGGAGACTTTCAGCAAAAAGCCATCCATCGTCACCGCATGAATTGATTTGGGAAATTGAGCAGTAATGCCACTGAAAACAGTTTCAATGAAGTGGCGGGTGGTTTCTGTGATTGGTGGCACTATCGCAGCAGCTACGGCAGCAGCGCTCACTACAGCATTTGGTGAAGCATACATTGCTGCGCTAGATATGCTGTTCGTTAACAATAATGGTGAACCTCCTACATCTGAAGAAGTTGCAGAGGCTTTCAAGAAAAAATATTCGCAACTTGCCATCATAAAGTAGTGTGATTCAGTTTCCAGTCAGCTAACACTTCAGGGCAGCGGACGGACGAAAGCCTTTGGGTGAGGTTTCCGAAGTTATCTGCCGCCGCTGCGCTTTGCTCTTAGACCACTGAGTTATCTGTGTGGGTGCAGTCGAAAAGTTATCGGTGGGGCGCGAGGGATGGAAATTCTGACCATTCACAAAAATAGGGTGGACATCGCTGCCCACCCTAAATCATCAATTATTTAACAAATTAGTAGCGGTAGCCGCTGCCGCCGCTGGTGTTGCCTGTGGTGCCGGGTTTGTGAACGATGAAGCTCATGACTTGACACTGTTTGATGTTGTCGAATGCAACCACGCGAATGTAGCAATTGCCATACTCAGAGCGGCACTGTTGCACTTCGTTTAGCACTTCTTGAGGAGAAGAGCAGCCAAACATGGGCAATTTCCACAGCGTCCAGTAGTAGGTTTCTGCATTGGAGTCTTCGTTAAACTCAACTGCGGGATGGAAGCCCTGGTCGATGGTGTACTGGATTTGACGAGCAATTTGAGCATCTGTCAGGGGAGGCAAGTAGGAAAAAGTCTCGTAGCGCCGCTCTTTAGGGAGAGTCTTCATGAAAGTCCTCGGTAATGTCTAAAGGTTTAGGGTTGAAATCAACAGCTTCTAGCAATTTGCTAATAGCTGTCGGGTTGATAACCAGATTCCTGTTCAGGTTGTTCGGCTTGTTCAGGATGGCTTGCAGATGCAGTCGGATCGGTTTGTGTCATTCGTTCCAACTGTTGAGTCCGCTGCTGTAGGTTGGCTTGCTGAATTCCCGTGCGGATCATTTCCGGTAGGTAATCTGCCATTTCTTCAACAATGTGTTCTCGCACCGTTAGCAAGCGAAATGCAATCCTCTGCTCTTCTTGAAAAAGCGCTGTTAGGTAAGCTTCGCTATCTTGAATGCTGACTCGATGGGAAAACTGGCGGAGCCAATAAGCCCTTTTCGGTTCAGTTTCATCTAACTGGGCAATCACCACTCGCAAAGACTGATAAGTGACATAACTCACCAGGGTTTTGGTTGTATCTTTCGCAATTTGCTTGAGATCCATAAATCAGAAAGTTTTGAATTTTAAGTTTTGAATTTTGAGTCAGGGTTGAACGTTAGCTATCACCACCCTGTTTAAAAAACAGAAAATCAGGCTACACACATTGAGAACTCAATATCTAAACACTGAAAACTCAATGCCTAAAACGTTCTTATAACTCAAAACTCAAAACTCATCACTCAGAACTTATCTTTAGATCGTGTCTTGTGCTTCAAACTCAAACTTGATTTCTTTCCACAGTTCGCAAGCGGTTGCCAATTCAGGAGACCAACGGCAAGCTTCACGAATAATATCGCCGCCTTCACGCATGAGGTCGCGACCTTCGTTCCGAGCTTGAACGCAGGCTTCTAGAGCAACGCGGTTTGCAGTTGCACCGGGAGCGTTACCCCAAGGGTGACCCAAGGTGCCGCCGCCGAATTGCAGGACGGAATCATCGCCGAAAATTTCCACGAGGGCAGGCATGTGCCAGACGTGAATACCACCGGATGCGACTGCCATGACACCAGGCATAGATGCCCAGTCTTGGGTGAAGTACACACCACGAGAGCGGTCTTGCTCAACGTAGTTTTCACGCAACAGATCGATGAAACCAAGGGTGATGGCTTTGTCGCCTTCTAGTTTGCCGACAACGGTTCCGGTGTGAATGTGGTCACCACCGGACATCCGCAGGCACTTTGCCAAGACGCGGAAGTGGATGCCGTGGTTCTTTTGGCGATCGATGACGGCGTGCATGGCGCGGTGAATGTGCAGCAGGACTCCGTTAGCGCGGCACCATTTTGCCAGGGTGGTGTTGGCAGTAAAGCCAGCGGTCAAGAAGTCATGCATGATGATGGGCATTTTGAGTTCTTTGGCGTACTCAGCCCGTTCCAGCATTTCTTCGCAGGTGGGAGCGGTGACATTGAGGTAGTGACCCTTGATTTCACCGGTTTCAGCTTGAGCTTTATGGATAGCGTCGGCTACGAACAGGAAGCGATCGCGCCACCGTTGGAAAGGCTGGGAGTTGATGTTTTCGTCATCTTTAGTGAAGTCCAAGCCGCCGCGCAAACATTCGTAAACCGCACGACCGTAGTTCTTCGCCGATAGACCCAACTTGGGTTTAATCGTGCAACCCAACAAAGGACGACCATATTTGTTGATCTTGTCGCGCTCTACCTGAATCCCATGGGGAGGACCTTGGAAGGTCTTCAGGTAAGCAACAGGAATCCGCAAATCTTCCAAACGGAGAGCTTTCAGCGCTTTGAAGCCAAACACGTTACCCACAAGGGAAGTCAACAGGTTGGTGACAGAGCCTTCTTCAAATAGATCCAAAGGATAGGCAATGTAAGCAATGAACTGATTATCTTCACCAGGAACAGGTTCGATGTCGTAGCAACGACCTTTGTAGCGATCGAGGTCGGTCAGCAAATCTGTCCAAACCGTTGTCCAAGTACCTGTGGAAGATTCAGCCGCAACTGCCGCCGCTGCTTCTTCATAAGGAACTCCAGGCTGAGGCGTGACCCGAAATGCCGCCAAGATATCCGTATCCTTGGGGGTGTAATCTGGGGTGTAGTACGTCAAGCGGTAATCCTGTACCCCAGCCTTGTACCCAGCTTTTGCCTGGGTTCTAGTTTGCGCGTAAGACATAAATCTCCCTTCCTGTAATCTGAATCTAAAAAACCTTGCGACTCCCCTGTGGAGAAACCGCTGAACAAATTGCAAAACGCCAAAAAAATTGAACACCACTCAGTGATGTTTGGGAAGCTTGGCACTTGCCCGACTGTAGCTAGAGAAATAACCGACTCAAACTCTAGAAAACCCTAGAGCAAATGGTTTAAACTCAATGCCTTTGATGCGTAAAGATGCATCTTGACTGAATCATATCAGCATTCAGATCATTTAAGATAAGCTCAACTTTAGTTATTCTGTTTAGTTAAATAAACAATAGTTATAAAACAAATACTTAAGTTAACATCTCGTAAAGAGCCAGTTTTAAGAATTCTGAAAGGGTAAAGCAGCGAGATTAATAGTCCTAACAGATGCCTTTAGACACTACAGCTAGGCTTTTACTTCCTGCCCTCCGTTTTTATTTTCTATATTTGCTTGCCTTAGAGGCTCAAGTAGCACAGCTTTCCTGAAACGACAGCCAATATTTGTTGCGAATTGTAAAAATACTTGCGGTTTCGATATTTAAACACTATCTATAGTAGTGTCAACTGACGGATAACCCTACATACAGCGTTTGCCGCCTTTGGATTGGAGCTATTTCCAACTAGCACTAGTGGTGTATCCGGTTCGACGTAATCATCCACCTAAAAAGCGAGAAGTGAATTATGGACTACCAAGAAAGACTCAATCCCTGGGTTGTTAGCAAGCTGCTACCCAATCTCAAACAACTCTCTGTGATTCGTTTTCGTCGCAGAAACGACGCAGAAGCCTATCTCCGAGTTCTGAAGGAAATGCAGCCCCAAGGAAAATTTGCGATTTCGTTTGATGGCGATACGCGAGAATATGCCACCCAAGCTGAGTAAATGTCAAGAGGTCTGCGGTAGTTGCGAAGTGTGGTGTTGAAAAATTAAATCGCGATCGCACCAGCGCACTTGTACCCAAGGGATATCTACAACCCGTTAGCCAGCGATTTTATCGACCTAAGTAACTGTGGCACAATGAAAGCCGCGATCAGGTTTGGATAAAGCAGTGCAACTGGAAACAAATAGTAGCCAAAGGACTCTCGATGCCGTCATCACTCAACGGATTATCGAGAGTCCTTACCGTAGAATTTCTTTTGCAGAGTACATGGACTTGGCGCTCTACCATCCAGAGTATGGATACTACGCGTCATCCGCGACTCAAATTGGTGCAGCCGGAGACTTTTTTACTTCTTGCCACTTAAGCGCCGATTTTGGCGAATTATTAGCCGAACAGTTTGCTCAAATGTGGAGTCTTTTGCAGCAGCCAAATCCCTTTACTCTCGTAGAAATGGGAGCCGGACAAGGGTTGCTAGCAATTGATGTGTTGACGGCTCTGCAACGCCATCACCCAGATTGTTTTGCTTGTTTAGAGTATGTAATTATCGAACGGGCAGCAGCGCTAATTCAGGCACAACAACGCCAATTACGGCAGTTTATAGAGATCGGTGTCGTTCGGTGGTGTGATTTTGCAGATGCACCCGCAGTGACAGGCTGCTGGTTTTCTAATGAATTAATTGATGCGTTTCCGGTTCATCAAGTGGTGCTGGAAACAGGGCAATTGAAAGAAGTTTTCGTTTCTGTGATTCAGGAGAATTCGCAAACTCAGTTTGTGGAAGTGGTGGGCGACCTTTCCACGCCCAAGCTTGAAGAGTACTTTAATTTAATTGGAATCGATTTACGATTCGTTCCACGATCCCAAAGGGAATCGCCCCCTTATCCCGATGGCTATCGCACCGAAGTCAATTTGGCAGCACTGGATTGGATGTCAACCGTGGCTAATCATCTCCAGCGCGGCTATGTCTTGACGATTGACTATGGCTATCCCAGCGATCGCTACTACCATCCCACGCGCTCAACGGGCACTCTTCAGTGCTACTTTCAGCATCAGCATCACTCTGACCCCTATCGCAATGTAGGGCAGCAGGATATCACTGCTCACGTTGATTTCACCGCTTTAGAAAAACAGGGGAAACTTTGCGGACTGAATCGCGTCGGATATACGAAACAGGCATTATTTTTGATGGCACTAGGATTGGGCGATCGCCTCACGGCTCTAGGTCAGTCTCCTGCAACCGATGCTCAATCCATTCAAGAGAGTCTTCGCCAGCGCGATAGCTTGCACAACTTGATTAATCCACTGGGTTTAGGTGATTTTGGGGTTTTGATTCAAAGCAAAGGAGTTGATTCAACTGTGCCATTGATAGGTCTAATGGGCGAGATTGTCAACACTCAAAAAAAGCGTGAATAGCAGTTTAAATGCCATTCACGCCTGCAAGAATTTCTGAGAGAAAAAATACCGCTTTTGTTGGGGCAGGTTTAGCCTAGATTGAACGATTCTGCTAACAAATCAACTACGAAACCTGCCCTTGCAGTATTTTGGTTTAGTAGCAAGCGGCTTAATTACCAACAGCCGCCACATTGCTCGAATCAATCACTTCTAGCTTGACGAGAGCAACTCCCGACTGCATGACACCCACCACACGAGCCGCAGCCGTAGACAGATCGATGATACGGTTTCCGTGAAACGGACCGCGATCGTTAATCTTAACGACCACCGATTGCCCATTATCCAGGTTGGTCACCAAAACCTGTGTGCCAAACGGCAGGGTTCGGTGGGCGGCAGTCATAGCATTTTGATTAAAGACTTCACCGCTAGCGCTGCGGTTGCCATGAAAGCCCGGACCATACCAAGAGGCAAATCCGGTCAACTTAAATTGGATGGGTCCTAAAGAAATAGTTTGATTTCTCCATCCGAGCGGTTTTCCAGCGACCTCTCGCAGCGGTGATGCATTACCCAATAGCCGCCTTAAACGGTTGGTTGCTTGGAGCGCATCCTTTTCAAGATTTCGGGTAGAATCGGGCAAAAGGGTGTTGGCATCAATCACCGCAATCTTGATCGTGTCTGCCTGGATAAAGTAGCGATCGCGCCCGGTTGAATTCTCGATTTGACCCGCCCAGGTTACTGTAATTTTGTCTGCATCTAGCCCGTTGCGATAAAGCTGATTCAGTTTCGCCGCGATCGCAGAGGCTCGCCAAACGGGGTCATCCTCAGAAAAACCAGCGTCAATCGTATTTGGGTTCAGTTCGCGTGAGTCTAAGTCGGATAAAGACTCAGAGGAATTCAGCAGCGAGGTTAAGGAAGAAGACTGGGCTTTCGTCCGGCTAAAAGACTGAGCATTTGTAAAAAGTGGAGCAGAAGACTGTTTTAGTTGAGTTCCAAGCTTTACATCATTTTTTGAAGCTTTAACAGAACTCTTGAACGTTAAAACTGGAATGCTACGGACATAGAGAGTGGCAACCTTTTGCCCAGAAATCTCGTGAGGCTGAACCTTTGCAATCACCTCTTGAGGCGCATTGAACTTTGGCTTATTAACTTGTTCACCGATTTTTACAACCTCTTCAGACTGGCGAACAGTATTCAGAGATTTAGTCGATGACGGTGCAGTTTCGGTTGCGGTTTCGCTGGAAGTTGCTTTCGGATTTATCTGCTTAAGGTCTGCACTAGAACCTTGTTTATTCGGTTCAACAGGAGCGGCATTGCTTGAGGTGGAAACACCCAGAGTTGCAATCAACAGGGATGCAGTTAAACTGCTAAGAAGTTTTTGAGTCATATATCCATTGGATAAAAGGCAGATTATTTAGGGTTCGAGTTCCGCATGATCTTCAGCCTTTTGTCAAACCGCATGATTTAGCGTAATTTGACTGCTGAAATTGATGAATCTGCATGAAGGTCGTGGTTTTAACCCGTACTCAGTTCGATTTCGCTCCTAATAATTGAGAACTGCAACAGAATATCATGAAGTTTTCGTATTGGGGATCAGGGGTGTCAAATGATCCCAACGGATTCCAGAAAAGTTTACAACTGTTAATGAACCTTAAAAGACCGCTAGTTAAGACTTTGGGATAATCTCTAAATCAGGATATTAATTTCTAACTTCATCAAAACTTTATATTTGTGATTATCCAATGAGCGGTTTAAAGGACAAACATTCAAGTTTTTGAAGGCAAAAGAGTACAATACATCCGAGTTGTTGCTGGCGTAGCTGCATGGAATATCGGGATGCAGGAGTAGATGTTGAAGTCGGTCGGGCGTTTGTTGATCGCATCCGCAGTTTGGTCGCTAGTACAACTCGTCCCGGTGTTTTAGGCTCATTCGGGGGCTTCAGTGGCTTGTTTGAGCTACCCGCAGGCTATCATCAGCCTGTTTTAGTTTCTGGCACAGACGGGGTTGGCACGAAGCTGAAGCTGGCGCATAGCCTGAATCAGCACGATACCGTTGGGATCGATTTAGTCGCCATGTGTGTGAATGATGTGTTGACCTGTGGCGCAGAACCGCTGTTTTTTTTAGATTACCTGGCGACTGGGCATCTGGAACCAGAGCAGTTGACCCAAGTGGTGGAAGGCATTACTAAGGGGTGTCGTCTGGCAGGATGTGCTTTGTTGGGAGGCGAAACCGCAGAGATGCCGGGATTTTATCAGTCGGGAGAATACGATTTGGCAGGGTTTTGTGTGGGAGTGGTGGAAAAAAGTCAGTTATTGGATGGCTCCCAAGTGCAGGTTGGCGATGTGGCGATCGGATTGGCGAGTCGCGGTATTCACAGCAATGGGTTTAGTCTGGTACGGAAGATTATCAGCGATCGCGGCTTTAATTTCAGCGATCGTCCCGCCAGTTTTGCAGGTCAATCTTTAGGCGATAGTTTACTCACTCCCACACAAATATACGTCAAGCCGATTCTGAAGGCGCGGCAGGCAGGCTTAGCCATTCACGGCATGGCACACATTACAGGCGGCGGCTTACCCGAAAATCTTCCCCGTTGTTTGGGGCCGGGGCAGTCCGTGCAGATTGATGCTGCATCTTGGACAGTGCCGCCAATTTTTAATTGGTTACAACAAGAAGGGAATGTCAGCCTTTCGGGTATGTTTAACACCTTTAATATGGGAATCGGTTTTGTGGTACTGGTGCCGCCGAATCAGGTAGACTCTGCCCTTCAGCATTTTGCCGCTGAAAACATCGCCGCATTTGCGATCGGTGAAGTGATTGCGGGATCGGGTGAAGTTGTTGGAATACCGGAGTAACCCTGTGCCCACACCGCGTAAACAGTTTGCTCAGCATTGGCTGAAGAGTGAAAAAGCGTTGAGCAGCATCGTGACGGCGGCTGAACTCAAAAAAACGAGTGCTGATACGAGCGGCGATCGCGTTTTGGAAATTGGTCCCGGCACTGGCATATTGACCCGGCAATTGTTGCTTCAAGCCGACTCGGTTGTGGCAGTGGAAATTGATCGGGATTTATGTGAACTGTTGATTAGAAAACTAGGCAAGGTTGATAATTTTCTGCTGTTGCAAGAAGACTTTTTGACTGTAGATCTTCCCTCAATGCTGGCACCCATGCCAGAGTTTCAAAATCCTAATAAAGTTGTTGCCAATATTCCCTACAACATTACTGGACCCATTATTGAAAAGCTATTAGGTACGATCGCTTGCCCCGCCGAAAATCCATTTGACTCAATCGTATTGCTGGTACAAAAAGAAGTGGCGTTACGTTTGAATGCCAAACCCGGTTCAACCAATTTCGGAGCCTTAACCGTGCGGGTGCAATACTTAGCCGACTGCGACTTTATTTGTGATGTCTCAGCCAAAGCGTTTCAGCCTCCACCCAAGGTTGATTCAGCCGTGATTCGTCTGCGTCCTCGCATGTTTCCAACTGCTGCAACCAATCCTCGCTTTTTTGAAACCCTGCTTAAATCAGGATTTGGTAGTAAGCGAAAGATGCTGCGAAATAATTTGCAAAGCTTGATTAATCGCGATCGCCTGTCCCAGTTATTAGAAACCTTAGGGGCAAATCCTCAATCACGAGCCGAAGATTTAAGCGTGGAACAATGGGTCTTATTAAGTAATCAGTTGGTCGTCGATTCGTAGATTTTAATTATTAGAGAATTTTTACTTTTTATGCGTAGTTACTCTTTAATTGCTCCCGCAAAAATCAATTTATATTTGGAGATTTTGGGCGATCGCCCCGATGGCTATCACGAATTAGTGATGGTGATGCAAAGTGTTGATTTGGCAGATCGAGTTGATCTGCGATCGAACAGCACTGAGACAATGCGCGTTCACTGTGATCATCCCCTTGTCCCTAACGACACGAGTAACCTGGCATATCGCGCTGCCTACCTCATGAGTCAGCAGTTTCCCCAAGCCTTCGCTCAGCTTGGTGCAGTAGACATTACCATTCATAAGCAAATTCCGGTGGGCGCGGGCTTAGCCGGAGGCTCAACTAATGCGGCGGCCGTGCTGATGGGGCTGAATCTGCTGTGGGAACTGGGGCTGACCCAACCGGAAATTCAAGAGTTGGGGGCGCAGTTGGGGTCAGATGTGCCCTTTTGTGTTGCAGGGGGAACCGCCCTAGCAACTGGACGCGGTGAAAAACTGGACACCCTACCCGATTTGGATAAGCTGCATGTGGTGTTGGCAAAATATCGCAGCCTATCAGTTTCAACGCCCTGGGCATATCAAACCTATCGACAGCAGTTTGAATCGTCTTACTTACGCGAAACCACGGCTCAAGTAAATCGCCGTCGAGAAGTCCATTCCGGTGCAATGCTCAGCGCGATCGCCCATCGAGATAGTACTCAAATTGGGCAGTTGCTCCACAATGATCTCGAAAAAGTGGTACTGCCCCATCATCCCAAAGTGGCTGAGTTACAAAAGCGATTTCGTGAAAGTCAGCCTTTAGGAACGATGATGTCTGGCTCTGGTCCTACGGTTTTTGCTCTCACCCACACTCAGGCTGAAGCGCAACAGCTATCTGATCAAATGAGAAGCGCGATCGCCGATCCAGACCTAGAGTTATGGGTAGCACAATTTAGCCACTGTGGCATTCACATCGCACAATAGCCAGCAATTCTCATTTTGAAACATTTGTACTAAATAAAGAGTCTCCAGAAGCTTTTTTGCTCAATCTCTTAAACGAGAGAATGAGGATTCCAGCCATTCAGAGCAATTGAAATCGGACAATTAGATAAGAATTATTCTCATTATGGAAATCTAAGGCGATTTCCGAGAAAGATATTACCGTTTAGATCAGGGCGTAGAATTTTCTTAGTAGCAAATGTACAAGGGAGCAAAAGCAGTGTCACTAACTAGCCCTGAAGGTGAGCAGTTAAGTATTA
>QBMH01000183.1 GCA_003249025.1 Leptolyngbya sp. | reverse complement strand
TTACGCTCTATCCCTCATGCAGCAAGCTGTCTAGCTAGGTTGTCACCCGTTAAGATTGTCGATAGGAATCACAAAAAACAATAGGCAAATAAATTTTCAAAAAAAGGCTGAGCGGTTTTGACGCTCAGCCTTTGTGAGTTATGAAGCAACAAAATACTCCAAGTTCGACCTACTCAAAGAACGATCTATTTGCTTTCGGTGAAGTCGGCATCAATCACGTCTTCTTCAGAACCATTACTGGAGGGGCCAGCTCCTGAATCGCCATCATCGGGGGTTCCTGCACCCGGAGCCGCGCCATCTGCTTGTTGATAGATGTTGGTGCCAATGGTGTATAGGGTTTGCTGAAGTTCGGTGGTGAGGGTTTTGATGCGATCGCTATCATCTTGGGCGATCGCCTCCCGTAGATCTTTAACCAACCCTTCAACCTTCGTTTTATCTTCAGCAGAAACTTTATCACCCAGTTCAGCCAATTGCTTCTCTGCCTGATAGGACAGAGAATCCGCTTGGTTTTTTAGGTCGATTTTTTCGCGGCGCTCCTTGTCTGTAGATGCGTTTTGCTCGGCTTCGCGCACCATCCGCTCCACATCATCCTTGGGTAGCGTAGACGCTCCGGTAATGCTGATCGATTGCTCTTTGCCCGTGCCTTTATCTTTGGCAGTGACTTGCAAAATCCCGTTGGCATCAATGTCAAAGATTACCTCAATTTGAGGAACGCCACGAGGAGCCGAGGGAATGCCATCTAACCGGAAGGTTCCCAAGCTCTTGTTGTCATTAGACATTTCCCGTTCGCCCTGCAAAACGTGAATTTCCACGTTGCTTTGCCCATCCACCGCTGTTGAAAAGACTTCAGATTTTTTGGTAGGAATGGTAGTGTTGCGGGGAATGATTTTGGTCATTACGCTGCCTAAGGTTTCGACACCGAGGGAAAGCGGGCTAACGTCGAGCAAAAGAATGTCTTTGACTTCACCTGCCAATACGCCAGCTTGAATGGCTGCACCGACCGCAACGACTTCATCGGGATTGACGGTCTGGTTGGGTTCTTTGTCCAACACACGCTTAACCAGTTCCAAAACGGAAGGAATGCGAGTGGAACCCCCCACCATTACCACTTCATCAATGCTTTCTTTGCCTAGCTTGGCATCCCGCAGGGAATTTTCCACAGGAATGCGGCAGCGATCGATCAGATCGGCACACAGTTCTTCAAACTTGCCACGGGTCAGCGTGGTATCTAGATGTTTGGGACCATCTTGAGTGGCAGTAATGAAGGGCAAGTTAATTTCTGCTTGGGTGACGCTAGATAGCTCAATCTTGGCTTTTTCGGCGGCTTCGGTCAGGCGTTGTAGAGCCTGCTTGTCTTTGCGGAGGTCAATCCCTTCCGATTTGCGGAACTCTTCGGCTAAGTAGTCTACAATTTTTTTGTCAAAGTCGTCGCCGCCTAAGTGGGTGTCGCCAGAAGTCGCCAGCACTTCAAACACGCCGTCGCCCACTTCCAAGATGGATACGTCGAAGGTGCCGCCACCCAAGTCAAACACGAGGATAGTTTCGTTGCTCTTTCTATCTAAGCCGTATGCCAACGAAGCGGCGGTGGGTTCGTTGATGATCCGCAGGACTTCTAAACCAGCGATTTTTCCAGCATCTTTGGTTGCCTGACGCTGGGAGTCGTTGAAGTAAGCGGGAACAGTGATTACCGCTTGGGTAACATCTGAACCTAAGTATTTGCTGGCATCTTCTTTAAGCTTGCGGAGTACTTCAGCGGAAATTTGCTCCGGGGCGTACTGCTCACCTTTGGCAGAAGAATCAATTTTGACGTTGCCGTTTACGTTTAAAACTTTGTAGGAAACTTCGGTTAGCTCGTTGGCGACTTCATCAAACCGACGACCAATGAAGCGCTTTACCGAATAGAACGTATTTTCGGGGTTCATGACGGCTTGGCGCTTGGCAATTTGACCGACCAGGCGATCGCCATTTTTTGCAAAAGCAACTACAGAAGGCGTAGTTCGGAAGCCTTCCGCATTCGCAATGACGGTCGGCTTGCCACCTTCCATCACCGCCACACACGAATTTGTTGTACCCAGGTCAATTCCGACGACTTTTGCCATTGCTGCTTCCGCTCCATCAACTACTGCGAGAGATTAAAAATATCTGAGGGGCTGTTCACTGCTCACGATTATTAATCGCAAGAAGACCAGGAAATCATCGCTTACTAATCGATTTAGTCCATAGTTCAGCGCTCCTGCTTACATAGTCGTCTCAATTACGGTTTCTGATGAAGGAGTATTTACCGTACCTAGTGGGACGGTTAGATTGGGTGACTGAATGAAAATGCCCTTTAAGTGACAAAACAAGGCGATTTTACAACAAGTTTTTTGCATCATTGACTATTCTTAAAGAGCCTTACATTCAGTCTTTGAAGATTATGACCGCTTCCGTTGAACGAATTCAACAAGAGATAGCTTTACTAGACCAATCATTGGGGACTCTAGCAGAGGCGTTTCAAACTGCTTATGCAAGCTACTTAGCAGCATTGGGGCAAGCTGTGCGAAAACAGCATGTTTTGGCGGCGTATCAAGTTTGCACTCAAGGCTATCCGCAGCAGTTTTTGGGTTTGTCGGTCAGTCAAAGGCAAGCGTTGCAGCAAGCGTTACAAGATTTGGCAAAACAAGCCCAAGCTACTCTTTTGGAGCAACTACATTTATTTCAGCAGCAGGAAAGATCCCAACAGTTAGAGTCGCCTATGAGTCTGCAAAGCGATGTTTCCACAGAAGCCCAAGAGGCACAAGTTACAGAATTAGAGGAAACGTCGATTAGGATTGGGGATGAAACTTTTCTTCAATCCTCAGCCGAGCCATCTCTACCAATGGAAATATCTCTGACTCCCGCGCGCATAGTTCAATGGCAAGCTAGGATTGAACAAAGCATTGGCAGGGAGCTAGCCGCCATTTCTCATCAAACAAATCGCCTGCTTCAGCAATCCAATATTTTACCCAGTCAACTGCCCGATGCGCTCTTGCAACATGCAAGCAAAACAGAACTGGCGGATGGAATACCGCGATCGCCCAATCTGCTGAATGTGTTGGTTGAAGCAGTTAACAATGCGGAAACAACCAATGAAGAGGAGGAGGGAAAGGCTCCAGAACTTTTACAAGTGCTAGCGATTCATCTGCGACTAGTAGAAATTGAATTTGCAGATACCCCAACGATGACGGCTCGGAGCAAAATTAGAGAATTGACTGCCCGATTGAAAAAACTGGGGCAAGATTATCGCAAAAAACAACGAGAATACGCGATCGCGGCTGCCCAAGAAGCATGGCGCGCTAGCTGGTTTGAAGAATAACAAGATAAGACTGGTAACGTCGATAGTTTTAAATCTGCGTGACATACTTTAAGTGAGCAATGCTGCTATTGACCCTCACCCATGCCATTGACAATTTTGGTTGCTGATGATGATTTAGGAACACGCCTATCGATTGGCGACTATCTTGAAGCCGTGGGATATTCAGTGCTTCGCGCTGAGAACGGGCAAGAAGCACTAAAAATGGTTGAAAAATTTCAGCCTCATTTGATTGTGACTGACGTAACAATGCCGCGTATGGATGGGTATGAGTTTGTTCGTCAAGTTCGTCAACAGCCTGCATTTCGATTGCTTCCTGTGGTGTTTTTGACGGCTCGCACTGAAACCCACGAACGTATCCGTGGCTATCAGTTGGGATGCGATGTTTATTTGCCTAAACCCTTTGAACTGAAAGAGTTGGGTGCAGTGGTGCGCCACTTGTTGGAGCGGCTGCAAATGATTGAAATGGAGTGGCGATCGCGATCGCTCATTTCCAGTTCTGCCCACGATACAGCCATGCAGAACGCCCAGCGGTTCGCTGCCCTCGCACCCATTGAAGTGAAGTTAACTAAGCGGGAACAAGAAGTGGTGGTGTTGTTATCAGATGGGCTTTCCAATGCTCAAATTGGCGATCGCTTGCATCTTAGCCCCCGCACTGTTGAAAAATATGTCAGCAGCTTACTCGATAAAACAGACACCAGTAATCGGGCTGAGTTAATGCGGTTTGCGATCGATCATCACTTGGTATAAGAAAGTACGGAGTCGGGAGTACAGAGTGCGAAGTTTAAGTAACCCCTACCTTTTAGAAGAATGATACGGCAAGGGATAAGCTAACTGCACTCCGTACCCCGCACTCCATTAAGCCTTTAGCTGTTGCTTCACATGATCAAGTAGCCCTAAACAAGCGTCTTCCAGTAAATCAATCACCTGGTTAAAGCCATTGGTTCCGCCATAATAGGGGTCGGGAACTTCTTTCGGGGTGTGGTGAGTGCAAAAATCGCACATTAATTGAACTTTGTTTCGATAGTTGCCAGCGGGATCTAGAGCGCAAATATTGGCGTAGTTCTCCCGATCCATTGCCAAAATTAGGTCAAATGCATCAAAATCTGCTTTGGTAAACTGCCGAGCGCATCCTTTCATGGCAATGCCCTGCTGGACAGCAGCAAAAGTCATCCGTTGATCGGGAGGAGCGCCAATATGATAGCTGGAAGTTCCCGCAGAATCGCAAACGATCTGCCCAGTTAGGTGGTTCTGCTCAATTAGATGATTCATGATGTTCTCTGCTGCTGGAGAACGACAAATATTCCCTAAGCAGACAAACAACAGTTTGTAGGACATAAAACAGAATGAAGTGGATTAAACAAGGCAAAACCGGGACAATTTGATTTTTCCCGGTTTCAAGCAAACCTCGCGAGATTCGCGATCGCGCACTCACTAAAGCCCTTTAAGGCAAGAGCAAAGTTACAGACCAGGCAGATTCAACCCGCCCGTCAATTCTTCCATTTTTTCACGCATCGTATCCGTCGATTTTCGGTAAGCATCCTTCATGGCAGCCGTGACCAAATCGGAAACAACCTCTGCCCCTTCATTTAGAACATCCGGTGAAATCACAACGCGAATGGGTTCCTGATTTCCACTCAGAACCACTTTCACAAGACCACCCTGTGCCTCACCTTCAATCTCCATCTCCTCAAGTTCTTCTTGAAGCTTCTTAGCTCCTTCTTGAACTTGCTGAGCTTTCTTAAAAGCCTCGGCTAGCTCTTTCATTTTGCCTAGTCCGAAGCCAAATCCCTGTCCTTGTGACATAACGCTTTAATGAAGTATGGGTTCAAAACAAACAGCAGTTTCATTATGGCACTGCTATACCAAGCTGTTTGATTTTCTCTAACTTTTTGTAGAAAGTCCAGGCAGCTAGCCGAACAAAATCTTATCCTTCCTTTTGATTGGGCTAAAATTCACCCAAAACTTGCACCTCTGGTTCTAGCCAAACGTTCCATTGATGATTCACTGCTTGTTGGGCATGGCAAATCAGTTGAAAAATATCGTTCGCGTTGGCACTGCCACAATTAAGAATAAAATTTGCATGACGCTGGGCAATTTGAGCGCCGCCAATTTGATATCCTTTGAGTCCTAGTTGCTCAATCAGCCAGCCTGCTTTGTAATGATTGGGATTGCGGAAAACACTGCCGCAGCTTGGCAAATGATAGGGTTGGGTAGCACGGCGCTGGTTTAGATGAATCGAAGTGTCTGCGGTCACTTGAGCCGGATCGGCACCGGGTTTTAGCTGAAAGGTTGCTTGGGTTACTAGCCAGTTTTTGCCTTGCAAAATTGATGTGCGGTAAGCGTAGCCTAATTCTTGGGGGGTAAAAATGCGTGTTGTGCCATCGGGTAGTAGGACATGGGCATTGAGCAGGGAATCCGCTACACAACCTCCATGGGCACCTGCATTCATCACCACGGCTCCTCCTACAGTTCCAGGAATGCCCACTGCCCATTCCAGTCCTTGCCATCCTTGCCCTGCAACTTTCCAGGCAAGTCGCGGCAAAGGTTCGCCTGCGCCAACGGTTACTTGTCCTGTGGCAGAGTCAAATTGAATTTGACGCAGGCGGCGAGTGCCAATCACCAGCCCAGATAGACCGCGATCGCTAATGAGCAAATTAGAGCCTGCCCCCAATAGGTTGATCGGCAATCCTTCGGTTCGCGCCCACTCAAAACTAGCCTGCAATTCTTCAGACGTTCGAGGAGCCACATACCATTCTGCGGGACCACCGACTCGAAAAGACGTGAGCGTTGCCAAGGGAATATGGGCTTTGATCAAACAATCCGTTCCAGGCAACCGAATCTGGTAAGCAGATGGTTTCGGACTGTATTGAGAACTGAGGGCTGAGCGCTTCACGCTGGTTAATTGAGGCGGATTGTAGGAAATAGTCATGACTAATTAAAATGAATGCTCTACACCAGAAACCGATGAATTCTTAATGGCACTGTTCAATCTACCCTGATGCCCTGAAAGTTAAGCT
This sequence comes from Leptolyngbya sp., assembly GCA_003249025.1. GTDB lineage: Bacteria > Cyanobacteriota > Cyanobacteriia > Leptolyngbyales > Leptolyngbyaceae > ULC077BIN1. Next base: position 3,918 of record QBMH01000183.1, on the reverse strand, counting down.
GCTTGTGCTGTCTTAAGCGTGGTTACGCCAATGACGTGACATTTCCTGCTCTAATTTTTGGTGAGAGACCATCACTTCTGGAATAATCTGATTTAAATTTCCCGCCCCCATAAAGAGGGCAAGATCTCCTGGACGTAAGGTTTCTACAAGCAGTTGATGAATCGATTGCAGCGAAGAACAATATAAAACTGGGTGTTGATGATGGGCAATTAAAGTTGCCAAAGTTTCACCCGTTAAGTCAGCAGGTTTTGGCTCTCCAGCACTGTAAATGTCGCTAAGCACGACGACATCTGCATTTGAAAAAGATGTCGCAAATTCAGATAAAAATGCCTGAGTCCGGCTGTAGCGATGAGGCTGAAAAATTGCCACAATGCGCTTGAGGGTGGAGCCTGACTCTTGCACTTTGAGCCGTGCTGCCGCTAAGGTTGCCTGAAGTTCGCTGGGATGATGGGCATAGTCATCAACAAACAGGATGTCATTGTATTCGCCGCGATACTCAAACCGACGACGTGCGCCTTCAAAAGTAGAAATAGCCTGAGAAATAGTTGAAAAACTAAGACCTAATAATCGACCCACTGCAACGGCGGCGAGGGCATTGCTGAGGTTATGACGACCCAACAGTTTGACATTTAACTGTCCTAAAATGACCCCCCGTTCCCAGACTCTAGCGGTGCTGCCGCCTCGATGAGAGATGCAGTCAACGGTATATGTAGCGTTGGCTTGCGGGTCTAGGCTGTAAGTAATCGAAGGAGTTAGGCGATCGCGCACAATCGGGCAATCGTAGCTTCCAATCAGGGTTTTGCAGTTTGCCTTAAAGGTTTGGAACGTTTCAATCACCTCATCCAAACTGTCGTAATGATCAATGTGATCGAGTTCAATATTGGTAATCACCCCAATTTCCGAAGCGAGTTTGACAAGCGACCCATCGGATTCATCGGCTTCAGCCACTAAATAGGGACCCTCACCCACATGGGCATTGCCCTGCCAAGCATTCACTTCACCCCCGATGACAATGGTGGGATCTAACCCCGCTTGCAGCAACATGTAGCCCACTAAGCTGCTTGTGGTGGTTTTGCCATGAGTCCCCGCGATCGCGATTCCTCGGTATTCGCGAATCAGAGCAGCCAAAACATCAGAGCGATGGTAAATAGGACATCCTAGATCACACGCCGCTTGATATTCCAAATTAGCGGATTGAATGGCGGTAGAGCAAATGACTTGGGGAAGCACATCTGATTTTTGACCGCAATTAGATGACAAAGTTTTAGCAGAAACGGAAGGATGGGCGACTGAAGTTACTCCGATTCCAACGGGGGCGATCGCTTCAACAACAGAGTTATCACCAGCAGACTTAGATTGAAAAAACTTTAAATTGCTAGGATCTTGGTGCCAAAAAACATGAACTCCATTTTCCTGTAAACGTTGAGTAATGTGGCTGAGGCGCAGATCTGACCCTGACACCGGCAAATTTCGCTTTGCCAAAACATATGCCAAGGCTGACATACCGATTCCACCAACACCAATAAAATGGAAAGGCTTGCCGCTTAAGTCTATAGAAACCGGCATTGTAAGATCCTCACAAACCACACCAATAACACGCGCTATCATATCAGGAATAATCTTTTCGGCATACCTAACCTAGGTATATTTTCCGTCTAATAAAGATTAATATCTGATGAATCATTGTCCTGAAAGTTATATCACCCTCTACAGATTTTCATTCTTTTATCCAAAAACTTTTTTAATATAAATCTCTCCGATTTCTGATAACTCAAGCTTCTGAACAAGGCAAGACTTTTCCGAAATCATTCCAGGGCGGCTGTTGCGAATGCAAGAGGTAGGTTGCTCTTGCCCAATCCCTCACTGGCTTTTAGTTGTGGACACTTTATCTAAACAAAAACAAAAGATAGGAATTTTTGGAGGAACCTTCAATCCAATCCACTGGGGGCATCTTTTAGTCGCTGAAACAGCATTGGATCAGTTTGAGTTGAGTCATGTTTTGTGGGTGCCAACCTTTCGTCCATCTCACAAATCAGGTGAGCTAATGGGATTTGAGCATCGGCTTGAAATGGTGCAAGGGGCGATCGCACACCATCCAGCATTTTCGGTTTCTGACATAGATCGGCAGCGCCAAAGCAATTCCTATGCGGTGGGTACGCTGCTTGACTTAGAAGTTCTATATCCAAAATCTGATTGGCATTGGATTATTGGGTTAGATGCCTTCCAATCTTTACCCCAGTGGTACAGTAGTGCCGCCGTAGCCGCCCAATGTACTTGGCTAGTTGCTCCTAGAAATATTCAAGATACTTCTACAATATGTCATCAAGTTGCAGATCATTTTATAAAACAGCAAATCTCTTTCCATTGGAAGTTGCTAAACATGCCGCAGGTGGGGATTTCCTCTAGCTTAATTCGAGACTATTGGCAAACAGGGCGATCGCTGCGCTACCTCGTTCCCGATTCAGTGCGCCACTATCTCACCACCAAGTTGTCAGTTTCAGCCTAATTTAGCTCTTTTAGATGAAGAATCCTTATTTGCAAAACAAATTCTTTAAGTCTTGAAAGTGCTATAGCTCAGCACTTTCGGCGCAAAATACCGAAGCGTATTGTTGCACTGGGATCACCTCCCATCTTATGATTTTCTTAATAACTAAGATTTATTTAACGAGGGCAAGACGCAGTGATTAGAGTAGCGATTAATGGCTTCGGGCGTATTGGGCGCAACTTCATGCGTTGCTGGTTGGGCAGAGAGAATAGTCTAATTGACCTTGTGGCAATCAACGATACATCTGACCCTAGAACAAATGCCCATCTGCTTAGATACGACTCGATGCTTGGCAAAATGGATGACAGCGTTCAAATTGATGCCGATGACAATAGCATTACGGTGAATGGAAAAGTTGTCAAATGCACCTCCGATCGCAACCCTGAAAATTTACCCTGGAAAGAGTGGGGCATTGATCTAATCATCGAATCTACAGGGGTTTTCATCAGTCATGAAGGCGCATCTAAACACATCAAAGCAGGTGCCAAGAAGGTGCTGATTACGGCTCCTGGAAAAGGTGACGATGGTACCTTTGTAGTCGGTGTGAATCATCTCGACTACGATCATGCCAAACACAACATCATTAGCAATGCAAGCTGCACCACTAACTGTCTCGCTCCCGTTGCCAAGATACTAAACGACAACTTTGGCATCATCAAAGGCACAATGACCACCACCCACAGTTACACAGGGGATCAGCGCTTGCTGGATGCCAGCCACCGCGATTTGAGACGGGCACGAGCCGCCGCGATTAACATTGTTCCAACGTCTACGGGTGCTGCTAAAGCTGTAGCTCTGGTGTTGCCTGAACTCGCTGGTAAGCTTAACGGTATTGCCTTGCGGGTGCCGACTCCAAACGTATCGATTGTTGATCTGGTGGTTCAAGTTGAAAAGCCCACGATCGCTGAACAGGTGAATGAAGTGCTGAAAAATGCGGCTGAAGGTTCCATGAAAGGCATCTTAAAATACTGTGACTTGCCTTTAGTCTCCAGTGACCATGCAGGCACCTTTGAATCGGCGATCATCGATGCAGATTTGACCATCGTCATGGGCGGCGACTTGGTAAAAGTAATTGCCTGGTATGACAACGAATGGGGCTACAGTCAGCGTGTTGTAGATTTGGCTGAAATCGTGGCTCAAAAGTGGGCTGCCTAAACTTTTTCAAATCTGCTTGAAAGTAAAATAATTAACTTTAGGGGTAAGTCTAACCGACTGCCCCTTTTTGCTGTACTTAGGTGGCTAGGTGGTCTCCTTTGAGGCATCTTCACCCCATAGAAACTGCCACCCGACACCTGACACCGACTAAAGCACTAGGGCACCTCGATTAATTGATATCCCGGAATTTCAAGTCTTAGCACAGTCTCATGGCTCGA
>QBMH01000182.1:6037-16494 GCA_003249025.1 Leptolyngbya sp. | reverse complement strand
CACCAAAGCTCAACGTCGTGTTGCCCATGATATAGATGCCCTTTTCCTACTCATACAATGAATTAACCCTGCCATCCGCCCCGCCGTTGGGTCGTCGAAGTGGCGCATTCCTGGTTTAATCGCTTTCGAGGAGTGTTGATTCGCTGGGCTAAGTTATCTCACTCTTACTTAGGATTTGTTCAGATTGCCGCTTGTTTGATTGTCGGTCGTAAGCTCCTAACATTTTCCGGATAGGCTCTTAGTGGATCAAGCTTTAGCGATTTCGACTTGTCCAGATGCCCGTAAACATCATGGACATGCCGCCGACAAAGATGGCGATCGCAAGCCCCGCAGGAATAACTATTGTCCAGTCAACCGATTCCATAATGATGATGACCTATCAAATAAGATTTAGCCCAATGTCAAAAAACTCTTCTGCATAAACTCTTTCAAAGGTAACGCGACCTACTTCTACAAATCCCAACAAAGTTGACTATCTTCAATCTTCTGATTCAGATTGGTCAATTTGTTTCAACTGAATGTGTTTACGCCCCAAGGAAATTTCAAACTCATCTCCTGGCTTGAGATCCATTTGTTTGGTGTAGGCAGCCCCAATCAGCAGGTTTCCATTAGACTGCACGCTAATTCGATAGCTAGCGCTTCTGCCGCCTCGCCCATTTGAACCCATTTTTCCATCTAGCTCAATCCCTTCTGCATCAATCAGAGCATTGAGGAATTTCATCATATTGACACGTTCTACACCATTCTTTGTCGTAGTGTAATACCCGCATTCCTTTGCTTTTGCTTCTCTGGTAAAGGTTTCAAGTTCTTTAACCTTTTTGACCAGGGAATCACCCGTTAATGGCTCAGCTTTTTTCTTCTTAATCATTAAAATACTGCAAAAGAGTTTTGATTATTAGACAAATGTGACATCAACAGTCGCTCAAAACGTTTGCTTTGAATTTAATTGCATTAGCTTCGAGTAACTTGCGTCATCATACTATATTGATACCATGTTTTCTACTGATAGAAACCTTGCTGCTCTTTCAAATCTATCGGTTAGAAACAAGATTTATTTGTTGAAATACAATCCGACTGCCCAAGCGAGAATAAGCAAAAAAGATATCTTGGCAATGTTGGGGACTCAAAACTATTCAGTCATCCTATAGGGTGAATTCAGCAGGACAGCAAGAACTTATAGGCATTGTAGAGTTTTGTCCTAGTGCGATCGCACCACGAGTAACGTAATTAACAGATTCAATGGGAGATAACTTAGGTGAAATTCAATAGAGAACCTTTCTCTGCAACTATTTTCCCTGGGGAGAAGAGCGCAATAGTTAAAGGTACTCTCTTGGGGAGGGATTTAGGATAAAAATGGTTTGCGGCACCTTACAGTTAATTAGATCTGTCTATTGACTTCATCATTACTAGTTTTATCGGCAACTCATTGGGTTTACCATGGTTCTCGTTTTCTCTAAAGTGAAGATGAAAGGTATTGATGGGTCACTAAAGCCTTCAAGCTCTTTCTTTGCTGATTCATCTAAATCTTGTTTGCAGAAGGTAAAAGAAATATCTAATCGAAAAATTTTCGTTTCTCAATCTTTGTAAAGTGTTTAGTGATGTTTCCTAAATAATTTATGGTGCCTCCTACTGCTTTCAACTCCTTCCGCCAATTGTTGAAACCAAAGCGGCTAGCAATTTTTGAAGCGGTTTTAATTGGTTTAGTTGCAGCATCGGCGGCAGTGTTGCTCAAGCAAGGAGTTCACTGGTTTAGCAGTTGGCGAGTGCGAGAATCGTTGTTGCTGCCTGCTTGGTTGCTGCTTCCCATGGTTGGGCTATTGGGTGGGATGTTGTCTGGCTTGTTGATTGAGCGCTTAGCCCCAGAAGCGGCTGGCAGTGGCATTCCGCAGGTTAAAGCAGCCTTGGCTTATGTGCCGATCGCGTTAAATTTGCGGGTGGCGATCGTCAAGCTACTCAGCACTATGTTGACGCTAAGCTCTGGCTTGGTGTTGGGTCGGCAGGGTCCAACGGTACAAATTGGAGCGGCATTGGCAGCCCAGTTAAGCCGATGGGCACCGCGATCGCCCGATCATCAACGCCAACTGATTGCGGCGGGAGCGGCGGCGGGTTTGGCGGCGGGTTTTGATGCACCGATCGCGGGGGTGCTATTTGTCATTGAAGAATTGCTGCATGATGTGTCCAGTTTGACCTTGGGAACGGCAATTTTGGCTTCATTTACTGGAGGCGTAGTTTCCAGGGTGATATCAGGACCTAGCCTTAACTTAGTAGGCCAGTCTACTCTGAATCAAACCAGTTTTTTGCCTCAAGAAATTCCCTTTTTTCTACTTTTGGGCGTGTTGACGGGCGTTTTTGCGGCAGCCTTCAACCGCAGCATTTTGGAAAGCTTGAAATTTAGCCGTCGCTATTTGCGCTTTAGTTTGCCCTGGAAAATTGGATTGGCAGGATTAATCTCTGGGGGGGTGATTGCATTATTGCCTCCCGTTTTTCGCGATACCACGACACTCCAAGGCTTTTTAACCATGGGCACTGCCGATTGGCGCATTACTGCCAGTGCGTTTGTCGTGCAGTTTGTGCTGTCGATTTTGGCATGTAGTGCTGAAGCTCCTGGAGGATTGTTTATCCCCAGTTTAGTGCTAGGAGCCGCGTTGGGGCAGTTGGTGGGGCTAGTTGCCGGAACCGTCTTAGGCGGTGACCCAATCATTTATGCCTTGACCGGCATGGGAGGTTTTTTTGGGGCGGTTGCCAAGGTGCCCATTACCGCGATCGTGATTGTGTTTGAAACCACTTTGAACTACAACCTAATCTTGCCGCTAATGATTTGCTCAGTCACATCTTATTTAGTCGCAGAATGGCTGGCTCCGGGTTCCCTCTACACCCATTTATTAGAGCTGAAAGGGATTTATCTGGCTCCAGAAGCCACGAGCGACGGGCTATGGGCAACCCTGACGGCAGCAGAGGTGATGCAAAAAAAAGTAGAAACGCTGCCTAGCCAGATGACGCTCGTGGAAGTGGTTGAAGCCTTCGCCAAGTCTCACCATCGCGGGTTTCCAGTGGTAAATCAGGGGCGACTGGTGGGCATTGTGACACAAACAGATCTCGATAAAATCACTCACCTAACCTTGCCGGATCATGCGGTGCTAAAAGACATCATGACTCCGCAGCCGATTACGGTAAACCCAGAGGATGCGCTCAGTCAGGTGCTTCATCTCCTCTCAAGCTACAAGCTTTCTCGGTTGCCTGTCGTGTCTCATCGCAAGCTCGTGGGCATTATTACTCGAAGCGACATTTTGCGGGTAGAGTCGGAGAAACTGCGGGGCGGCTCGGAACGAGTGGGTCCTCAGCCAGAGCCGTCCTATGTCGTCTACCAAACCCAAGCGCCCGCTTTAGGGAAAGGACGGTTGCTCGTGCCGCTGAGCAATCCTCAAACCATGAATGGGCTGATGAAGTTGGCATTGGTGATTGCCCGCGATCGCAACTATGAAATCGAATGCCTGCAAGTGATCGCCGTGCCGCGCCATAGTTCCCCATCCGAAACCCACGTAAATACAACCCTCAGTCGTCGCATCCTCAAACGTGCCATTCATCAAGGAAACGTGTGGGGAATTCCTGTGCATACTCAGATTCGAGCCGCTCACAGTACTGCCGAAGCCGTTCTAGAAACCGTTAAGGACCGCCATATTGATCTGTTGCTGATGGGCTGGAAAGGCAGTACCTCTACACCGGGACGGATTTTTGGTGATACCGTTGATACTGCAATTCGGCAAGCAGATTGCGATGTGGTGCTGGTGAAAATGGGCGATGCGTTAGTTAATTCTCAGCTACACTCCACTGAATCCGAACAGGCATCGGTTCAGATGTTATTGCAACTAACGCGGTTAAAACGATGGCTGGTGCCCATTGGGGGCGGACCCAATGCAGAATATGCTTTAACGCTGCTGCCTGCCTTAGTCTCGTTGAGCCAAGAGCCAGAAATTCGGCTGTGCCATGTTTCCAATCCTAGCGACCCCAGCTATGACATTCGCCCACTTGAAAAAAATGCGGCGTTTCTCCAGCAGCAAGTTCAGGCATCGGTCGTGATTACGTCGGTTTGCGCCCATTCAGTGGCAGATGCGGTCGTAGACATGGCGCAAAATAATCAGTGCGATGTGATTGTGCTAGGCGCGAGTCGAGAAGGGCTATTACAGCAGGCAATTCAGGGCAATATTCCAGAAGCGATCGCCCGAAATTGTGATTGCACCGTGATCTTGGTTAGGAAAGCGACTGCGTAAACTGATGGCGAGAGGCAAAATCAAGCGATCGCCCAAGCTGCTTCCACTCGCCAAAGGTTAAAATTTCCGCTTCATAAAACTCTCGCAACACCTGACGCAACGACTGACAGGCAAAAAATTGATCAATCACCTGAATTGCTGTAGTCAGGGCGACCTGATGATTTTGATACGGAGAAGGGTCAGCCAATGTTTCTCCAAGAGGCGATCGACAACATAACTGCCAGCCCCTCTCGGTTGCAGTCACTTCAACCATCCAGCCCCGATGAAATTCTATTAATTCATTCATGAAAAAACCGTATAATTTGGAGTTACCCTACGCTGGTTGAAAAGTGTTAACCCGCATTTGAGCCAATCGGATGCTTAACAGCGCTTAACTTCAACTATAAAAAATAATCTTCGACTTCTCCATTACGCTTTAGTGCAAACCTGTACGCCATTTATCTGATCCTGGAAAGGGAACCGATAAGAGCAATTAAGTTTATTTCTATTCCCTTTCCCCTTTTCCCTCTTCCCTTCCCTTCACAACGGCGTGACTGGAGTAACCGCATTGACCAGCGTTAGCAATACGCCGGTTTGTTCTTGACCATTCGTTGCCAAATCACTGTGACATAGATAAATCCGTTCTTCAGTTCGTGCTTGCAAATCGAGCAAAATCCGGCGCAGGCGTTGTTCGTTGGCATCCATGGTGTCGGCAGCAGTCCACAGACCGCCAGACCAATTTTTCAAAAATAGCGGAGCCGCAAATAAGGCATCCACACCACTAAGCCATCGCGGAGACGCGGCATCAAACCAGAACTGCCAGCGGTGGACACGGCGGCTAGAGCGGTACTGAAATACAGTGGCTAAGGTGACAGCATTACTCGCTGACCCCATGGGACGCACTGGATAAGGATTGGCAGTGACGGTGCTGTTGCGTAAAAGTTGGACGAACTGGCGAATGGTTGCAACCGATGGGGCATCTTGGCGATTCATGCCGCGATCGCCTTGAGCAGCATTGCCACGGCGCAGCCTGTCAGCGACCTCCCAGTAATGTTGTGCGGTTTCTAGCAGTTGACGCAGGGCAGACAGTTGATCAAATGCTAGAGAACTGCCGCCTAGAAGAAAATGCTGGATGGCGCGATCGAGCAATGAAACGGCATGGGGAATCAGGCGTTGCTCTAGCTGAGATTGCTGAGCTTCGATCCATTGAATCACTGCCTCATAAGCTTCTGAAGTTTGATAGCCCAACCGATCCCACCGAGGAAATGTGGTGGCGGGCAATAAACGAGGTAGCTCTGGATGAGGAGCAAAGCAGTAGTCGGCAAGTAAGCCAGCGCGCACGGGGTCAATGGCAAAAGTGGGCTGTGAGGAAGAGGCTGATCGGCTGTCAATCGTTTGCCCTTGATTGCTCAGCACAACCAACATTTCAGCGATCGCATCCCGATCGACTAAGCGACCTAAGCCGGGATAAACCAGCGTCAGCAAGGTCAACAACGCTCGAACAATAGAAAAACTGATCAAAGGACGCTGATCATTCAGCGATTCGACTGGAATTTGGTGCTTGGTCAGAATGTCGATCAAAGCATACCGGGCGATCGCATCCAAACCGGGACTAATCACCGCAATCTGTCTCGGCTCCACTTGTCCCGCTTGCACAGCGGCAATGATCGTCTCTGCGGTTTGCCGCAATAAGTCCGATCTCGAAACGGTTTGAATTGCCTGGATTGTCTCTGGCAATGCCAAAAATACCATCGGGTTAATGGCAAATTCTACTAAGGCTTCACCCAGATCCTCGGATAAACTTGGAGTGGGGCGATCGCTTAACTGAACGACTTCGCACTGATGGGCAAGTTCTGCCAAATAAGTGGGATCTGCTCCCAACCCTAAGCGCACTGCTCCATCGGGATTAAAGGTAAATGCAGCGGCGGCTCCAGCTTTGAGCAGGTGTTCAAACAGATGCCGAGCGATCGCGGGATACTCGTCCACATCATCTGCCAAAATCAGCGGATAGCGTTGAACCAAGTGCGACTGATAGGTGACATGTTCCAGTAAATATTGCCAATACAGCCCTGCCGTAATCCCGTAGGTCAACAGACCTCGTTCCAAACACCACTGCTGCCAGTGCTGCAACATCGCTCCAACGGTTTCAAATGGAAGCGGCAGTTCGCCATTTTGTGCCCCCAATCCTTGCTGTAAGCGGGTTGGAATCTCCTCAACGGAAATGCCAGCCAGCCCAGCCAGTTGCAGTAGATCCAAAATTTTTCTGACTAATCGCGCCTCATTCACTGCTGCTTGCGCCCCAATTGCCCGATCAATGTCCGGTTGCCACAATCGGGCGGCAAGCTCTTGCTCATTTTCGGGATTGAGCCGCAGAGGAAACTGCGCCTTTAAATCAAGCTGTTGAATCAGCAAAGGCCAAAACAGCGTCACTTCGTCTTGAAAAAAACCAAGCGGAGTTGTGGAATAAAAAGAATATTGACTTTGAGTGGCAACAACTAGGCGATCGACCAGATCAATTCGATTGTCGCCAATTGCCGCAAAGACCAAAATTCCTGATAGTTCTTTAGGCGACAGAGCGCTAGCAGAGACCTGACCTAGTGTAGGCGAGGCTATTGGCGTGTGGGAAGCAGCGATCGCCCCATCAGGTTGGGCAACCCATTGGCAAAACTGACGGATTAAGGCACTCGTTTTACCGCTTCGTGTTGCTCCTGCAATCCAGATTCGTTCGTTGTTAACCAATTGTTTTTAGATGATTTTGCTAGAATCTCTCATACCTTAACTTTAATAGCCTCTCTCACAAATAATATCTAAACGGTGAACCTGTTCCCATCATGAGATCATCTTTTCTAACATCGGTCAGTCGATATGTACGAGGTGCTAACCAATGGCTCCTACAAACTCCAGAAAGAGCGCTTGAACAAGCGTATGAATCTGCTTTAATGATCAAGGCAATTGAAGATCAACATTTTGATGGTGAAAAAATTTCTAGAAAATCCACGAAGCACAGTGAAAATGTGCTTATTTACTTTCAGTCTGAACTGAATAAGTATCTAAAGTTTGCAGAGGTTCGCCTCACAGAGTTCAGAGCGAGCCGCGTCATTGTAGATTCTACTAATTCTACGCTTTACCATCGTCGTAGTTCCTACATTGGCACCCAAGAACAAGCGGCAACCGTATTAGAAAAACTGACGTTTATTGATCAGATTCTCGATCGATACAACCCTCCATCAGTTAATTCAACCGCTCTAGTTCCGCTTGCTCAAGGGAATAATATCAATTTATCTAACACCGTGATTGACCAGAATACGGGCGATCGCATGTACAATCAGGTGATCAATTCTGATAACGACGACGGTGGTATTCTAGACAAAACGGGCGTGCTGCCCCGCTCAATTCTGGGAACGCTGAATCGAATTAAGCGAGATTTAGACCCGAATTCTGAGGAACAGTTTGTTCAAACCTTTCGGTTTTCTAAAGCAAAGACTCTTATATCCATTCGGCTAATTTTGCTGTTGATTATTGCACCGCTACTGACTCAGCAAATTTCCAAAGCTTTTATCGTGGGTCCGCTTGTGGATCGCACCTGGCAACCAGAGCAAGTGGGCATCTTTCTCAACAGTGAGTTAGAAGAAGAAGCGCTGAGAGAATTTAACATCTTTAAAGAACGATTAGAGTTTGATCGCTTTCTCGGTGTTGCTCAACCTGAGGAGCGACTTCAAGAAAACGTTGGGGCTGAAACACTTTTGAAAGAAAAGGCTCAGGAAATTGCAGAGATTTACTCTAAGCTAAGTGCCGGCGCTATCAAAAATGTGTTTTCAGATTTGCTATCTGCTGTAGCGTTTGCGATCGTGCTGCTGACCAACCGCAGAGGACTAGAAACACTTAAGTCTTTTATCGATGAAACCGTCTATGGCTTAAGTGATAGTGCCAAAGCCTTTATTATCATTTTATTTACCGACATATTTGTTGGCTTTCACTCTCCTCACGGTTGGGAAGTACTTTTAGAAGGATTTGCTAAGCATTTTGGATTGCCTCCCAGTCGGGATTTTAACTTTCTATTCATCGCCACATTTCCTGTTATCCTAGACACCGTTTTCAAATATTGGATTTTCCGCTATCTCAATCGCATTTCTCCTTCTGCTGTGGCGACTTATAAAAATATGAATGAGTAATAATCCATTTTTCTTGCGTCGCTGATGGTTCTTACTCGTGCTAGACTTATAAATCTGTCGGGGCGTAGCGCAGCTTGGTAGCGCACTACTTTGGGGTAGTAGGGGTCGTGAGTTCGAATCTCGCCGCTCCGATAGGTCAAAACCGCTCATATTGGGCGGTTTCGCCATTTTAAAGGCAGGCGGAAAAATTAAGTCATTCTCAATAAGCAACTGCCAAATACCGTCAAACATCGCCAACTCTGGACATTATTGGGGCAAAATTGGGGAGCGGAACTGAGGGGCTAAAAGTGTCTGAGAATGGACGAAAGAGAGCATTAAAGGGGTCTGTAGCAGTGCGCTGCAAAAATGATTGGTTGGGCTTGCGCTGGACGTGGGGAGGGCAGCGATACGAAATCTCGCTAGGACTGGTTGACAGCAGGGTTAATCGAACAGTCGCAGAACGGAAAGCTAAATTAATTGAGCAAGATATGCTCACAGAAAGGTTTGATCCAACGCTGGAACGGTACAAGCCTCAGATTCAAACCAGTGAAGCGGTGAGCGCAGTTGAACTGTTTGAAAAATTTGTGACCTGGAAATCAAAGCAAGTTGGTGAAGAAGATTCGATGCTCAAATATACCGCTTGCCTAAGCTACACACGTCAATACTTTCGCAAGCTGCCGGCTACAATTTCAGAAGAACAGGCAACTCAATTTCGAGACTGGCTTGCAAAGAAGCTGGCTCCAATCACTGTACGAGAGCGAATTAGCTCTCTGCGTAGCTGTTGGCGTTGGGGGATGCGCCGCAAGTTAGTAGCAGAAAATCCCTGGCAGGAAGTAAAGGTAAAAGTCCCTCCCAAACAAAGGCTAAACCCCTTCACCAAGGAAGAGACTCAAAAGATATTGAAAGGATTTAGCACTGATCCCTGGTATGCCTATTACACAGATTTTGTAGAGTTTCTACTGTCTACGGGTTGTCGGATTGGAGAAGCCGTCGGCTTGAGATGGAAGCATCTGAGTGCAGACTGCTCCGAGATATGGATTGGAGAAAGTTTTGGTAGGGGGAAACGAAAGCCAACCAAAACGAATAAGGCACGGTGGTTTGAGCTTTCACCGCGCTTAAAGGATATGTTTTTAGCTAGAAAAAAGACTGGAAGCTATCGCCCAGATGATTTAATTTTCCCCGCACGAAGGGGAGGCGCAATCGACGACAAAACATTTAATAAATATGCTTGGAAAACAATTCTAGAGCAGGTCGGAGTGCCTTACCGAATGCCTCGCAGTGTGCGTCATTCGTTTGTGAGCAATGCAGCGCATCAGGGGCTAACACCGTCAGAAATCTCGGACATCACTGGACATTCAGAAGAGACAATTTTCCGTCATTACCTGGGTTCTGTAAGGGGTCGAGCAAAACTGCCAGATTTGCTGAAGGACTAAGTAGGTCGATCTTGAAAAGCTCAGGTAAGTGAAGTTAAATAAAGGCATCAATTTCTACATTTTAGAGGGTTGGATATGGGCGCACGCTTACGAGTGTTTCTGAGTGCTGCCGAGGAGCGCACCATACTTGAACTACGGACTGCCACGACCGTTCCGCAGCGAGTCAAAGACCGAGCCACAGCGATTCGGTTGAGTCATCAAGGTCTATATGTTGAGCAGATCGCGGCTTTTTTGGACTGGAATGAGCGAACGGTTCGTGAGACGCTGCATCGCTGGCAAGCCAAAGGGTTGGGAGGACTGTGGGATGCGGCGCATCCGGGAGCGCAACCGCGTTGGCAACCGGAGGACATGGAATATCTCGAAGCGTGCCTACGAGACGAGCAACACACCTACAATAGCCGACAACTTGCTCAGAAGTTGGAGCAAGAACGGAACATCAAGTTGAGTGCCGACCACCTCAGACAGGTGCTCAAAAAAAGGGGGTGATATGGAAGCGCACGCGCCACAGCCACAGCGGCAAGCAAGACCCCGTCGAGAAAGCGAAGAAACTGGCGGACTTGGAGATGTTGCAATGCTCAGCCGCCGTCGGAGAAATCGATTTAATCTATCTCGACGAATCCGGGTTT
>QBMH01000182.1:0-5916 GCA_003249025.1 Leptolyngbya sp. | reverse complement strand
ACCGAAATACTGCTCAGAACTCAATCCAATTGAAACCGAATGGCATCAGTTAAAAACCCATGAATTGAGAGGGCAGATGTTTGAACATGAACTGGATTTAGCTTATGCCGTCATTGACGCTATCGATGCCAGAACGCAAGCGGGAGGTTATCAAGCTGAACGATTCCGGTTTCCCTCAAAATTGGCTCATTCATGAACCGTTACATACCTGAGCTTTTTACCCCTTAGCTACTTAGCATCCATCTACTGTGCCACTCAATATAAATGGCAGAGGATAACAGCGCACAAAGAGCAAGCATTACGCTCTAAACAGATTTGTTTGTAGAAGGTTGAATCGGAGGATTAGCGAGTGAATCCTCTTTCACAAACACACAGTCTTTGTCTCCGCTGATATGACAAAGAGCATGGCAGGGAAGATAACCTCTTATCCCTGATTCCATGCTGCAAAAGTCCGTGAACCACTGTAATGAGGAAGCTTCTAATGTCTACATTTAAGTACAACCGTCTCGACAAAAACAACGCTGCCGCTTTACTGGTCGATCACCAAACAGGGCTGTTCTCATTGGTCAAAGACTTTAGTGCGAGCGACTTTAAAAACAATGTGCTTGCACTTGCTGGTACAGCCAAGTTTTTTAACCTGCCTACCGTTTTAGCCACCAGCTTTGAGGACGGTCCAAACGGTCCTCTGCTGCCGGAGATCAAGGAGATGTTTCCGGACGCTCCTTACATTGCTCGCCCTGGACAAATTAACGCCTGGGATAATGAGGATTTTGTTAAAGCCGTAGCAGCAACGGGCAAGAAGCAGCTAATTATTGCTGGCATCGTGACGGATGTTTGTGTCGCATTTTGCGCTCTATCAGCCGTCGAAGCTGGCTATGACGTTTTTGTGGTGACTGATGCGTCTGGCACCTTCGATGAAGTTTGTCGCCACGCTGCCTGGAGTCGGATGTCGAGTGCGGGTGTTCAATTAGTCAACTGGTTTAGTGTTGCGTGTGAACTGCACCGCGATTGGCGCAACGACATTGAGGGGTTGGGCAACCTTCTGGCAGGATATATTCCTGACTATAAGAATTTAATGACTAGCTATACAGTCACCAAGAATGGTGCCTCTCCAAGTCCTGAAAAAGCACCTGCTTTAACGAGTGCGTAACCGAGTTGACTTTGTCTCCGCTAGAACACCGACTGTACTTGAAGCTGAGCGGAGACAAGCACCTCACCCTTAGTCACGTGGAATGTGTTTTTGATCGCTCTTACGTGACTGATTGCAAATCTTTGTCTCCTCTGAATTATTTCGCAACTTAAGGCTAATTAAATGGCTCATATTCTTCATCTCGATGCTAGTCCGCGTGGCGATCGCTCTGTTTCGCGCACCCTCTCAAAAGAATTCATCGCTAATTGGAAAGCGACTCATCCCAGTGATACCGTGACCTATCGCGATTTGGGGCATCATCCCGTTCCCCTAATTGATGAACCCTGGATCGCTGCCGCTTACTCTGCACCTGACCAATACACGCCCGAACAAGCCGCCGCCATCCGTCCCTCAAATGAGCTTGTGGATGAGTTTCTGGCAGCCGATCGCTATGTCTTCAGCATCCCGATGTATAACTTCAGCATTCCTGCCAATTTCAAAGCCTACCTCGACCAAATTGTGCGTCCGGGTCGCACGTTCTCAGTCGATGAAACTGGCTACAAAGGACTGGTTCATAACAAGAAAATGACCATCATTACGGCTCGGGGTGGAACCTATCCAGAAGGCACTCCCACTCACGCCTACGACCTCCAAACGCCCTATCTAAAACTCATTTTTGGCTTCATTGGCATCGTTGAGATTGACTTCGTTCACGCCGATGGTCTTGCTTTTGGAGATGACGCTCGGGATCTGGCGATCACCAATGCTCAATTCGCTCTAAAAACTGCGGTTGCCCAGGGGTAAGGTCCTGTTGCTCAATCAGCCACTCATGGAGACACAAATGCGATGCTGGAAGATGCGCTAGCCATCGGAACAGACGAAGATGCTCAAGTGACCGCGATTGTCTCTCATGTCGTTCGCCCCGGGCGGGAGCAAGGCTATGAAGAGTGGGTTCATGGCATCGCCGCTGATGCCCGAACGTTCAAAGGACATTTGGGTGTCAGCACCATTCGACCCCACGATCATACCCATCCTGAATATGTGGTCATTCTCAAGTTCGATCGCTACGGCAACCTCAAAACCTGGCTAGAATCAGACATCCGACGGGAATGGATTGAGCGATTGCAGCCCTTGATTGAACAGCCAGAATCCATTCAAACTCTCACCGGGTTGGAAACCTGGTTTAGTCTACCCAATCAGCCGCTCAAATCTCCGCCCCCTCGCTACAAGATGGCGATCGTGACCTGGATGGGAGTCTTCGTTACCCTGACTGTCGTTAGTCGCCTATTCGCTCCGATTCTGTCCAACCTACCAATATTGCTCAATCAACTGATCACCACTGGGCTGGTCGTCGCCCTGCTTACCTACCTGATCATGCCCCGCCTGACCAGGCTATTCAAGCGGTGGCTATACCCGAAACTCTAACCTGTTCCCTTCTCCTGTTCCCTATTTTCCCATTACTGAAGGTCGCAACCATGACGGACTACCCCCAATCGTCGCGTCGAAATTTCTTGAAAGCTCATCAACGGGTGAAATCTGGACAGGCGGTTGGAAAAGTAGTGTTGACGCGATCGTAGTCTATCAGCATTGAAACTCAGGAGAATTCTATGAATGACAAAAGCATCTACTTCATTGCGACCCTGATGGGAGGGGCAGTATTGCCCGTTCAGATTGCTCTCAATGCTCTGCTGAGGCGATATGTGGGGCAGCCGATGCAGGTGACATTTATCTCCTATCTGGCTGGTACACTCGCCTCTCTTGCCATCTGCTGGTTTGCTCGTTATCCTTTACCTGCTACAGCCGCGATCTCACAAACATCCTGGTGGATGTGGATCGGCGGCTGTCTCGGAACGCTGTATGTCTGGTCAACAATCTTCGCTGCCGCGAAGATTGGTACGGCGCTCACACTAGCACTGACGATCGCGGGTCAGATGATTTGTGCGCTTTTTCTCGATCATTACGGTGTGATTGGACTGACTAAAGTTTCAGCCAACCCTTTACGCATTGCTGGAGTTGTATTGGTGATTGTCGGAGTTTCTTTTGTTGCCTATGCTAAAAAATAAACCACGATTCGGACAGAATTACTTTTTAACGACGACAACCGCCATCCACTACAGGTCTTGGCAGAGTTGTTTTGGCAGTTGCTCAATCACCCGCTGGAAGGGAGCTGCATCGCCCAACCCCTGAGCCAAAATCAGCGCACCCTGGATGGCAATTATTCCATCTTCTCCTCGTTGCCGAGCCAGTCCTTCATCCATTCCATCTTCGATTAATATCGTGGCGATCGCATCCATCCACAATTTCAATAGTGATCGCACCCGCTCTTGAAATACCGCTTTGGCTGAACCCAGCATCAAGGCTGCCAGCAAACAGGGTTTTCGCCCGTCGTCGTAAGCAATGCTGATGCGATCGCACATCGTTTGCAACCGTGTCAGCGCATCGCCCTCACTGCGAAATGTTTCTAAAGCAATTTGCTCCAATCCTTGTTCCATCGCGATTAATACCGTCTCCACCATTTCATCCTTGCCACCTGGGAAGTGGTGGTAAAGGCTAGCTTTACCCAATCCCGTGACTTGAGAGATTTTCGAGAGCGTTACCCCGTCATAGCCCAATTGTCGAAATAGATCTAACAGAAACGGGACATGCGTTTGTTTAGACATGATTGGCTGAACCCTTACGGGTAAATTTATCTACCTGTTGACATTGTACCGTTCGTTCGGTATATTCAAGCTGTACCGAACGAACGGTACAAAACTGCAAGAGGAGTCCTGATGCATCATCTTCAATCTGTTGATACTGACTCCTTTACAAGGAAGTCATTCATCTCCTGGGATGCGCTCTGTGCTTTGACGGTTCTGGCTCAGCTAGAGCGCGAATCGCTGCCATCCCACTGTTCATTCTTAGCCAATTCATCGTTATTCAATCTGGAGGACTAAACCCATGATTCAACTTTACGGTCACGAACTCTCTGGCAACAGCTACAAAGTCCGTCTCTTCCTATCGCTGTTAAAGCTGGAATTTGAATGGATCAAAGTCGATTTGATGACGGCAGAGCAGAAAGGGGCAGAGCATTTAGCGCGGAATCCGTTTGGTCAAGTGCCAGTGTTAGTGGATGGCGATGTTACTCTACCCGATGCTCAAGCAATTTTGGTCTACCTGGCGCGGCAGTACGGCGGTGAAGCGTGGCTTCCCTCCGATGCACTGCCTCTGGCGCAAGTGATTCGCTGGCTCTCAACGGCGGCAGGTGAAGTGCGTCAAGGTCCTGAAAATGCGCGGCTCTATTACCTGTTTGGTGCCACCAACATCAACATTGAACGGGCAACCCAAAAGGCGGAATTCATTTTGACGCAACTCGACAAGCATTTGAGTACCCATAGTTGGCTAGAGTTCGATCGCCCGACGATGGCCGATATTGCTGTCTTTCCCTATGTGGCGCTGGCGCGGGATGGCAAGATCAATCTCGATGCTTATCCTCATGTACTGGCATGGATTGAGCGGGTTAAGCAATTGCCAGGTTACATCCCAATGGCAGGATTGTAGAAGGTTCTTGAGGGCGATTACTCTGTCTAAACATACACTGCAACATGCTGCTGAGTGCAGCGAGGAGCCTCATTATGGCAAATCCAGGCTGGTCACATGCAGAATCACCGTTTCATGCGGGTGAATTGGCAATTCAAGCCCGATTGGGTGTTCAAACCCAAATGGACAAGCAGGCACGGCGGGTCGTTCGAGATTATCTGCCTCAGCAACATCAGCAGTTTTACAGCCAACTGCCTTACCTGCTTGTGGGTACGGTGGATGCGTCGGGTCGTCCCTGGGCTTCGATGCTGGTGGGGGAACCAGGCTTTGTCTCTTCGCCAAACGATAGCGCAAGCGCGACGAAGGTCGTTCGCACGTTACACATTGCCAGCAAGCCTCTAGTTGGCGATCCTCTATCAATGACTCTCGCCGAGGGCGTTGACATTGGTTTACTGGGGATTGAACTGCACACTCGTCGCCGTAACCGGATGAATGGGACTGTTATAGCAGTTGATACCGATGGTTTTACTGTGCAAGTGGGTCAAAGTTTCGGCAATTGCCCCCAATACATTCAAGCTCGGATGTTTGAGTTAAATTCAGTTAATCCAACCACTCCTCAACCGATCTATCAAGTCAAATCGTTGGGTGAACCTGAACGCGCCATAATCGCTGCGGCTGACACGTTCTTCATTGCCACGGCGTTTCAGGAAAAGGATGCAGGTGCTGCCAAAGGTGTGGATGTGTCGCACCGTGGCGGTAAACCAGGATTTGTGCGGATGAATGATGCCCACACGCTAACGATTCCCGATTTTGTCGGCAACTTTCACTTCAATACGTTTGGTAATTTGCTGCTCAATCCTCATGCGGGTCTACTGTTTGTAGATTTCGATCGCGGCAACTTGATGTACCTAACGGGCACGGCTGAGGTAATTTGGGATGGCGATGAAATCCAGTCTTTTGAAGGTGCAGAGCGGCTACTCCGCTTTCATCTCTCGGCTGGATATCGCGTGGAGGGCAGCCTGCCTCTACGCTGGTCGGCTCCTGATTTTTCACCCTTTCTTGTTGGCGTAGCCTCTCTAACAGAGAATCGCACTGGCTCGTGACAAAATGTTGTTAGTCAAGGCTAAAGGCTCTGCCAGCGCTCACGTTTACACAGAGTCCTTGCTCAATGCCAGTGTTTTCTTCATGCTCATGCTAAGTAGCTAGACAAAATTAATTACATAGTTTTCACCGAACTCTTTGAGCACTTTCTCCACATACTCGACTAA
>QBMH01000181.1:6839-10461 GCA_003249025.1 Leptolyngbya sp. | reverse complement strand
CAACGGCAGAATGGGGGTTTCAGCCTCTGTCTCAAAAACTGTCCGGAGTATTGTCATAAATGGCGCTGATTTATATGTCAAGTCAGCAATCAAGCTTGGCGCTGGTTAGGCGGGGATGGGTTGCAGCCGTGACGCGAGAAATTGACCGATGTAGTTTGCGATCGCGTCTCCCTCTTCTTCCAGGGCAAAATGTCCAGTATCGAGTAGATACAACTCAACGTCTTTCAGATCGCGCTTATAGGGATAAGCACCTTCAGCAGGAAAGATATAGTCATTTTTGCCCCAAACAATTAGAGTCGGAGGTTGATATTGACGGAAATACTCCTGCCATTGCGGATAGAGCGGTGGGTTCGTGCCATAGCTATAGAACAGCGCCAGTTGAATCTCTTCATTTCCGGGGCGATCGAGGAAATGTTGATCCATCGTCCAGGTATCCGGGCTGATCGCTTCCAGGTTGCGAACACCGTTGGTATATTGCCACTTCGTGGCTTCCAGAGTGACAAGGTATTTGAGCTTCTCAGCATTTTCGGGCGATTTGTCTTGCCAATAAGCCTTGATCGGATTCCAAAATTCACGCAAACCCTCCTCGTAGGCGTTCCCGTTTTGGACGATCAACCCCTGCACGCGTTCTGGATTTTTAGCCGCAATCCGATAGCCAATCGGAGCGCCATAATCCATTACATAGAGGCTATATTTCTTGAGGTCGATCGCGGCAATAAATTTTTCTATGATCTCAGCCAGGTGATCAAACGTATAGTCAAACTCACTCACACTCGGCATTGAACTATTGCCGTAGCCTGGATAATCAGGCGCAACCAGATGGAAGCGATCGGCAAGCGCAGGAATCAAGTTACGGAACATGTGAGAAGACGTTGGGAAGCCGTGCAATAGCAGAATCGTCGGATTGTCACGGGAACCCACTTCACGGTAGAAAATATCCAAACCATCGATTGCAACTGTGCGATATGTAGTCATGAATTTGTTCCTTGTTTATAGTTGAGTGACAATCAGATAAGTGACACGGAGACGCGGAGACGAGAGGAACGCGGAGACTACTTGGGTAGGGGTTGCCACGTTGAGAAGTTAGCAAGATGTACCCAGTAGGAACTCAAGCCAATAAAAGCAAAGATGAGGGCTGCCACAACTAGCACAATTGCCCCAATCAGTCGCAAAAGTCGATTCTTTTTAAGATAAAGAGTTGGTGCAGAGAAAACTCCTCCTAAACCCACTAAAATAAACGCAGTTCCGACTGGTAGAGGAATGGGTGTTAATCCCAGATTGATGATGCGAACGCCAATAAGAAGCGATACCAATCCTGCAAAGAATCCATAAATGCCTAGAGTCGTTAGCTCCCAGTCCATTGCCAGAGCGAGTGACGTTGCCACGAATAGAATGCCAAACAAGACAGTTGTTTCACCAAAGGCAATGTTAAAGCTACCCACAATGGGCCAAGTCAACGTCATGTGTAACCCAGTGACTAGGGCGATCGCACCGACGACCCCAAAACCTGGAATCCAGCGTCTCTGATTTGAACTACCAAGACCGAAATACACATAGGCAGCTAGCAGGACGAGTCCAGCGACCATGTTGATGAGCATGAGTGTAAGGTAATCGATAAACATGAGATCTCCTGCGAATGTTTGCCTATATCGATGCTCTTTCTATCACCCAAAAAACTTTTCAACCCCTTGAAGCGCTTAAATCTGACGGCGACTCTGTTCCTGAAAGTAGTCGCGCCAACCTTCAGGTAATGCTTCCAATTGAGCAGCCCGGTGAAGTAGCTCTGGATCGGTTTTCTCACGGGTATACAGTTGAGTGATGTCAGCAACCGTGATGTTGTTGTCATCCCGACTGACCAACTCTAAAGTGTCTCCAGCGACCACTTCGCCTTCTTGTAAGACGGAGAAGTAAAAGCCAGTGCGACGACTGGCAAGAAAGCGTTTCACCATATCGGGTCGCCCAAACCGAATTCCCAGTTTGTAGCAGGGCAGGCGCGGTTGTGTCACCATTAATTTCACTTTGCCGATCTCAAAACGATCGCCAATATTCAATTCCTCTTCTTTCAATCCAGTAGTTGTGAAATTTTCACCAAAGTTACCCAGCATTAAATCTGTGTTGGGTAATTCACTGCGCCAATAATCGTAATGCTCAAACGGATAAACGTAGACTGCTTTCTCCAATCCGCCATGAACGGTTAGATCAGCCTGTCCATCTCCGTCTAAATTGAGCGATCGCACCATAACGCGATCTCGAACTGGCTCTTTGAAAATACCAGTGCTGACTGTTCTCCCTTTCCAAGTCACTTCACGCGGAAGCCCGACGTTGACAGAGATGAGTTTCATTTTTAGCTCCACATTTAGTCATGAAGAAGTGGCAACCCTTTACGGTCATCCATCTCCTTTACATCAACTCTGCAACCGTTTGCATGACCTTAATTTAGGGGACTCATTCAAATTTGTCGTCCATTCAGGGGCTATCATTTAAGCAACAAATCGATCAATGATTGGTTGATCCGAGGTATAGGTTTAGATCAAACTTAAGTTCAAGGTTTAGATCAAACTTAGGTGGGTCATGACAAACTTATAGGATGGCAATCCCTCGCTTTAAGGCGATAATGGTTGCCTGTGTGCGGTCTTTCGCTCCCAACTTGCTTAAAATGCGGTTGACATTCGATTTGACAGTGCTTTCAGTGATATTGAGGGCGGCACCGATTTCTAAGTTGCTCATGCCTTGAGCGACTAACTGAAGGACTTCTAATTCGCGATCGGTTAGCTCTGGGTTATTCATGCGCTGCACTAACTTAGCGCCAACATGCGGTGGAATATATTGTTGCCCACTGTGAACAGTACGAATAGCGGTTCGGAGTTCGTTAGGTTTAGAGTCTTTAAGCAGATAGCCCTTTGCCCCAGCTCGTAAGCCACGATAGATATCTTCATCGCCGTCATAGGTGGTCAATACAATAATGCGAGCCGTGTTGAATTCCGCACAGAGCGCCTTAATGGCTTCAACGCCTCCCATTTGGGGCATCCGTAAATCCATTAAGGTGATATCCGGTTGTGATTCACGGAACAACGCGATCGCCTCAATTCCATTCTTTGCCTGACCAATCACAGTCATATCATCTTCTTCGTTGATGATCGCGGTTATTCCTTGCTGAACGATCGCATGATCATCCACAATCAGAACCCGTATGACTGCTGGTTGGCTCATAGACGCGACTCCCGATTTACAATCACAACAACTTCTGTGCCCTGACCGGGCTGGCTTTGAATGAGTAATTCACCCCTAATCTGCTCAGCCCGTTCACTCATACCCAATAAACCAAAACCCTGCTCCAAAGATACCTGACCCACATCAAAGCCCCGTCCATCGTCCTTCACCCGTAAAATGCATTGGGTCTCTTCGTACACTAACTCAGTATGAATTTCACTGGCATAGGCATATTTAACAGCATTGGTGAGAGCTTCTTGTCCAATGCGTAAAAGGTGATTTTCAACATGAGGTGGTAAATCGTAGGCAGTGCCTATGATTTCACAGGTGAGTTGTGTATCTGTAGACGATCGCATTTGAGTGGTTAAGTGTTTAAGCGCATCAAATAAGTTGCCCTCTTCTAGAAGTTTGG
>QBMH01000181.1:0-6772 GCA_003249025.1 Leptolyngbya sp. | reverse complement strand
TTGCGATCGCTAATGTCTTGCCCAATCCCCACAAATAGATGATTGTTAAGCTGAACATTTGCCCAAGCAGTGTTTACCAAGCGATCGTCTTTGGTTCTAATTTTTAGATCGAGCCAAGTGCCAGTCGCGGTTAACATATGGTTGAGAATCTGCTGCCGCTGTTCTGAATCAGAACTACATTCAGCGATCAGGTCAATATCATCCAGATCGGCAGTTGACCATCCCAAAATTTGCTCAAACTGATGATTGACAAACTCAACTTGCCCCTTTGCGTCGTAAAGCGTAACCATGACAGGGATATGATCCACGATCGTTTGTAGGAGTTGTTTCTGCTGGCTTAATGTCTCTTCCGCCTGTTTGCGTTCAACAATCTCTTGCTCTAGTTTCAGGGTTCGCTCTTCCACCTTTTGTTCCAGGGTGCGAGCATACTCCTTAAGATCTTCCCACAGCAGGTAGCCATTGCTAGTAATAGCAGATCCTGCAAGTGCTAACAGCGGCGGGACGATGATGATCCACCAACCCATTAGGAAAAGACCGTAGGCACCGCCGAAAAGAGCGATTCCCAACGAAACAACTTTTAAGGTGGTTTGTCGCGGCGATGGAGATGTCCAGCCAATTACGGCTCCAACGGTTGACCAGACAACGATCCACAGCCATTCCATCGGCTCTGACCAGGTGTTTAATAATGGTCGTCCATCTAAAGCAGCGCTTAACAATTGGCTAGCTAACAGGGCATGAACTTCAACACCAGCGGGTACGGCAGTAGAGTCGGTGGTGTAGGAGGTGAAAAATTTATCTTTAAGACTTTCTGCGGTTAACCCAATCAAAACGATGCGGTCATGAAGGGGAGCATCCCCGCTTTCGCGAATTAAATCCTGTGGCAGCCGACCCTGCAAAACATCCGTAAGCGAGATCGTGTGAAACCCTGGCTGGAATTTGGTCCATCCCCACATAACCGCCATCATTGGGCTGTAACGGCGTAAAAACGGCTCGACCCAGGCGAAACTTCGTCTGCTCAGGATTAAGGGGTTGGCGGTGAACGCCTTGTCTGTCAAGGTAAAAAAATGCCAGACGTGCTCCCAGCGTAAAAATCGAGCGATCGTCCTGAGTTCTCAAATACAGCAGGCTGCGGCGCACCCTACCGTCTCTGTCTAACAGCAGATCGCTGGCACTGACTTGATCACGCTGCTTCAAAAGCGGTGGGGCTTGAACGGCTTCACCATTGGCGGCTTTAATCACATTCTCAATCCCAATTAAGTTGGGGGTAGTGGTGAAGACGTTGATCAGGTCTTGATGACCGGGTTCTACAGGTAAATCGCGAAAGATATCCAACCCGATGACTCTGGGCTGCTGCTGTTTGAGCAAAGTGATGGCACTAGCCAGCATGGCATCAGACATGGGCCATTGACCAAGCTGTTTGATATCCGACTCATCGATCGTGACGAGGACGATGCGAGAATCAATCGGTTCAACGGGACGCAGGCGAAACATCTGATCTAGTGCTACTAGCTCCATGAACTGTAGTGTTCCGGCTAACCGCAAAAGCAACAAACCACCCGCGATACTGGGCACTGTTACTAAAACTCCACGCCATCGCCAAAGCTGCTGTTTCAGGATTGTCCACATAGACTGAAGGCGATCGCTCAACGCGGGTTTCCTTTCTCTGGGTTGATATCAATCAGGGTATCGACTCCCCCCGCTTGCAATAGTTCACGCCAAGTGCTGCTACTGCTTGGATCGTTAACTGGGCTGCGCTTTAATTCAAACAAAAGGGCAAGGGCATCGTACCAAACGTCTGCTTGCTGATAGAGCATCACCTGTTCTTTGGGCGATGCCTGCTGAATCTGGCGTAAGCGAGTGGGATCGAGTGCGATACGTTGAACGGTGCCTGTGACAAAGCGATCGTTCAGGCGATCGTTTGGGTTGCAAATGATGGCAAACGACCAAGTATAGATCTGACCCACGGCTAAAGGCGGTGTCTGGGCTGGCAGGGTGAGGTTGACCAGGTTGGGAGTGTTGGTCAAAGCAACGGTGGTGCGATAAACACCGCGACCGTCGCGACTGCGGAGGCTAAATTCTGCGTTCTTGGCGCTGGTTTTGGGCACGTAGACGAGAAAAGTGGGACGCTCTGCCAAGGTTAAGCCTGGTTTAGTCGTGGGGCTAAGAGCAGTCAGTAAAGGGCTGTTTGGTGCGGCTTCCGTATCTTGAGGACAGTTCGATGGATCACGCCGTCCCCCTGCCGATGATCGACCCGGATTCTTAGGCGGCGGCGGCGGGTTACTTTGCGCGAGGATGGTAGACCGACTAGCTAAGAAAGATTGGGGTGGGGCGGGTGAAGCGATACCGGGCGCGATCGCCAGTTCTAATACTAAGGCAATGCCAACGGGGATGTTGTGCAGCAGGAATTTGAGGTCTAACATAACGTTTTTTATAACCAATTTCCTAAAAGAACAAACGGTGCCCAGTAATAAGGAGAAGTGTAGTCGTCTTGATGCAATAAAGCCACTTGAGCACGGCGAAGGGCTTCGGCTTTTGTCATCCCAGGTTTACCTAACTCACGATAAAACTCAATCATTAGCGTTGCAGTGGAGCGATCGCTAACTGACCACAATGAGGCGAGGGTACTACGTGCGCCGGATCGCACTGCCACCCCTGCCATTCCTAGGGCAGCCCGCCGATCGCCCGTTGCGGTTTGGCAAGCGCTGAGGACTAGCAATTCAATTGGATTGAGATTGCCCTCTCTAGCGCGAAGCAATTGATCTAATTGTTTGACGTTGATGCGTCCATCCCAGGTCAAGATGAAGGTATTGTCGGCATTGGAGCTAAATTGACCATGGGTTGCCAGGTGGACAATCGATGATGGATTGGAATCAACTTGGCGTTGCAGCGATTGATTGGTAAATGCTTGATCCAGCAAAATCTGAGACGGCAGTTCGGCTTCAATTTGCTTAATCTCAACCGCCACATTCGGCAATGCTGCAAACCCCTCCCGCGCTTCACTTAAGCCTGCCAATAGTCCTTGCTGCCGAGCGCGATCGAGCGATCGGGGTTGTAGCAGTTGTAAGCCAGGGGTAAGCACCACACTATATTTTTCAATCAAATACTGCTGACCATCGTAAAGTGCTGCCATGGGCAAACTTCGGAGCAAGCCATCGGGTACAAAGACGAGAGTTTTCACACCACTTGCCGCTAGTTCCGTCTCCACAGGTTTTAAAAGCAGATTGTAAACCTGTTGGGCAATAGGCAAGCGATCTTCCACAAAGGCAGTGGGTCGCAGCGATTGACGCATTTGAGTCAGGAGGCGCTCTACGTCTGCTTGAGGTAATGGAGTCTTGTGGTAATGCAAGGGCTGATTGGGTAACGCCAGAATCACCGCTAATTGGTTGGGTAGAACGATCGGGTAAATGACCGCAGCCTGGGGATCAATCTGATCAATGTTGACTGGACGAACATTCGTACAAGCTTCTCGGAAGAAGTTATCGAGTTCTGCCAACTGAAGCGCTTCGATTACCTGCCGCGCTTGCTTCAAATTTTCCTGACTGGGCGCATTGCGATCGGATTGCAACAGCAACTCCACGAACTGTCGGTAAACCGGTTCGACGCTTTCTCGAAATGAAAACTGCACCTCTGGATTAATCGCGGCTAGATCACTACGAAGGGATTGCAGGGTTTTGACCGCTGAACCATAGGCAGCCGTGGCATTTTCCAAATTTTTAGTCCTGCAAGGCTGTGTCCCTTCACAAAAAATCCGTCCTAGCTGCCACTCCCACTGATAGGCAATATCAGGCGCACTCATTGACTGCGCTAAACTGAGCGCCTGTTGGGTCAAGGTTTTAGCGTTGTCCCATTGCTGGGTTGTTTCATATAAACTTCCTAGGGTGCCGAGGGCATAGGATTCCGCACGAGAATCTCTCAGAGTGCGAATTTGATGAATCGCCACTGCAAGTTCTTGGGCTGAGGTCTTGAGAATATTGGGAAGTAATACCTTCTCTGTTCCCTGATGGCTCATTTTGATAGCGATTTGAGCCAGATTGATGCGGGTGTACACAGCCAAACGACCGGGAGGCAGTTGGGCAATCTGGGATTGAATCTGTGGCAATAGTCCTTGAGCGTCTGCTCGTCGATCGCTGTCAACGAGCAAACTTAATTGGGCAATCTGAATTTGAGTTTTTGTGGTCAACGATGGAGCGATCGCGGTTGCCTGTTGGTAGAACGCAAGTGCAGCATCGGTGTCTCCTTGAGCGCGAGCCGTATTCCCTAGACTTAAGAGAATGCCGCTTAGATCGGATGCCGATTGGGGGGTGTCGTCTCGAAGTTTCTCAGCGTTGGCGAAGCCTCTCCTCTGGAGAATCGCCAGACTTTGCTCCAAGACAGCGCGAGATTGAGCCAAATTGCCCACTAACCTCAAAATCTTGCCCAGGCTTCGCAAACCCGTCACTTTCAAACGCTCATCGGGCTGACTTTGCACTGATTGTTCGACTTGCGTTAGGAGGGCGGCGGCTCGTCTGTAAAGTCCCTCGGCTTGTAAGGCTCTTGCCTGGTTAATCTGGCTACCCAAAACCCCGCTGGCATCCTTTGCTTTGCGATAGTGAGCCTCAGCCTGGTGCCACGTTTCCAATGCTGCGGTTGCTTTACCCTGAACCAGTTGTAGCTTGCCTTGAATCGTGAGAACCTGGGCAAGAATGGCGGCGGTGTCTGGATTGGCTGCGGTCGCTTGAGCGTTTAACAGCGAGAGAGCTTGGTCGATCGTTGCATTTGCCTGTGTCCACTGTCCCAGGTCTTCCAAGGCAGCCGCAAGGAAACTGAGAACCAGCGCTTGGTTAAGGCGATCGCCGCTCTTCTCGTAAAGTGTGGCGGCTTGTTGCCAGAGGGCGATCGCGTCTGAGAGTTGCCCTGCCTGATAACGATCTTCTGCCTGCTGCACAATCTGGGTGGTAGGAGTCTGAAGAGACTGGGATATAACGTTTGGCGATCGCCCTGTCTGTTCCGCCTTCAGCCCATCATTCGTTTCACCAGTTGCAATCGCCATACCCGCCTGAAGGCTGATCGCAAGGAACAGTCCAAGTACAATAAATGGAAGGCAGCGAAACCATCGCCTTACTAAGGAGAAACGCCGTAATCCAGACTGTTTTTGATGAATTCGCCTGTTCCAGTACTCCTTATTCATCTGATTGTGCAGTTCCTTCAGGGTTGAAGCAGTGGATAGCTGAGCGTGTGGCTTGGTAGTATCGTTATCGCAGGTTTTGCAGAATAAGACCAGAAAAGATAAGTAAGTTAGCTTCAACTTAGGTAGCCTACTGCCTTCCTCGGCAGGCGACTGACTGATTCAGCGGATTCTGTACGGGAGGAGAAGGGGTGTTGGCAACCAGAAAGACCTCGCCAGTGGGAGTAACCTGCCAGCCGGTGGCTTCGACGATGGGGGTGGGGAGAAGTTTTGAATTTTGAGTTTTGAATTTTGAATTGAATAATCCGTGTCTCTGTGTCCTCTGCTTCTGACTTCTGACTTCTGACTCCTCATTGGTCTGTTGCTCCACGACGAGTCTGCGGCGATCGCTCCACTCTGCATCATCATCTAATTGCTGTTCCGGTGTGGGGGGTAAACCGCCGCGACCCGTGATGACGAAGGAGTTGCCGTGGTTTGCGGGGCAGTCCTGAGCAATCAATCGCGACGGATCGACTAATTCAGTCGGTAATTCAACTAAGCCAGAGGTCGGGTCAATGCCTGCGGTGA
Organism: Leptolyngbya sp.; assembly: GCA_003249025.1. Lineage (GTDB taxonomy): Bacteria > Cyanobacteriota > Cyanobacteriia > Leptolyngbyales > Leptolyngbyaceae > ULC077BIN1. The sequence goes on along the minus strand of QBMH01000181.1, from coordinate 1,041 downwards.
TTATAGTGAGCGTGCCACTTAAGGCAGAGGTCGCCCCCGTAGCAGTAATGTCGCTCAAAGGAGTAGGAACCGGACGGGGCTGAATGCCAAAGACCGAAAAGGCGTTGATGCGAACATTCCCCCCGCGAAAATCCTCAGAGTTGGCGCTGATGTTGCTGTCTTCGGTCGGCACCGCAATCAGAAACTGGGTATTAATCGTAATGTTGCCACCGGGAACGTTGGCTCCAGTGGCGTTGGTTGTGATGTTACTACCACGACGCAACAGAATCAGGGACGATCGCAGGTTGATGTTGCCGCCGCCGCCCGTGGTGTCTGCCCGGATGCTGCCCTGATTGTCAAGGTAGATTTGATTCGCATCCACGAACAAGGAACCAGCAGTGCCAGTACCCGAACTGCTGACCGTCACTTCTGCTTGATTTTGAATATTGAGGGTTCCGGTTCGCAGATTTAAGTTTCCACCCTCGCCGCCGCCCGTGGTGTCTGCCCGGATGCTGCCCTGATTGTCAAGGTAGATTTGATTCGCATCCACGAACAAGGAACCAGCAGTGCCAGTACCCGAACTGCTGACCGTCACTTCTGCTTGATTTTGAACATTGAGGGTTCCGGTTCGTAGATTTAAGTTTCCACCCTCGCCGCTGCCTCCCGTCCCAGCGGCAATGACCGAACCGTTACCAGTGAGCGTGATGGATTCTGGCGCGGCGATCGTCAACGCTCCCCCACGACCACTGCCAGAGGTAGAGGCAGAAATCTGCGCCCCGTCCTGAAGGTTCACCCGGACACTTTGCCCGTTCCCCTGTGGTTGAATCGTTAAGTTACCTGCATCCCCAGTACTGGTGGTTTGGGCAAATAGACCACTGGTTGCACCTGATAACTGCAAGTCTGGAGTCTTCACGTTGATGTTGCCCGCATTCCCACTACTAAACGTCGTGGTGAGTAGTTGCCCGCCGCTGCTCATACCTACCGTGTCGGCGCTGACGGTGATATTGCCAGCATTTCCGTCGCCGGAAGTGGCAGCAGAGAGTTGAGCGTTATTCAGGACTG
>QBMH01000180.1 GCA_003249025.1 Leptolyngbya sp. | reverse complement strand
AATCCCAAGCGGTCAACCGCCCAACCAACCACAGAAAGACTCCTGTCCAGTTTCAAGGAAATCACACTGGTTCTCATTCAAGCCAGTGGAGAAACCTATGCAGACCTGACCGTTCTTAATCCTCTACAGCGAAGGATTTTGAAGTTAATGAACTTCCCAATCGAGATTTATACTCGCCTTGGGCCACAATCTGACGAGCCACCCTGAAAATGAGCGAACCGTAAGTTAATAACACCCTGATTTGGCTAACCACTCATTGATGCTTAGCTTGCAGCGGCTTGCTTACGACGGCGGGCACGCTTTAGACCGCCGATCGCTGCAATTCCCAAGGCTGCACCTGCCATTGTGGTTGGCTCTGGCGCGGCGGCAGAGGAACCAGAAAATGCCATAGCATCATTGCCGCATTCCAGGAACACGTTTGCCATGAAAGAACCACCGGGCAATGCGCCTCTATCAAAGCTGAAGCCAAAGATATTGTCGTTTGCAGCACCGCCACCAAAGCTTAGCCCCATTGCAGAGAGGTTTTGAGCGCTTAGCAGACTTACATCACTCACTTTGCTACCAGAATTGATAACGTTTTTAATGCTGCCTGCTCCTCCATAGTAGTCGTTGACTGCATTACGAGTCGCAAGCGCAGTTCCTTGAGTGTTTTGCTTGTTAAATGCAGAATGGCTGTAGTACTGGTCTAGGCTGCCATAGCCACTGTTTTGAAGAGCGACGCTGGTAGCTTGCACCCCAGAGTAAACGCCCAGACCTACCTTAGAATCATTTGTGCTTGCAAAGCGAACTCCAAACAGTTGACCGGCTGCTGCTGCATCATTAAAGTTTTTGCCAGAGAAGTTGAAAAATAGGTCACCCCAACCGATAGACCCACCTTGGGCACTCGCGTAATTAACGCCTGTCAAAGGAGTTCCGCCCGTCATTGCAACAAAGAGCTTGTCACCCTGAACGCTCATTGCCATGCCCTTGATGTCATATTGGCTACCACCGGAGCCGTCTCCAACTGCATCATATTGATAAGTCCAGCCGTTATTGATGCTTTGAGCATTGGCGCGATCGCCGGAGGTGGCGATCAGACCCAACGCAGCCACACTACCAACAACAGTCGCAACAGTCATTTTTAACATCGTATTCATGGGATTTACCAGCCTTATAAGAATCAGGTGAGAGATAGTTTCCGAGTGAAGAATGTTCACTGTGAACTGTATTTATCTTTCCCAAGCATACGCACTGGTTTAACAAGAATGAGTGAAAATCCCGCAAAGAAAGGATCTGGCATGAAAAAATCTCGTGAGGTTTTACCGAACACTTATCCTGGAATATACGGAGATGTACGTAACTGTAATATATTGACGTTTAGGCATACGTCCAATGAGTCGGAAAAAGCCCTGAAGAAGCTGAAGCTAAACATTTCATGAGTTCCTTAATTAGCCTCTCTGCAACAAGATCTACATCTTTCCTCCTTGTAAGACATGCTCCCACCTATCCCTCTTAAATCACTCTAGCTAGAGATTATCTAGAATAGGGTGTAAGTTGATCTCAATTCAATTTTTATGCCAGCGTCTAGAGAAGCTCGACCCACGATTCGCTTTGTGGATGAATACTGCCAAATGTATGAGGACTTATTTCCCGAAGTACGAAGCTTTGAAGCGTTCAAGCTGTTGCACTTGGGGATGATTAGCGAGATTAAACGCAAATCCTTACCCGCCATTGCCAAAGCAGTGGGATTAGACAATCAACAAAACTTACATCACTTTCTGAGTGAGTCTCCTTGGCAGGTGCAACAGTTACGCCAGAAACGATTGGAGTTAACCCTCAAGGTACTTAATGGTCGGTCATTGATATTACTGATTGATGAAACCGGAGATTGTAAGAAGGGTAAGAGTACCGATTACGTCAAACGGCAATACATTGGCAACGTCGGTAAAAAGGAAAATGGCATCGTGGCTGTCACGGCTTATGGATTAGTAGACGGGATGATTTTACCGTTGAGTTTTGAGGTCTACAAACCCCGAGAACGACTCAAAGAGACAGAGGCGTATCAAAGCAAACCGCAAATTGCCGCAAGGATGATTCGAGACCTGCAAGCACTGGGATTTAAGTTTGAACTGGTGCTTGCCGATAGTTTGTATGGCGAAAGTAAGGTGAACTTTGTCGATGTTCTAGATGAATTAAACCTGCCTTACATCCTGGCGATTCGCAGCAACCATGCCCTGTGGCTACCCCAAGACCAGGACGTATACCAGGAGCCGTGGCAACCGTTTGAGCGTACCTTTAGCAATGGCACCACCGAAGTGCGCTACATGGCAGAGGTCATCTACGGCAAACGGCACCGCAAGCAGTATTGGCTCTTGACCACTGACCCTAAAACGTTGCCAGACAATTCGACTTCCTTTGTGATGGTCTGTGCCCCGGACATCAAACTCAAGGATATTGGCGACAGTTATGGTTTCAGAACTTGGATTGAATACGGTCTTAAGCAAGCCAAAGACGCACTCGGGTGGGCAGACTTTCGTATGACCCGCTATGAGCAGATTGAGAAGTGGTGGGAGATGGTCATGAGTGCCTTCCTCATGGTCAGCTTATTTGCCGACCCATTCAACGACTCCTGCCCCCTAGCTCATCAGCAGTTTGCAAAGCATCCTTGGTGGAATAACCAGAGCGGTTGGAAGAACCTCCTCAACAACCTGCGTTTAGTCATCCAACCCCTGATTTGCTTCAACTGGCTCAAGCGTTGGTTAGAGGTTTTTCCCACCGCCTCACTCCACACTGGATTTAAGCACCTGATTCACCAGATGAATCAGTTTGCCTGTCCACGGGTGCATCGGCTGAACCTTCAACTTATCTTTTCCTCTGCTTAAAGTGACCAATGAGGGATATAGTGCGGTATCTGGTAGCGCGTCAATTAATATTCCTAACGCGAAATCATCGAGACTTTAGTAAGGTTTCAGGAATATCGATTGAAGACTGGAGTTGAATCGTTGACAAGTCTAGAGATTTCATTGCGATCGCTAATCGTCATTAATATCTGAAGATATGGATAAAGATTCTGCCTATCCACCCCAAACGGCATACTAAGCTAATCGTCATTTATTTTTCCAAGCTGATCCCCTCGCTGTGTGGGTTTCAAGCCCGATTTTATGCAACTTGAATGCACATCAGCTTATACAGAACGATTCCGCCTATCCACCTGATTGAGAGTGTCATACAGAAACCGGCTACATTCATCTGTTTTAGAATGTTATGTGGGAACTTTCAGTCCATCAATAGTCCTACTGCTTGGGGTGTAGGTCAAGGCAGTAAGTTTAAATTTTTGGTTAGGGTGCAGAAATAAGGCATTTCTAAAAGTTGGAGACTATTTTGTACGGAGCCGATCCGAAAGATAAACATCCAATGAAGGGATTTCCGCAAATCTGCTTCATTCGGAACACTGTATCGAATCCCAATATCATCATTGGAGATTACACCTATTACGATGATCCAGAAGACTCGGAAGATTTTGAGCGTAACGTCCTGTACCACTTTCCCTTTATTGGCGATCGCTTAATCATTGGAAAATTTTGTGCTTTGGCAAGAGGCATAAGATTCATCATGAATGGTGCAAATCACAAATTAGATGGGTTTTCGACCTATCCGTTTCAAATTTTTGGCAACGGTTGGGAGAAAGCAACCCCTCAAACTGGAGAACTACCCTACAAAGGCGATACGGTGATCGGTAATGATGTGTGGATTGGCTATGAAGCGATCATGATGCCAGGAGTGGAAGTGGGAGACGGAGCCGTCATTGCAGCAAAGTCAGTCGTAGTAGGCGATGTTTCACCCTATACAATTGTTGGAGGCAATCCAGCCAAGCCTATCCGACAGCGCTTTGAAGATGACGTGATTCAAGCATTGCTTGAAGTGGCTTGGTGGAATTGGGACCTTGAGAAAATTACGCGAAATCTGGAGAAGATTGTAGCGGCAGATATCGAAGCTCTAAGGAATTGTGAGTAGTAGCAGTAGAACAAACCCGTTAGCTCTAATTTAGATGCGATCGCCCTACATCCTCATCAACGCTTCATCGCATCTCTGCCCAGTTGAATCGTCACATCAGAGTTGAGATCGCCATTGCCATCGACGCGCACTTCGCCAAACCCTAGCAAGCGGCGAATGTTTTCAGCACTAGCAACGTCGCCCTGCTGCGCCAGAATGCGCGTGGTATCCAACGGTTCGCCATAGGGTTCGGCGATCGCAACATCGCTATAGCCCGCTTTTGACAGCGGATTAATCCAAGAATTTGGCGCTGCTTGATGAGTGGTATCTTGAATAGCAACCCGAACTTTACTAGGCGGCATACTGGTTGCCGTTGGGTTGAGACCCTGATTAAAATGTTGAGCCATCATTCCCTGAATCTTTGCCAAATCTGGCAGCCAGTAACTCGTGCCATAGGTTTCAATATCGCCATATTCACCCGGAGTGATCAACATTTCCATCTTGGAGCGATCGACCCGGCTAGCATAGGCAACCAACGCAAAAATCTCTTCCACTGACAAGTTTGTATCGATATAAGCCCGAATCACGGAAATAATTTGCGGCAGTCGTGCGAGAGTCATGGGATTGAGCGCTTGTTCGGATAAGGCGCGAATCACCATTTGTTGACGCTGTACCCGCCCAATGTCTCCCGCTTCATCGTGGCGGAAGCGGAGTAGCTGGAGCGCCTGTTCACCGTTTAGGTGCTGTTTCCCTGCTTTTAGGTTGACATACAAATGCTGGCTGTCATCGCTATATTTCATATCTTTTGGCACATAGACGGTAACACCGCCCAACGCCTCCACCAATGCCTGCACGCCCTGAACGTTGATAGTAATGTAGCGATCGACCCCAACCCCGCCCAATAGCTGACTGACTGTTCTAGCGGCTAACGCAGGTCCTCCGACCGAATTTGCCTCATTAATTTTGCCAACGCTATGCCCCGGAATCTCAATGCGGGTATCTCTGGGAATCGACAGTAGCGACACTTTTTGAGCTTCGGGATTAAATCGAACCAGCATCATCGTGTCGGTTAATCCTTCAAAGGAATTCACCAAAGACTGATACCCCAGATTTTTTTGTCCCGGTGGCGGCTCATCCGATACATCACTGGTTAACACTTTGGCTCCTAACACCAAAACATTGACTGGACGGGTCAACTCAGGCAACTGCAAGTTACTAATACTAGAAAGGTCGCCTTTAGAAAACACTGCCGCATCTTGAGGACTCAGTTTACGCTGTAAGAGCGGAGCGCTTGCCATCGTCATTGCCAAAATTGCTCCTGCGGTTGCCGATAACAACGCCACTCCTCCTAAGCCAGTGACAACCCATAGCCAGCGGTAGCTTTTTTGTTTAGCAACTTTTCTTAAGCTGAGATTGGCTTTTTTAGGCTGACCAGGAAGCGAATTACTATCTTTCACGGACTTTAAACACGCATCATCACTGAGCGTGAAAATGACTGGAGCAGCAGAATGGTAACAATAATTTCCAAGAATGGCTAAAAATTGTGAATAATCTTTGGCTGATGTAGGCTAATTTCGGGTTTCAGCCCCTAGCAGTTTATGCTGGCGTTACTTAATCTAAGCCGCAACGCCAGAAATGAAATTTGCTGTAGTAGAGTGGCGATCGCCACTCTACTTTTTCCCGCCGCACGGTTTAGGCAAGTCATTGACTTATGCCGCCATATCAAACAGCAGCACTTCAGCCGAGTTGATTGCCTGGAGACGCAGTAACGATTCGTGGGCGATCGCTGCCCCGTCGCCAGCCACCAGTGTGCGATCGTTCAACTGCACCGCTCCTCGCGCCACTTGCAACCAGGCAACTCGTCCCTCTGCCAACGCATGGTTCACCTTTTCACCTTCTTCTAAAGCCGTGGCATACAGATCCACGTTTTGATGAATCGTGATCGAGCCGTCGCGTCCATCACGAGAGCCGACGAGACGTAACTTACCAGACTTTTCAGCCTCAGCAAAGGTCTTTTGCTCATAGCTGGGTTCAATACCCGTTTGGTCTGGCAGCATCCAAATTTGCAAGAGGTGGACTGGTTCCGTGTTGGAAGCATTAAACTCACTGTGCCGAATGCCCGTTCCAGCCGACATCCGCTGCACATCGCCGGGGCGAATAATTGACCCCGTACCAATGCTGTCTTTGTGTTCTAATGCGCCTGACAAAACATAGGTAATAATTTCCATGTCGCGATGTCCGTGGGTCGGAAACCCTTTGCCAGGAGTGACTTTATCTTCATTAATCACCCGCAAAGTCGCAAAACCCATGTGGTTAGGGTCGTAATACTCTCCGAAGGAAAAGGTGTGTTGGCTGTCGAGCCAGCCAATATTCACCGCACCTCGCGCTTGAGCTGGACGAATGGTAATCATTTTGCAGACCTCCTAAAGGATGGCATAGCCAATATCAATAGTATTATTATGAATTGAATCCATACAAAAGACAATATGCTATTTTATCAACATATTGTATCTATAAAACAGACAATCTTGAGCTATGGATAAGTTTGAACAAATTCGTGCTTTTACTCAAGTTGTTGCTTCAACAGGGTTTGCAGCGGCAGCGCGGGAAATGGGGGTGTCGCGATCTACCGTTAATAAGCTGGTCATTGCGCTTGAAAATGAGTTAGGAGTGCAGCTTCTGCATCGCAGTACACGAGTGGTGACTCCCACTGAAACAGGGCTGGCATTTTGTGCGCGGTGTGTGGAAATTTTGGCAAACCTTGAAGAAGCAGAGCGATCGCTGACCCAAGTGCAGGAGGAGCCACGCGGTCGGTTACGGGTGAATGCGCCCATGTCTTTTGGCACACTGCATTTGGCTCCTGCGTTAGCCGATTTTCTGATGCATTACCCCGATTTGCAGATGCAACTGACTCTCAGCGATCGCTTCATTGACCCGATCGAGGAAGGCTTTGATATCACCATTCGGATTGCAGCCCCTCAAACGGTTGCCAGCTTAATTGTGCATCCCCTAGCTGCGGCTCCACGAGTGCTGTGTGCTGCCCCAACCTACTTAGCAGACAGAATTCCCACCCATCCAACAGAACTGCATCAGCATTCCTGTCTACATTACGGTCAACTTGCCGCTGGAAACCACTGGACACTCCATGGCTCAGATGGCACACACACCATTGCCGTGTCTGGAGTGCTGTGTTCAAACAACGGAGAGGTGCTAAGAGATGCAGCGGTTCGGGGTTTAGGAATTGCCCTACTCCCTCGTTTTATGATTGAAGCTGAACTTCAACAAGGAACCTTACAGATCGTTTTGCCCGATTATTATCCGCCTGAACTCACCCTTTCGGTAATCTATCCTGTTAATCGTCATCTCTCTACTAAAGTTCGGCTCTTAGTTGAGTTCCTTCAAAAACGATTTGATCACACTCCAGCCGAAGTCTACGCTCCGCACCGTTAACTTTAATAGGTTGATTTATACAGTCAGCGGGGTAAGTTCGGTAGGATTTGGAAAAGTGTGAGAATATAAAGAAATCCTTAAGAGGCAACGACTGATGATCACTGCCAAGATGATGCAACAGCTTTGGGCTGTAATCGAGTCTACCCAAGTTAATACTCTGTTGCAGTTTAATGATTCTGACTTAGTAAAATTGCTGCTCAATCAGTTTGCCAATCACCAGATGATTGATGCTCAAACTGCGAACAATCTTAATACCTATATTGAGTCACGCCTTCCCCTGATTCGAGATATTGCTGAAGAACGGCAATCGCTGGGGCAGGGCATTCTCTAGAACAATCCTATGAACCATTGGCTGAGCATTGCCCTAGGCGCTTATTTTCTTGGAGCCGTAATTGAAGGGATTAATGCTGCGAGTCACCTACCGCCTTCAGCCTTTGATCCACCCAGCACTGATGATCTTCCCTCCCAGTCAACTAAGCCGTTGACGAAGCATTGGCACAAAATTGCTGCGATCGCCTCTGTTAGCATTTGCGGCGCGTTTCTTTGGCCCTGCCGATTACTCCATCGAGCCTTGAAAGATGATCAAGCATGATGGTTGCTTGAGAAACATATTGATACAAACTAAAACACGATCAAACTAAAACACGATCAAACTAAAACCTCTGCCAAACCACAATAGGTTCATGACAGAGGTTTGTTTAGCAGAGAAAATGTTTATGACACATCCTGGGTCGGCAAAATAACTCGTTTGGCTAAGCCCAGTTTTCTTAAGCCTTGAATTGCCCACCAAGTCATATCAATTTCCCACCATTTCAGCCCCGCTTTTGCCACGTTAGGAGCCGCGTGATGGTTGTTGTGCCAGCCTTCACCATAGGTCAAAAGCGCTGCCCACCAAAGATTACGAGAGTTATCGTCAGATTCAAAGCGGCGATATCCCCACATGTGAGTGGCAGAATTGATCAACCAAGTACTGTGCCACAACAACACGGCTCTAAGAAACACGCCGTAAATCACAAATGACCAGCCGCCCATTAGATAAAGCACGATTCCTAAAGGCAACTGAAGCAGCAAGAAATAGGTATTTAACGCGCGATAGAAAGGGTCACGAGCGAGTTCTGGCGCGTATTGTTTGTACTGGTCATAGTCAAAAAATTTCTTGATTGGGTAGAACAGCCAGAACATATGGCTCCACCAAAAGCCCTTGTTGGCAGAATAGGGATCTTTGTCGTTATCTTCCGTGTGCAAGTGATGAAGGCGATGTCCGGCTACCCAAAAAATCGGTCCACCCTGAAGGGCTAAGGTGCCAATCACGGCGATCGCATACTCCAAAGGTTTAGGGACTTGAAAGCTGCGATGGGTCAACAGCCGATGATAGCCTAAACAGATGCCAATGCTGCCAAACAGCCAATGCAAAACCAGGGTAACGCCTAAGGCAGACCAGGAGAAAAACCAGGGAGACAGAAGCGCGATCGCGTGAACTGCACCAAAAAACGCCACGCTCACCCAGTCTAGAGGAGGCAACTGCTCGACAGGTGCCACTTTAGCCGAAGTAGAAGTCATCAGTATTCCTTAATAGTTGAGTGATTTCCATAGGGGCGCGATCGGATGCAGAGTTAGCAAAACTGACGCTCCCGTAAAAACCGTTTACACTGGAGAAAATGCAAGTAGTGCTTACATTTCTTTCACTGTAACAATCTTTAACGATTTATGCAAGTGCCACTTGCACTTCAATCATGGCTGATCAGCGAAACTCTACTCGGCAGCGGTTAATTCATTCTGCCCTTGAACTGTTTGCCACCCACGGGGTCACCGAAACGACAACCAAGCAAATTGCTGAACTGGCAGAAGTGAATGAAGTGACTTTATTTCGTCAGTTTGGCAATAAACATGGGTTGCTGTTAGCCGTGATGCAAGAGGCGGCAGTGTTTACTCAATTGGGGCAGGCATTGGTACGACAAGCCAGTGAGTCTGGTCGTTTGAGCAGTATTGATGAGGCACTTAGAGCCTATGCCACAGCCTATCTACAGGCATTAGAAGCGGTTCCAGCCGTGGTGCGATCGGTGGTGGGCGAAGCCGGACAATATCCCGTAGAAAATCGGGCAGCGTTGGGCAAAGGATTGACCCAGGCAAATCGCTACGTTGCCGATTATTTTGCGATGGTGATTGAACAAAGGCAATTGCAGACCCATCTTCCCGCTGAGAAATTGGCAAGTTTGCTGAATGGGATGCTTTTAGGATATGCCGTGATCGAGTTCACCAGTGAGTTTCATGAGCTTTGGCAAAACCGAGATGATTTTTTAGACTCTGTTATAGCGCTCTTTTTGAATGGAGCATTTTCTAGTGCTTCACAACTCTCTTTGAGCCTAGTTTCTTCAGTCCAATCTGAGTCTTCCGCTAGTTTAACCCTGTCCGATTTATCTGTAAGTTTAGTTCATAGTATTTTGCAAAAATCGAAGAAATCAGGTTTGCAAGATTATGCGATCGCCTATGTTTTATTTGGTGCTGGATTAAGTCCAGTAGAGATAATTTCTCTACACCGCAGACACTATATTAGTGATGCTAGTCAACAACTTTTGCAGGTCGCTCAGGGAGCACGCCAAGTTCCAGTGAACCAATGGATCTTAGGTAAACGATATGGTTCATACACCCGCAATCCGTTGACTCAATGGCTCAAAAGCCGCAAGGATAACGAGCCATCGTTATTTATCAGTGATGATGGTAAATCGCTATTAGAAGTAGAGTTGCGTCAGCGGTGGAATACTTGGACAGACGGATTGCTGACCCCAGAAGGGCACCCTCCCGCGATCGCCCAAGCGCAACAAACTTGGCGTGTGGAACTATTGATGCGGGGCATGAGCCTAGATGATCTACAACTGTTGACGGGGTGTGATCGGGCAACACTAGAACCCTATGCGAAACGGGCTAGGGAAAAAACAGCGTTGGAGCAAGCGATTCGATTAGATCAAAAACCCTAAACGCGATCGTGGGTTCACTTAGAGCCTATCCGGAAAATGTTAGGAGCTTACGACCGACAATCAAACAAGCGGCAA
>QBMH01000017.1:26991-39885 GCA_003249025.1 Leptolyngbya sp. | reverse complement strand
GTCATAAAGGGGCGAGGGGGCGAGGGACGATTGGTCAGTTTTTACTCAGAACCTTGGTTAGCTACTGGTAAGGATTGTCCAATATTTTTCGTAAAGTTCTTCGATCACACGGGGCAATGGCACAATGCCCTGAGAGTTTTGAAGAATGCTATCGGGTGGAAACAAGGCTTCGTTATTGCGGATTGGAGCCGGAAGCTGATCAAACGCAGCTTTGTTTGGGGTGGCAAAAAAGAGACGCTCTGTGACTTGGGAGGCAACGGCTGGCTGCAACATATAGTTAATCCAGGCGTAGGCAGCACTGGGATTAGGTGCATTCTTGGGAATCACCATAGTATCGTTCCACAGGGAGGTGCCACTGGAGGGAACGACATATTCTATTTTTGGATTTTGTTGAGAAACCAGCACGCCATCAATGGAAAAGCCCATTGCCATAACTAAATCTCCCGCTAATAGCTGATCGCGCCATGCATCGGTGGTAAAGCTGGCGATCGCAGGTTTTAGCACCTTCAGTTTTTCAAAGGCTTCCTGGATTTCTTTGGGATTAGTGGAATTGTAAGAGTATCCCAGCGATCGCAGCGTTGCTCCAAAGACTTCCCGCGTATCATTTAAAAGCGTAATTCGACCCGTCAACTTTTCCTGATTTTTCCACAGGTAATTCCAATCGTCTGGAGGTGGCTTGATCTTATCGCTGTTGTAGACTAAGCCTGTGGTTCCCCAACTAATTGGCACATGATGGCGATTGTCAGGATCATATACAGAAGTCCGAAATTTGGGCAAAATATTTTCCAAACCTGCAATCTTAGGCTGCTCCAACTCCTTTAGCAGCTTTAGATCTAGCATTTTGGCAACCGAATAGTCCGACGGATACACGATGCTGTAGGCGGCTCCTTTGCCAGCCTGAAACGTTGCCAGCATCGTCTCATTTGCGTCAAAAGTATCGGCAATAACGCGAATTCCGGTTTGAGCGGTAAACTCCCGCAGCAAATCAGTATCAATATAGTTAGACCACGTATAAATATAAAGTTCATTGGCTGCGCCTGTTTTTCCTTGCACCGGGCGCACTTCTGCCAACGTCCAGCCACAGCCCGATAGCGCTAGCCCAGAAGCGGACGCGATCGCGGTCTGCAAAAACTGGCGACGACCAAGATGATGAGATGAAGAGTGATGCAAAATTGCTATGAGTCTCCTAGTCTAATATCTGACCCCTGATACCTGATACCTGACCCCTACTACCCTTCCTCCGTCATCGGCAGCGCCAGACAATCATTTACATCCCACAGAAGATAAAGCGGAGTGTCTTCTCCGGGCAACTCGCCGGAGATACAGGATTGCATGACGGTTAAGCGATCGCCCGATGCTAACTCCACCACATAATGAACATGAGTTCCTAGATACATGACCGTGCGGAGCCGTCCTTCAAAGGCATTAGCTTCATGCTCAAAGGGCGATAGGCTCAGGCGAATTTTTTCAGGTCGCACACTCACAACGACTGAGCCAGAGGTGAGGGGTTCTCCAGAATTGGAGGGCTTCGCCTTCATCTTCAACCCGTTATCGGTAATTAGCCAGAGGGCATTAGCAGAAAACCCCTCAATTTTGCCGTAAAACAGGTTGGTATCTCCAATGAAATCTGCCACAAAAGGCGTTTTGGGATGTTCATAAATCTGTTCTGGAGAATCGATCTGCTCGATGTTACCTTGATTCATCACGGCAATGCGATCAGACAAGCTCATTGCCTCCTCTTGGTCATGAGTCACCATCACAAAAGTCAAGCCCAGTTCTTGGTGAAGCGTAGAAAGCTCTACCTGCATTTCTTTTCGTAGTTTGAGATCCAGTGCCCCCAGCGGTTCGTCCAACAACAACACAGCAGGACGATTGACCAAGGCTCTTGCTAATGCCACCCGTTGCTGTTGCCCACCAGAGAGTTGCATTGGAAAGCGCTTAGCAAACCCATCCATTTTGACCAGCTTTAATGCATCATCTACCTGGCTTTGCACAATTGCCTTGCTTTGTTTTTTAAGGCGGAGTCCAAACGCAATATTCTCCCAAACCGTAAGATGACTAAACAGGGCGTAACTTTGAAAAACGGTGTTCACCGGACGACGATAGGGAGGTATCCGATTGACCGATTGACCTCGAATCAAAACCTCTCCTGAGGATGGGGTTTCAAAGCCTGCAACTAACCGTAGTGTTGTAGTTTTACCGCACCCAGACGGTCCTAAAATGCTAAAAAATTCTCCTCTACGAATTTTCAAATCAACGCCGCGAACAACTGGTTCGTGGTTATAAAGTTTGGAAACCTTACGAAGTTCAACATCGAATTCGGTGTCGGCTGTCGTAAAGGTTCGATTTTCGATCTCAGCCTGAGACATAGTGGAGATTTCCCTGTGAGCGTTCAATCCTCATCTCGTAATTTGATAAGGTATTGAAGCAGACATTTGGTTTATTGTATCCATTCATCACCCCTTCACAAAGCTAGGTTAAGCTGACCCGGCTTGTAATTGCCATACATTACATCCAGATATGCACCCAAAGTGAACTATCCTAGCAATCTAGAGGAATTGCAAAATTTCTTTGGATTGCATGATTATAAGGTGCCCAACTTGCAAATAGAGTCATCAACTAGCCATTTTTCTTTTGCATTCCCTTTATCTACCTTCTTTACATTGCCATTGCAAGAGATGGGGCTTTTACTCTGGGTTAATATTTTTGCGACGGGCTAATGGCAATGACCTCTTGCGCTAAGGTTTACATTTACTCAGTGAATCTTCGTTGCTAAGTAAATAAGTTGTTACTGTTGCTGGTTCATGACGCTAACTCAATTGCCTTTTACTACGGTTACCCAATCTGAAACTCGTACGGTGGGACAGCGCTATCGTTCGATTTTTTTGATGGCGATCGCATCCTTAATAGTGCTGGGTGGTTTGGGAGGTCGCTTAGTATATTTGCAGCTTTTAGACGGCACTGCCAATCGGAAGTTGGCTGAAAACAATCGCATTCGGCTGATTCCTAAGCAACCTGAACGAGGCAAAGTTTTAGATCGCAAGGGTCGGATATTGGCAGGAAGCCGATTGTCACATTCGGTCTTTTTGTGGCCCTTAGCTCGCAAGAAAGGAGAATGGGGCGGCACGGTGAAGCGCCTATCTGAAATTCTCAAAATCCCTGAAAAAGTAGTGCAATCGCGCCTCGATCAAGCAGGGTATAACTCACCGTTTTTAGTACGGATGGCGCGGGGCATTAGTCCAGCACAGGTCACGGCTCTCACCGAATATAGTGCAGAGTTAGAAGGGGTGCAGGTGGATGCGGAAGCGGTGCGCTACTACCCAAATGGGGATTTGGCAGCCCATATCCTGGGTTATACGGGCGAACTGAGCGACGAGGAACTGAAGCGACGTAAGGATGATGGTTATCGCCTGGGAGATGTAACGGGGCAGATGGGCATTGAGTTAGCGTATGAGAATTTGCTGCGGGGCGAGTGGGGCGGTCAGCAGGTAGAGGTAGATGGTGCGGGGCAGGTGGTGCGAATTTTGGGGCAGAAGTCTACCAAGACAGGGCAGGATGTGACACTGACGCTGGATGTGGATTTGCAAAAGGTGGCGGAGCAGGCGTTGGGCGATCGCAAGGGGGCGATCGTGGCGCTTGATCCTCGGAATGGTGCCGTCTTAGCTATGGTCAGCCGTCCAGCCTTTGATCCTAATTTATTTTCAACCCGCATCACCGATGCCCAATGGCAACAATTGCAAAGTGCAGATCATCCCTTTGTTAATCGGGCGTTGCAAGCTTTTCAACCGGCTAGCACGTTCAAGATTGTCACAACTGCCGCAGGGCTGGAGTCGGGTAAATTTACTCCCGATACCGTATTACCAACTTATCCGTCTATTACCATTGGCGGCATTGAATTTAATGATTGGAACCGGGCGGGTTTTGGTCCGTTAGATTTTCCGGGCGCGATCGCCCACAGCAGTGATACGTTCTTTTACCAAGTAGGAATGACCATTGGTGACCAAGCCCTAATCGACTGGACGCGGCGCTTTGGGTTTGGGCGCAAAACGGGCATTGAGCTAGGGGTTGAGGAATCTCCTGGCTTGGTGCCTGATGATGCCTGGAAGCGAAAAGAATTGAAAGAAGGCTGGTTTTTGGGCGACACCGTGAATATGTCGATCGGGCAAGGCTACCTGTTAACCTCGCCGCTGCAAGTTGCGGTCATGTTTGCGGTGCCTGCCAACGGCGGCTTTTTGGTGAAGCCTCACTTGCTCAAGGACAATGAAGAATCGAAAAACTGGCGAGAATCTTTAAATATGCTGCCTACAACCGCTAAAAAGATTAAGGAAGGGCTGCGAGCAGTCGTGACTTACGGCACGGGCGGGGCGGTGGATGATCCCAGCCTGCCTGCAATTTCCGGTAAAAGCGGCACCTCCGAAGATGTGGGCGGTGGCTCAGATACCTGGTTTGGTGCCTATGCCCCCTCCGAGACTCCTGAAATTGTGGTAGTCGCCTTTGCCGAGCGATCCGGGGGCGGCGGCGGTTCTGTCGGGGCACCGATCGTCCGGCAAGTGCTAAAAGCCTACTTTGATCTGAAGAAGAAAGGGACTCCTTCGCCCAAATCTGAAGCGAATTGAAGACAATGATCAGAAAGCAGTCAGTTGGCGGAATATGGACGCAAGTATGATGCAGCAACCCATTCATGTGATTGGCGGCGGATTAGCTGGAACAGAGGCAGCATGGCAAGTTGCCCAGGCGGGTGTGCCTGTGATTTTGCATGAAATGCGCCCCCAGAGGCTGAGTCCGGCGCATCATTCCGAGCATTTGGCAGAGTTGGTGTGTAGTAATTCCTTTGGGGCACAGGCAAGCGATCGCGCTTCTGGATTGCTGCATGAAGAACTGCGGCGGCTTGGCTCAATTGTGATTTCTACTGCCAATAGCCATTCCGTGCCTGCGGGAGGAGCCTTAGCGGTCGATCGCGCCGTCTTCAGCCAAACCTTAACTGAAACGCTGGAATCTCATCCGTTAATTGAACTGCGTCGAGGCGAAATTCACGCCATTCCTACAGATGGCATCGTTGTGCTGACCACAGGTCCTTTAACCAGTCCCGATTTAGCAGATGATCTGCATCGCTTTACTGGCATGGACTACATGAGCTTTTTTGATGCAGCCAGCCCAATTGTGGTCGGCGAATCGATTAACTATGATCTTGCCTTTTTAGCATCCCGATACGATCGCGGCGAAGCAGCCTATCTCAACTGCCCCATGAACCGGGAGCAATATCTCCACTTTTGGCAAGAACTGTGTCAGGCAGAACAAGCAGAATTGAAAGATTTTGAGCGAGAAACCGCCAAATTTTTTGAAGCTTGTTTGCCGATTGAAGAGATGGCACGACGCGGTGAAGATACGATGCGCTACGGTCCCCTCAAACCCGTGGGCTTGTTTGATCCACGCCTGGGAGATTTTCGCGAACCCGAAAACAAGGCCAAGCGCCCCTATGCAGTGGTGCAACTGCGGCAAGAAGACAAGGCGGGTCAATTATGGAATATGGTTGGCTTTCAAACCAATTTGCGCTGGGGCGAACAAAAACGGGTATTCAAGCTGATTCCGGGTTTGGAAAACGCGGAATTTGTGCGAATGGGGGTAATGCACCGGAATACATTTATCAACGCGCCAGAACTGCTGCATCCAACGTTGCAGTTTAAACAGCGATCAACCTTACTTGCCGCAGGACAGTTGGTGGGCACCGAAGGCTATACGGCGGCGACGGCTGGCGGCTGGCTGGCTGGCACTAACGCGGCAAGGGTGGCATTGGGGCAAACTCCCCTCGTGTTGCCGGGAACCACGATGATCGGCGCGCTGTTTGAGTTTATCAGTTCAGCATCACCCAAACATTTTCAGCCGATGCCGCCCAACTTCGGCATTTTGCCTGCGTTACCCGATCGCATTCGCAATAAACAAGAACGCTATGGCATCTATCGCGATCGCTCTTTTGCCGATCTAACTCGTTGGAATCAGCACCGAGCAGAAGCAGGGCTAGAAATGGCAGGGTAAAGCGAGAATCTTAAGGCTATAGCTATAATTCACCCTGCTCCTGTTGTGCGGTCAGTGTCCATCGTCGATAACGCTGAGGATGGACGCAGCCTGTACTATAAACACTTTCTAAATTGCCGCCCGACACCATACGCAGACAGCTTGGATGCTTGCCAAATTGCCAGTAAGCAAAGGCAATGCCCCCTGCCAAAATACTGACTCCACCCGCGATCGCGGCAGATTTTACTGAAGGATTAAATCGCATCATTGCAGTTTCTCAAACTCAGCATTATCTGTCAGTTACATAGCGAACGATTTAGTTCAGAGTTTTAAGTTCAGAGTTGGGAGTTTTGAGTTCAGAATTTTGAGATCCGTCCTCCGCATTCCGCACCCTGTACTCCTCCCGAACTCCACTAGCGCCATCCAAATCTGCTTGCGATAGGTTAGTTCCAGTTAAATTAGCCGCGTCTAAATCGGCAAATCGGAGACTCGTATGTTTCAGGGAAGCGTTTTGAAGATTGGCTTCGATGAGAATTGCTCCGCTCAGATCGGCTGCTTCTAGAGTAGCGCCTGATAAAGTGGCATGGGTTAGGTCAGCAAGGCTGAGATCCGAATATTGCAAACTGACTTGGGTGAGGTTGGCTCCCTGCAAATTGGCTTCGCTCAGATTAATCCGGTTTAGCCTAGCGTTCTGCAAGTTGGCATTTTGCAAATTGGCTCTTGGTAGATCCACGCCTTCTAGATCGCAACCGGGACAATATCGGGTCAAGAGCAGCCACATCACTCGCACTTCTAGCAATTGCGTCATGCCAACAACTGTGCACCCTAGGAATAGTCCCATCACTACCAGCACGATGATTCGTTTAGGCATTTCTTGTTTCTACTTGCCAATTTTCTAGGGTGCGTTGAGCGTAGTCGAAACGCACCCACGAGATCACCACTGCAATTTACAATTTACCCTTCGCCATGTCGTTTTTGGTGCCAGTTCCAGGCATGGGTAATAATCTGGTTCAAGTCGGCGTACTGGGGATTCCAACCCAAGATGCTACGGGCGCGATCGCTACTGCCGACTAACGCAGGCGGATCGCCAGGACGACGGGGACACTCCACTGCTTTAATCTCGCGATCGGTAATCTGACGGGCGGCTTCAATCACCTCTTTGACGGAAAAACCGTTGCCATTGCCCAAGTTGAAAACCGTCGTATCGCCGCCTTCAAGCAAATACTTCAGCCCCAGCACATGAGCCTCTGCCAAATCGGTGACGTGAATATAATCGCGAACGCAGGTTCCATCGGGAGTTGGATAATCGGTGCCAAAAATAGAAATAGAGTCCCGTTTACCCAAGGCAGTCAGCAACACGAGCGGAATTAAATGGGTTTCAGGTACATGATCTTCGCCCAATTGCCCTGTTGGATCAGCCCCAGCAGCGTTGAAATAGCGAAACCGAACCGATTTGAACTGATAGGCGCTGTCAAAATCTTTTAGCACTTGCTCAATCATCAGTTTGCTGACCCCATACGGACTAATCGGATCTTGGGGGTGATCTTCTGACATGGGAACGGTTTTAGGCACGCCGTAGGTTGCACAAGTGGAAGAAAACACAAACTTATCGATGGAAGCAGCCATCATCGCTTCGAGTAGGGTCAGAGTGCCCACAAAGTTGTTGCGATAGTACTTTGCTGGATCGGTGACCGATTCTCCGACATAGGTAAAGGCGGCAAAATGCATCACAGCGGCAATATTATGAGTGGCAAAAAGGTTATCCAGGAGAGGGCGATCGCAGGTATCCCCCACCACCAACTCCACCTTTAATACCTCCCGTGCAATATCTTGATGTCCATAGGCAAGATTATCTAAAACGACTACTCCATAGCCCGCCTGCTGTAATGCCAGCACCGCATGGGAGCCAATGTAACCCGCTCCACCCGTTACCAAGATCGTTGGTTGCGACATATCCGTTTCTTCCTACTCTTACTTCATACCAGCCTAGCCTTTCAGGGTTGGAATGCCCAAGTTCAAAACAAGATCTTTATGCCGGTAAAGTTTAAGCAAAAAAGGAGCGCGATCGCTCCTGATAAAAAGCCTTTCACTGTCAATCAATCCGTCATTCACTAACGAACTCTAGCGACTTCCTCATCCAGTACATCGGTTCGACGAGAATGCTCAAAGAAATTGTAGTAAAGGAAACCAGCCGCGATCGCGCCCAAAATGGGAGCCAACCAGAAAAGCCACACCTGCGCTAGAGGCGTGCCGCCGACAAATAAGGCAGGCGCTAAACTCCGGGCAGGATTCACAGAAGTATTCGTCACTGGAATACTGATCAAGTGAATCAGCGTCAAGGCTAAGCCAATGGCAGCACCCGCAAACCCAGCAGGAGCACGGTAATCGGTGGCACCGAGAATCACAATCAAGAAGATGAAGGTCAAAACAAACTCAGTCACAAAGCAAGCAAGCAAGCTAAAGCCACCGGGAGAGTGAGCCTCGTAACCGTTGGTGGCAAAAACGCCGGCTGCCGTTGGATCGATGGTAAATCCTGGCTTGCCGGTCGCAATCAGATAGAGAACGCCAGCGCCCAAGATTCCACCCAGCACTTGAGCAATGATGTAAGGAAGCAATTCGGAGCCGGGAAAGCGCTTGCCAGCCCACAGACCAAACGACACGGCTGGATTAAAATGCCCACCAGAGATATGACCCAAGGCATAGGCACCGGTAAAAACGGTTAAACCAAAGGCAAGAGAAACTCCTAGTAATCCGATTCCTAGAGGAAAGGGAATTTGATCCGTGAGTTTTCCACCCGTAAACGCTGCTGCAAGTACGGCACTACCGCAGCCACCCAGGACTAGCCAGAAGGTTCCAATAAATTCTGCAAGGAGTTTTTTTGTTAAAGGCATAGCAGCTCATCCTTCCAAGTAAAAGCAAATTGCTAAGTTTAATTTTTGGTAATTTACGCTACCAAATTTTATTTAGCTTCTGAATTTTATCAAGAGAATATAAACTTATTAAATATTTTTAATCCATTTAAGTTCTTTGGGATGAAAGTTGATTTTGGTCACTGGCAATTCCGTCTGTTTGATATACAGCAGGCGATCGCAACATTTAGTATTTTTCGTATTGATCAAAGCAAAGAAATTCTTGCGATTGCCGTATTATTGGCAATGACAACACAGGATAAGATCACGATAAAAATTCTCAAGATTTGCTCTTTTTAAGCAAACTAGAGCAGTTTATAGGGTTTATCGACGGCTTGATGTTAGAAATTTTCAGAGGCGCACCATGATTCAATATTCTTTGGGTACTGTGCACTCGATCGCCAGTGGTTCGATGAGGGGTTTTAATCTACTGCTTGGGCAAACGCCTACCGTGGTAACTTCCACTACATCGGCTCCTGGGGCGTTCGATATGGGCAGAGATTTACCAGGATTGCTCTTAAATTTAGTAGGAGCGATCGCGATCTTCCTGATTGGTTGGGTAATTGCAGCCTTCTTGGCATCCCTAGTTCGGAAGCTGCTCAACAAAACAGATTTAGATAATCGGATTACCAACCTGACCGCTAGTGAAGAAAATGTAACTAGCATTGAAGGCATTGCCTCAGCAGTCGTTTTCTGGATTGTGATAATCCTGGCGGTGGTTGCAGCATTAAATGTACTCAAACTCACCACCGTCTCGGAACCTCTCAATAATTTCCTCAACCAAATTTTTGCCTATCTGCCGCGCATCGGTGGGGCGGCAATCATTGCGGCGATCGCTTGGTTGGTGGCAACCATTACTCGGCTGGTGGCAATTCGGATTGCTCACTCCTTTTCCTTGGATGATAAGTTAACCCAGGCAACCGATAGACCGACTGCGCGATCAAACCAATTGCTACTGAGCGAAACGTTAGGGGATGTCCTCTACTGGTTTGTGCTGCTATTTTTCCTGCCTGCGATTCTAAGCGTATTAGATCTGCGAGGACCGTTACAGCCGGTTCAAACCCTGCTAAATCGTTTTTTAGAAGCGATCCCGCAAATTCTCACGGCAATCTTCATTCTGGCGGTGGGCTATGTCGTGGGTCAGTTTGTCCAGAAATTAGTCACTAACGTACTCACCAGTATTGGGTTTAACAATATTTTGGTCTGGTTGGGCTTGCCATCCCAGGCTGCGATCATTCCACCCCCACCGCCCATAGATCGCCCTTACAACGATCCCTTGTTAATTGAACCCGATGCCGGCAGAGGAATTTCGACCCGCACTCCATCGGAAATTGCTGGCATTGTCTCGCTGATTGGCATTGTGTTATTTGCGGCAGTGGCGGCGATCGACGTTTTAGGAATTCCCTCTTTGACAGCATTAGTCGGTGGGCTATTAATAATTTTTGGACAAATTCTGGTCGGCTTGGTGATTTTTGCGGTGGGGCTATATTTTGCCAACCTTGCCTACAACTTGATTGCCAGTTCCGGCACGCCGCAATCTAAGATATTGGGGCAAACGGCAAAAATCTCGATTTTAGTGCTGGTGTCCGCATTGGCACTGCGGCAAATCGGCATTGCGCCGGATATTATCAACTTAGCGTTTGGCTTGTTACTGGGCGCGATTTCAGTGGCGATCGCGATCGCCTTTGGTTTAGGCGGACGCGATGTTGCCTCTGACCAACTGCGGGAATGGCTTGCCAGATTTAAACGCCAATAAAGATCAACGCCAATCGAGATTTAGAATCTTAGAGATTGAAATATAAAAGGCACCTGAATGAAGGTGCCTTTTGCATGCCGCTATATTTAAGCTTGGTTCATCCTGTCGGTTAAGCGATCGATCGCGGCTGTTAAACGTTCTTGCGATTCCAGCATCGGATCGGGTGGGGTTTCTGCGTCTTGCTTTCGCATAAACTTTTCGAGAGCGCGGATAATCAAAAAGATCACAAAAGCAACGATCAAAAAATTGACGATCGCGATCGCTAAGTCGCCTAGCCCAAACGGGAGATCCTTGAGCTGATTCACCTTTGCCGCTTCCAACGCTGGCTTCAACGCAACAGACATTAACCAATTCACAAACGCCTCCACAATTTTGCCAAAGGCACCCCCGATAATTACGGCAACTGCTAACTCAATCACATTGCCGCGCAGAATAAACTCTTGAAAGTCTCTCAAGAACCCTGTTGCACTCGTTCGTCTTGCCATAGCCATTGCTCCTTGCACACTGCACTTCAAAATAACTCACGTAATCACATTAGCGATCTGCTATCAGTATCAACTACTTGTGTAAAACGCTTTGAGCTTCAAACAGTTTTTACGGCTCAAGCTAAAAACTTAAGGCGACTGAAGCGTAAAATCTCTTCGCTTCAGTCCCTTTTTTGCCTTCTTTCTCTAAAAAGCACTGTAAATCTTTGGAACAGGCGAAAATGATGGGATATGTCCTGGATGTCTGTGTATGACCTGTTGCTTAAATCCTGAATGCCAGCAGCCGCAAAATGCTGATGATGCTGAATTTTGCCTAAGTTGTGGTGCCAAACTAATTCCCATATTGCGTGGTCGCTATCGAGTAGCGCGACCGATTGGGCAAGGAGGCTTTGGCAAAACCTACTTAGCGCTAGATAGCGATCGGCTCAACGCTCAGTGCGTCATCAAACAATTTTCGCCCCAAGTAAAAGGCACAAAGTCGCTTGATAAAGCGGTGCAACTTTTTCGGCAAGAAGCAGAGCGGCTCAATGAACTGGGTGAGCATCCCCAGATTCCAACGCTGCTGGCATATTTTGAACACGAGCAGCGACTTTATCTAGTGCAGCAATTTGTTGAAGGACAGACCTTGCTGCAAGAAACCCTTCAATACGGGCATTTTGGCGAACGACGAATTCGCGAAGTGCTGGTAGGTTTGCTGCCTTTGCTGAAGTTTGTTCACGATCATCACGTCATCCATCGCGATATTACGCCGTCCAACGTTATACGACGGGCAAGCGACAACAAACTGGTGCTAATTGATTTTGGCGTGGCAAAACTGCTGTCGGCAGAGGCAACGGGGCAACCCGGTACGCGGATTGGAACTGAGGGCTATGCACCGATGGAACAACTACGCGGCGGCAAAGCGTATCCAGCCAGCGATATTTATAGCTTGGCAGCGACCTGCATTTTTTTGATGACTCACGTTAAACCCGATGATTTGTACGACCCCATGGAGGGGCGCTGGCTATGGCGCGATCGCCTCCATCAGCAAGGCGGCAGCATCAGTAACGCGATCGCCCAAATTCTCGAAAAAATGCTGAGGGATCTAGTCAGCGAACGGTATCCATCCGCTGATGCAGTCATGCGAGATTTGAGATCGGCCCTATCTCGTCCGGCAGCGCCCGCAAGTTCTTTGGGTGTTGCTCCTTCCCAACCAGCCCATCCCCTTCCCAAAATGACCTCTTCGCCGCCCTCCTCTCAGCCTCGGAGTACCCCGTTAGCTCCAGCCTCCGCATCTGGCACTCCTTCTGGTCAATCTCGCAGTCAATCTAGTGCGGCTGCACCCTCCAACCCCCAGGTGTCAGCAGGGCGGCTGTCAACTCCACCCTCTAGCGGTCAGGGAAACCGCTGTTTGCATACCCTGACTGGGCATTCTCGCTGGGTGATGGCGGTATGCATCAGTCCCGATGGTCACTCGGTCATCAGTGGTGGTTTGGATAATGCAATTCGGGTCTGGAATTTGGAAACGGGCAGTTTGATGCAAACCTTAAAGGCACATACTAAACCGGTTAACTGTTTATCCGTCAGTCCCGATAGCCGCATGTTAGCGAGTGGCAGCGATGACCACACGATTAAGCTGTGGAACCTGACCAATGGCAGTTTGCTTCATACCTTAACGGGTCACTCTGATGATGTAAAATCGGTGGCGTTTTATGGGGTGGGTCACTTACTTGCCAGCGGCGGGGGAGATCGG
>QBMH01000017.1:0-26981 GCA_003249025.1 Leptolyngbya sp. | reverse complement strand
GAAGATCGGACGGCACGGATTTGGCAATTGGCAACGGGGGAAGCCCTACGGATTTTTTCTAATACGGCAGGGATGATTCGGGCGGTGGCAGTCAGTCCAGATAGCCAACTGCTGGCTAGCGGTGGATTGGATAACCAAATAAAGCTATGGAGCCTAAAAACAGGAGATTTAATCCGAACGTTGCCCAAAAGCCATTTTGGTGCGGTCAATGCGATCGCGATCGCGCCCAACAGTAAAACTCTGATTAGCGGCAGTAAAGACAAAACGATCAAAATTTGGAACCTGACTACGAGTGAAGTGATTCGTACCCTCAGCGGACATAGCGATTCAGTCAATTCCATCGCGCTCAGCATGGACGGTAAAACCCTCGTTAGCGGCAGCAGCGACACTACAATCAAACTGTGGAACATAGAAACAGGCGACCTAAAAGCCACCCTCAGCGACCACATTAGCGGTGTGAACGCTGTCAGCCTCAGTCCCAACGGCTACCGGATCGCCAGTGGCAGTTCAGACAACACGGTGAGAATATGGCAGGTGAGATAAGGACGCAGCAGTATGCAGTCATCACCTGATTTTAATTCTGAAAGGGTTGGGATGAGTTGCACCCAGAAATCATTTATCCTGTGTAGAGGATAGGAACCTAGAGATTGGAAAGACCACTGTGAACTGCGATCTCGTGCTTGCGGATTACGACTACACCCTGCCGACGGAACACATTGCCCAAACTCCGGCTGTACCCAGGGATCAGGCTCGGTTGTTAGTAGTCAAAGGGAATTTGCAGCAAGCCCATGGAATCTTTCGAGACTTGCCCAACTGGTTGAAATCGGGAGATCTTTTAGTCTTAAATAATACCCGCGTGCTGCCTGCCCGTTTGCATGGCTATAAAGCGAGTGGGCTGCCCGTAGAAGTGTTGCTCCTAGAACCCCAACCAGAAGAGGAAAAACGTGACCATGATTTTTCTCATCGCTGGTTAGCGCTGGTCAAGCCGGGACGACGCTTAAAACCGGGTACGCAAATTTGGTTTGGGCAATCCTCGGTTCAGTCTGACTCTGGTTTGAAAAGTGCTCCTGCGGTGACTGCTGATGTTTTGGCAACAGATAGCGCGACGAGTGGGCGAATTTTGCAGTTTAAGCTACCGCCTGATCAATCCTTACGAGATTGGTTAGAAATCTATGGGCAGATGCCTTTACCGCCTTACATTACCAACCCGACCAGCGATCCCGACCAATATCAAACTGTCTATGGCGATCGCTTGGGAGCCATTGCTGCCCCAACCGCAGGGCTACATTTCACCCCTGAACTGCTACAAATTCTTCAGGCTCAAGGAATTCAGCAAGCATTTGTGACCCTCCATGTTGGGGTAGGCACCTTTCGCCCGGTGGAAGTAGAGGATATTACGACTCACCAGATGCATTCAGAATGGGCAGAAGTGCCGTTAGCAACCGTAGAACAGATTCGTAAAACGCAGGCAGCAGGCGGACGAATCATTGCCGTGGGCACTACGGCGGTGCGGGCGTTGGAAGGAGCCGCTCAAGCAGGACAGCTTCAACCGTTTCAAGGTAAAACCAACCTGTTTATTTATCCGGGCTATAAATGGCGGGTGGTGGAAGGGTTGATTACCAATTTTCATCTGCCCAAATCCAGTTTGCTGATGCTGGTGAGTGGATTAATTGGACGATCGCGCTTGCTGGATCTTTATGACCTGGCGATCGCGGCGGACTACCGTTTCTATTCCTTCGGCGATGCTATGCTGATTTTGCCGGAGGCGAGAATCGAGAATTAGGTGTTAATACGAAGTTGCATTCTAAAACGTGGCTCTCAGGTGGGGAACCCTTTACACCCACGATCGCCCCTTTCCCAAAAGCAGATCGTTCGCTCAGTTACGCCCCTTCTCAAACTATTGGAGTAGATCGCTTGAACTTCAGTTTGATGGCACCTTTATCATTGAGCGAACCCCCATTGCCCATAATACTTACTTGCCCTTGAGCGTTAATCTCAACCGAAAGTTCCACTTCATCGAGTGTGAGATCACTATTTTGGGTTGCCTGGTCAAAGACCTCTCCAACGACTTGCAGCAACCCGTTCATCTGAGTTTTGAGGGCAACAGCATCCAGTGGCACCCGTTGCCGCACAATCGTCTTGACCTGTTCTGTGACTTTTGGTTGTCCAAAACCACCGCCAATATCGCCACCTTCTCGCCCTCCCTGCACTACTTCCGTGGTTTTTATCGTCTCGACTTCCGTTGTCAGCCACAGTTGCGCCGCTTCGTCTGCCATGTTCTTTGTCCTCTGCTCTTGCGTCTCCATATTCGCCTAAAATAACCTTTAATTTTTCAACTCAAGTGGATAGGGTGACAAGGGGTTTGCGATCGCGACGAAGGCTTGAAGATGAACCACGAAGACACGAATCGCCACAGAGTCCTTTATGCCGAACAACAAACACGAAAATCGAAGAAGTTGAAGTCGCGCGACCCTGCATGATTGAAGAGGCGGCAAGCAAAAGGGCAATAGCCCTGGATTGTATATTCAGGAACCGCCCCACAGCAGCCGACAACTAGAATTGCCACTGTTGATTCAGTCCTAACTATTGATCTCACTTTTAATCGCCAAGTTGCATTCAATTCAAATTGCTTGATGTTTTTTGTCTAAACATAATCAGTCAGCAGACTTTATACAAAAGCTAGTAGGCTGTCAATTGATTTGACAGATAGGGAATGATTGAGAGGTTGTTTTTTGAGGGTTGAAAATCCCTCAAAAAATTCTTGACGGAACACTAGAAGCATTGTGCGTTAGACAAAGAGGAAATATTGCAGGATTTACATAGCAGAGCAACCTAGCCAGACAATTTAAGACTGGTGATTTTAATCAAAATTCATCACACAAAGAATGACTAGCGTTACGTATAGAAACAATAATACACCCGCTGAAATACCAAATATTGCTACTAGCCATTGTGACCCCGTAGCCCAAGCAAGCAGATAAAATCCTAAAGTTACAACTACTAGACGAAGCAATGGAATTAATGTTCGATGTTTCATCGACTGCAAAGTCTTCTGCTTTAAATTTATTGCTACTTTTACTTGTTGCCCTCGTGAGGATTGAGCATCCTCAATCAATTTAGATGCGAACAGTGAATTGATATTTGCCTGTTTCTCCAAAGGCATTTGGGGAAGGCGACGAATCGCCTGGATGGCATCGGGATCGGCGGGAGAAACGGTGAGGACGCGAATCCAAAACTGTTCGGCGAGTTCATAGTTTTGGGCGGTTTCCGCTTTGAATGCCTCCATTTTCAAATTGTCGGCATCTCGAACAGTGGCATATCGGGGGAGTAAGATCAGGTGATACTTTGCGGCGGGTTCAACGGTGACGTAGGGAGTTTGTCGAGGTTTGGCATGGCGCTGGTTGAGTTGAGGCAAGGAATGGCGCAGATGTTGGTCTAGCCGTTCGACGGTGGCGCAGTTTGCTTCACCTTGGAGGCGCAATCCTTGCAATAACACCTGGGTAAAGGCTCCTTGCTGAATTGTCTCAATTTCATAGGAAACTTCATGCGGACTACAGGAAAACAAGGTGATTACTCCCGGTTGCACTTCTTCCCCAACGCCCACACCCGATCGCCGTCCTTCATTGCGGCAGGCATCCAGCAGCAACACGACATTATCGGCTCCACTGCGGCGTAACCGTTCGGTCACATAGGCAATGGGAATAGCGGTGCCATCGATATCGCCGGGATCGCCATCAATTGGCATTAAATAATCTCGGTCTTCATGGCGAATCCCATGTCCGGCAAAGAAAAACCAAAGGTTGTCGCCCGTTTGCAAGAAGGGTTTATCAAACCGGGTGCGTAAAAATCGCTTGAGGGTAGTGAAGGTGGGGGTGGAATCCAGAGGGGAGCCGTAGTCTTGTTGGATCGGTGGGGAATGGTCGGAGAAGGGATAAACCTTCTGGAAGCTAACTTCATTCAGGAAGTAATCTTGCATAGCGTCTGCATCTCGCACAGCAAACTGGAGCGGTTGCAGGTTGCGGTATTGATTGATGCCGATCGCGATCGCCCAGTTCTTATCCATGCCGCACTGTTGAAGACTGTTATTGAAGACTACCAAACTGCTTTCATGATATTCTCTGCCAGCCTGGTTATCGAGAAATCATCGCGATCATCTGCTTGGGACAGGTAGCGATCGCTCATCCCAAACAAACCGCAATTTGCTGTACTTGCAAAAGTAGGATCGTTGGCGCAGTCTATGCAAAGCAAGTATCGCAAAACTTATCTTACTTGCGATAGACTTCACGCCGATGACCCACCTTAACGATTAAAACAATCAGATGTTCATCAAAAATTTCGTAAACAATTACGGTAGTTTTTCACCCGGACTCGGTAGGTGTTATCTTCACCTTTCAGTTTAGTGACATCATCGGGACGAGGTTGCTCAGCTAATGCTGCAAGTTCGTCCAGCACTTGCATTTGAACGTCTGGAGATAGCTTTTTAATTTGACGGGCAGCAAGGGAGGAGATTTCAACTGTGTAGCTCACAGACCCAATTCCTGTTTGAGGTGTGCTAGGGAAACGGTGCAGTTGTGCTGAAGGTCTTCTCTAGCTAACTGGAGGTCTTCTCGATCTTGCTGTTCTTCTAGTTCATCAAAGTGTTTTTCGAGCAGGTAATGTAAGTAGTTCAATGCTTCATGAAGAAGCGGTTCGGGTGCTTGTTCGATCGTTTGAAGCAGTTGTTCTTTAACGCTCATTGGGTTCTTCTGTTCTTGCTTTGCCAGATCCAAAGGCTAGAGTCCATCACAGTGGAGTTAAACAATTACCTCCCCTGACTCTATCATTTCTCCACGATCGCTGCCTTCAACCGCTCTCCCTATCGAGAAAATCGATCGCCTCTTTTTTCCAAAACACGATCACTCCTCTCAGAAATGCAATCGTCCATCCCAAAAGCCGAATCGCTCTCCAAAAAACGCGATCGCACCCCAGAGATTTCGCTACCATAAAAATTCTGCTAGGATGCAAGCTCTCTTCACTCCTTGCCTCTCGCCCCTCACCATTCCTATGGAAATCCCCCGCCTCCACCCCGACACGATCGAGCAGGTCAAACAGCGTACCGATATTGTGGACGTGGTATCGGAGCATGTGGTGCTGCGAAAGCAAGGCAAGGATTTTGTCGGGCTGTGTCCGTTTCACGATGACAAATCCCCCAGCTTTTCCGTCAGTCCTGGCAAGCAGTTTTACTACTGCTTTAGCTGTGGAGCCGGGGGCAACGCGATTAAGTTTTTGATGGAGTTGGGCAAGCGCCCTTTTAGCGATGTGGTGCTGTCCTTGGCGCAGCGCTACGACGTGCCCGTGCAGACTTTGAAGCCAGAAGAGCGGCAGGAGTTTCAACGGCAGGTTTCCCTGCGGGAGCAACTGTATGAACTGATGGCGATCGCGTCAAAATTTTATGAACATGCCCTGTATCAATCGGCGGGATCAGCGGCATTGGAATATTTGGAGACAAAGCGCGGCTTAAATCGGGCGACGATGCAGCAGTTTCAGCTAGGGTATGCGCCGGGGGGCTGGGAAACCTTAACGGGCTATTTGGTGGAGCAAAAAAAATATCCCGTGGAACTGGTGGAACGCGCCGGGTTGATTGTGCCGCGAAAAACGGGCGATGGGTATTATGACCGTTTTCGCGATCGCCTGATGATTCCGATTCACGATTTGCAGGGTCGGGTTGTGGGCTTTGGTGGACGCACCCTCACCGATGAGCAGCCGAAATATCTCAATTCGCCCGATACGGAACTGTTTGATAAAGGAAAACTGCTGTTTGGGCTGGATAAAGCCCGTGCCGCGATCGCCAAACAGGATCAAGCTGTGATTGTGGAAGGCTACTTTGATGTGATTGCGCTACATCATGCGGGGATTACCAACGTGGTTGCCTCTATGGGCACCGCTCTCAGTTCTACTCAGGTGCGCCAACTGTTGCGCTACACAGAATCGAAGCGGATTATGCTCAACTTTGATGCCGATAGCGCAGGCACCAAAGCGGCAGAACGGGCAGTGGGTGAAGTGGAAACCCTGGCTTATCGGGGAGATATTCAACTGCGCGTGTTGAATATTCCTGATGGTAAAGATCCAGATGAGTTTTTAAAAATTCATGCTGCCAGTGAATATCAAACCTTACTGGATCAAGCACCCCTCTGGCTCGATTGGCAAATGGAACAGGCGATCGCTGGCAAAGACCTGAAGCAGTCTGATCAGTTTCAAGCAGCGGTGCAGGCGATCGTTAAACTGCTCGGCAACCTGCCCAACGCCACCCTGCGGACTCACTACATTCACCGTTATGCCGAACGCCTTAGTCAGGGAGACTCTCACCTGATGCTGCGCTTAGAAGAAGATTTGCGCTTGCAGGTGCGGGGGGAACGGTGGCACGGGCGATCGCAAAAATGGCAAACCAAAAGCGATCGCAACTTGCTCGAAGAAGCCGAAATCCAGCTATTGCGGCTGTATCTCTATGCCCCAGAACACCAAGCCGCTATCGTCACTGCCTTAGAAGAGCGGGACTTGGAGTTCAGCCTCTCCCACCACCGATTTCTCTGGCGACAAATTCAGGATGTGGAGGAGACGCAAACAGGGAAACAGGAAGCCAAGGAATTAGAAAACACCGCTATTCTGCCCGCAGCCCCTTCCCCCTTTTCCCTTTCCCCTTCCCTGCTCACCTTAATTCAAGACCGCTGCACCGACTATCCTGCCGAAATGATGCAGCTTTACTCTCTGTTCCAACTGGATGAAAAAACAAAACGGGATATTCTCCGAGTTGACCTCACCATTCGGGTGTCAACTGCGGCGATGGAGCGAATTATGTGTGAAAAACGCTGCCGCCACTTCCTACAGCTTTTAGCAGAAACCGATGATGTTAGCGCGCCTGAACTGTATCAGTACTACTTGCAAAAAATTCATAGTGAAAAACGCCGTATTGCTGATCTCGATCGCGAACGCCAAGTCAGCTTTGAAGATCTCGTTCAGGCTCCGTGGGTGGGAGAGGTACAGTAGGAGGGTACAAGGTTTCAGGTGTCAGGTGTCAGGTGTCAGGTGTCAGGTGAGAGGTAATTACCCTTCGCCCTTCGCCCTTCGCCCCTCGCCAATCGCCATTTTTCTAGTCACAACCCAGCGTTTCACGCGTTTCACGACCCGTCACTGGATTCGTGCCTTTTGCCGTTTTACATAACAAATCATGGGCATCTTGGCGCAGATCAACATCAGTAAAGTCGGCTCCGTCGATGATGGCTCCGTCAAACTTAGCATTAAAGGCAAATGCGCCCTCCAGCACCGCATTAGTCAAGTTCGCTCGTGAAAACCTCGCCGTGTCTAAGGTCGTGGTGCGCAGGTCAGCGCCCTCCAGATTGGCACTGTCTAAGTTGGCACTAAAAAAGCTGACACCGCGCAGGTCGGAACCGCTAAAGTTACTTTCCCGCAGATTTGCCTTGGTGAAACTATTGTCGGTTAACACCTGTCCTGAAAAATCAGCACCGACTAAAAACTCTCGATTGTAATCTTCCGCCCACGCTGGAGCCATGGCAGAGAACCAAAACCCTGCTCCTACAGAAACAAGCAAACCAGTGATGCAGACTGCAACTATCTGCTTTTGCAAAACTTTCATCGCCGCCCAGATACCTTGGGTAAAGTTCATTGGGTTGAATCGCTGATTATCCATTGACTATCGCCTAACTGTCTATGAAGGTGATTCACCTGGTTAGAGTTTTGCGTTGATGCCACCTGAGCGCATTCAGCACAAACTGCTGTATTTGATCCTAACGGAATCTGTTGACCATCATCAGCCCAACGATCCAAACTGAAACAGTTGTATAAGTTTTTCAACTGCTCATGCCTCGCTCTCCGCGATCGCCATCCAAAACTACCCTGCCTACGCTCGGTTCCCTCGGCGAGAATTTTGTGGCGCGGTGGGCAGAAGCCGAAGGTTGGGTCATTCTAGAGCGCCAATGGCACTGCCGCTGGGGAGAATTGGATCTCGTGATGGGGCAGAGATCGCCCACTCCTTCGCCCAGTGTGACTGAATGGGAACTCATCGTCTTTGTCGAAATCAAAACCCGCAGTTCTGGCAATTGGGATGAAAACGGCGCTCTAGCGATTACCTCTCAAAAACAGGCGAAGCTCTGGCGAACCGCAGAACTGTTTTTAAGCGCTCATCCTACCTGGGCAGAGGTGCCCTGTCGCTTTGATGTAGCTCTCGTCTTGAGTCAACGCCTACGGGGTGAGATCGATTTGAGCCAAATCAATGGCAAAACCGTGGCGATCGCGTCTGGCTATAGACTAACGCTGCAAGAGTACATTCCTGCGGCATTTAGTTAGTGAGGATACAGGGCTGGGGCAGATGTAACGTTTTCTCCTCACATGAGTACAATTGCTGGAAAACTGAGGCTTAATGTTACAAACTATTACATAGAGACTTGAGGGGTGAACTCAATGCCGCACAATAATTTCGGAAGGTAAGTGAGTCCAAAGATTCTGTATAGCTAATCCTAAAGATGTATTAAGCATTTGTTTCAGCGTACAGAGTTAAGGGCTTGATTCGGTCATATCGCATTAAGCCTTCAAAAGCCTGAATTAATCCTTTTCAAGGCATATGTCGAGTTTCTCTAAGTTACTCAATTTGTCCTTCAATCGGCGTTAGGCTGAGACTTAGCCCTCCGTATGGGAATCCCCATTTAAACACAATCGGTTATATTCTTCTGGAGGAATCCATCAATGAGTATTGTCACGAAGTCAATCGTGAATGCAGACGCTGAAGCTCGTTACCTCAGCCCTGGTGAACTCGACCGGATTAAAGGTTTTGTCACCACCGGCGAAAAGCGTCTACGGATCGCTCAAACCTTGAGTGAGTCCCGTGAGCGCATTGTGAAGCAAGCTGGCGACCAACTGTTTCAAAAGCGCCCTGATGTGGTTTCTCCTGGTGGAAACGCATATGGCGAAGAAATGACCGCTACCTGCCTACGTGACCTAGATTATTATCTGCGTCTTGTGACCTATGGAGTTGTCGCAGGTGATGTCACCCCAATCGAAGAAATCGGTATTGTTGGCGTTCGCGAAATGTACAACTCCTTGGGCACCCCCATTCCTGCGGTTGCTGAAGGCATTCGCGCAATGAAGAACGTTGCAGCATCTTTGCTTTCTGGTGATGATGCGTCTGAAGCTGGTGCTTATTTCGACTACATTATTGGCGCAATGCAGTAAAAGGATTTGGTGCTTAGAAACTAGGGGCTAGATTATAAAAATTGTCTAACACCCGACCCCTGACACCTGATACCTATTGCTCTGTAACCTAATCATTTCGTAAGACTACGTGATTTAAGGAATCTCAATTATGCAAGACGCAATTACCGCTGTCATTAATTCCTCTGATGTTCAAGGCAAATACCTTGATACCTCAGCTTTGGAAAGACTCAAAGGCTATTTCAACACTGGCGAACTGCGCGTTCGTGCTGCCACTGCAATCAGTGCTAACTCGGCTGCGATCGTCAAAGAAGCGGTGGCAAAATCCCTGCTTTACTCTGACATCACCCGTCCCGGCGGTAACATGTACACGACCCGTCGCTACGCTGCTTGCATCCGCGACCTTGACTACTACTTGCGTTACGCTACCTATGCAATGCTGGCTGGCGATCCTTCCATTTTGGATGAACGCGTGCTAAACGGTTTGAAAGAAACCTACAACTCCTTGGGTGTACCTATTTCTGCGACTGTGCAGGCAATTCAGGCAATTAAGGAAGTTGGTGCGAGTCTTGTAGGTGCTGATGCGGGTAAAGAGCTAGGCGTTTACCTCGACTATATCTCTTCTGGCTTAAGCTAACTAAAAGGCTATCAGCTTAGCAATGAGCGATCGCTTTTTGTCAGGTTTGGAAGTCTGGAGTGATGATTAGCTTATTGAAGACTATCTTCATCGGTAGATTGGTTTTGATAATCTAGTGTGACTCTTGACTTCCAGCCTTGCGTTAAACGAGTTAGAAATCTGAGATTATTAAAGTTGTGCGCTTGTCTAAAATTTCATCGTAATTACTTTTTGATAGTCAGTTTTTAACTTTTGATTTGGCACCCCTGCCGATTTACGGTTCTTTGTTTCAAATTAAAAATTTTTCAGCCTACTCAGGAGAAAGCCTTCCATGCGCATGTTTAAGATTACCGCTTGTGTTCCTAGCCAAACTCGTATTCGGACGCAGCGCGAACTTCAAAATACATTTTTTACAAAGCTAGTTCCCTACGAAAACTGGTTTCGTGAACAGCAACGAATTCAAAAAATGGGTGGCAAGATTGTTAAAGTTGAGTTGGCAACGGGTAAACCAGGTGCAAATACTGGTTTGGCATAGTTAAGTTTTTTGT
This sequence comes from Leptolyngbya sp., assembly GCA_003249025.1. Taxonomy (GTDB): domain Bacteria; phylum Cyanobacteriota; class Cyanobacteriia; order Leptolyngbyales; family Leptolyngbyaceae; genus ULC077BIN1. The sequence goes on along the minus strand of QBMH01000017.1, from coordinate 16,616 downwards.
TTCAAGGATCAAGAGTTCATTCCACTACCTATCGAGAAAGGGGTCGGTTGACCTCTTTTTTGTGCATGGAGAGAACCATGTGAACGATCGCTCTTCCCCGATCGCACCTTCGGAAATTAGCCATTGGCAAGCGGCGGCAAATGTAACTCCGTTGATTCAAGGTGCTGTTCACGTCTGGCGTGCTAGCGCCTATCAACCGCCGCAGATTTCAGATCAACTGCTGCAAAGCCTCTCTCAGGATGAGCAAGACCGGGTAGCGCGGCTACGATTTGACCATCATCGATATCGAGCGATCGCCAGTCGTGGGATTTTAAGGTCGATTTTGGCGCGGTATCTAAACTGCGATCCTAAAGCTGTGCAGTTTCAGTATGGAATTCAGGGAAAACCAACCCTAGCCGATGCCAGCAGCCTGCCTACCCTGCAATTTAACCTGTCTCATTCTCATGAGCTTGTGGTCTACGCGATCGCCCTTCAACCTGTTGGAATCGACGTAGAATTTTTTAGAGAGATTACGGGTTGCGATCGCTTAATCAAACGTTACTTTTCTGCACAAGAGCAAGCATTGTTCAATTCTTTAGCTGCTGACGCAAAACAACAGGCTTTTTTTCACTATTGGACTAGTAAAGAAGCTATGCTAAAGGCGATGGGGTTGGGCATTTCTGACTTGAAGAAAATTCAGCTAAACCCTATCGGTCAATGCACTCAGCCATATCCTATCGCTGGATGTTGTCAACTTGCAACCTCTTGGCATCTGCACTCCTTTGAGCCAGAACCCAATTATTTTGCAAGTATTGCGATCGAATTACCCACAATGCAGCTTAAATATTGGCAATGGGCATTGTTGCAAAATTTGACAGGTTCACACCCAATAGGATACGAAAGTATTCATTAAAGTATTGGGGACTGTGGAAAAGTGCGATCAGTTTCAGAGATTAATAGAGTGTGACAGCTTAATCAATTACTCTAGAGATAATGAACAGCGTCTTTTTAGCAGTCATATCTTGATAGTAAAAATCGTCTGCGATGCTTTTTAAAGCTTAGGGCAGCGATGCCAAGATGTCATCGCATCACGAACTTCTTTATCGCACTGCTCCTGTAGGTCATGGCGGTAGAGAAACGCTCCAGGTGATCACGCTTAAATGACCTGGATTGACGACAACATTGGAATGCAATCACACGGACAAGGATCAATCGCTTCATGGACTTTTCGATCGCAGCCCTGCTGGCAAACTTTACAGACGATAAACTGGTTGCGCCTAAGGCGTTAGAAAAGAAACTGGATTGCAAAAACGATATCAGTATTCGCAAACTACAAATTGCGTTGGATGCCCTAGAAAAAATTGGTGTTTTGGCAAAAGATCGTGGACGCTACCGTCGCGTATCCGAAGATGGAGTGATCGAAGGCAAGTTGCGCTGCTCTAGCAAGGGGTTTTGCTTTGCAATTCAGGACATTGAAGGAGCCGATGACATCTACATCCGCGAGAGTCAGCTAAACAACGCCTGGAACAGCGATCGCGTACTGGTCAAAGTCACCAAGGAAGGAAGCCGTCGCCGTAGCCCAGAGGGAGAAGTCAAACTAATTTTAGAGCGGTCTAATCCTTCCATTTTGGCGCGAGTCAAACAAGGCGAGGAAGGATTTCGGGCTGTGCCCTTGGACGATCGCCTCCTGTTTGAACTGCACCTGCAATTGAATGGAGAGAACTTAGAGAAAGCGATCGATCAGTTGGTTCACATTCAGGTTTTGCGGTATCCCTTAGGTCAACAGCCACCCATCGGCAAAGTTGCCCGTATCCTAGGCGGTGACTCCGATGCATCCGATGTGGATATTGTTTGCTGCAAGCATGACCTGCTGCTGAATTTTCCAGACGCTGTGCAGCAGGCTGCCAAAGCCCTCCCCGCCAAAGTCACCAAAACCGAACTCAAAAAACGGCTCGATTTGCGCGACTTAATCACCATTTCCATCAAAGCAGATAGCCAGCACACGAATCCTGACAGCATCGACGATGCCATTACCCTAGAAAAAACAGAAGCGGGGCATTGGCGACTGGGGGTTCATATTGCTGATGTGTCTCACTATGTGGAACCGGATTCCGCCATCGATCGCGAAGCCCAAAAACGCGGAGTCTCCGTCTATTTAGGCGACTTGATTGTGCCCATGTTGCCTCAGCAGTTGAGTGGCAACCTGTGTGCCTTTTTGGTGGGTAAAGAGCGATTAGCTGTCTCCGTTTTAGTGACCCTAAATGCTGAAGGTCAGGTGATTGAATATGAAATCCAACCCACGGTTATTCAGGTTGACTATCAACTCAACTACCAGCAAGCCCAAGCAATTTTAGAGCGGGCTACTTCTGAAACTGCGGCAATTGACATCCAAGATTTCGCCCCCGTTTTTGACTTGCTTGATAATGTGGCAGCAGTCAGCCAAGTTATCAAAGAGCAGCGCCGTCAGCGAGGAGCCTTTGAACTCAACCTGCCAGAAAAGAACCTGGTTAGCCGAAGCTCTGAGAATGAAACCACGCTACAATTTACGCCCAAATTTCACTACGACGACGAAGGGGCACTGGGTGCAATGGTGGTTTCTCCGTCTGTGCCAACCCATGCCATGCTGGCAGAGTGGATGTTGCTGGCAAACCAGCTAGTTGCCTCTCACTTACAGACCCTTAGCGCTCCGGGGATTTATCGGGTGCATCCCATGCCTGACCCGGATGATGTGCAAGAACTGATGAAACTGGCGGGCAGTATGGGGATCGATCTGCGGTTACAGCAAGACGATGTAGTCACCCCTCAGGACTACCAAGCCTTTACTCAAAAATTTGCAGAATCTGATGCAGAGCGGGTGCTGACCTATTTGCTTTTAGAAACGCTCAAACCTGCCTTTTATAGTACGACTCCCAAGTCGCATTTTGGGTTGGGGTTAGATCATGGCTACACCCATTTCACTTCACCCGTTAGGCGCTACCCCGATTTGCTGGTGCATCGGGTGCTGCATGCGGTGTTTGAGCATGGGCGCGATCGCAAATCAACTCGCGCTAAAGAAGTCGTGAATCTACGCCATAGCAACGCCCAAGGGGAGATTAGCTGGAATGTTTTACCCCCAGAGATGCAACAGGAGATGGAATCTTATCTCCATGGAGTGGTGATTCATTTGACCGAGCGAGAGCGGATTGCTCAAGAGGCGGAACAAGACCTGGAAGGGCTGAAAAAAGCCGAACTGATGCGAGAGCGTACAGGTGAAATCTTCCATGGCTTAATTACCGGAGTCCAATCCTACGGGTTATTTGTGGAAATTGAAGAATTGCTGGTCGAAGGACTGGTGCATGTTAGTTCTCTCAAAGATGACTGGTATGAGTATCGCTCTCGTCAGCAAACCTTAGTAGGTCGCAAAAACCGAAAACAATATCGCTTGGGCGATCGCATTGAAGTACAAGTGAAAAGCGTTGATTATTATCGTCAGCAAATCGACCTGCTGGCAGTGGGCGGCGGCAGCGAAGCGAGCGATGACGAAATGGAAGGAGAAGAAGGGGAAGACAACCCTGAAAACGGCGGAGAGGGTTAATCTCCCTTTCCATCTCTTTATCCCTCCTCCCTTTACCTCTCCACCCTTGTGTCCTATCCAATCATTCTCGGCATTACTGGTGCCTCTGGGCTAATCTACGCAGTGAGGGCGCTCAAATTTTTGTTGCAAACAGACTATGCGGTTGAGCTAGTGGCTTCTAAATCCGTCTACATGGTGTGGAAAGCAGAACAATCTATCCGAATGCCGCCCGATCTCGCCCAGCAGGAGGAGTTTTGGCGACAGCAAGCGGGTGTAAAAGTTGGCGGTAAATTGATCTGCCACGCTTGGGGCAATGTGGGAGCCACGATCGCCAGTGGCTCATTCCGCACAGTAGGCATGGTAATCATTCCCTGTAGCATGAGTACTGTTGGCAAACTGGCGGCGGGTCTAAGCTCCGATCTGCTAGAGCGCGCCGCTGATGTACAGCTAAAGGAAGGGCGCAAACTCGTACTCGTTCCCCGCGAAACCCCTTTCAGCCTGATTCATCTGCGAAATTTAACGACCCTAGCTGAAGCCGGTGCCCGCATCGTTCCCGCTATTCCCGCCTGGTATCACCAGCCCCAAACCATTGAAGATTTAGTCGATTTCGTCGTCGCCCGTGCCTTAGATCAGTTAGATATTGATTGTGTACCCTTGAAACGGTGGGACGGTGGCATGGCAAATGACGAATGACGAATGGCAAATGCAAAACTGTTCGCTACTCCCTCATCCCTGTCCTCTGCGTTGTGGGTTAAGCTGAAGTCGTTGCTATGGTGTTAAACCATGCTGTTTCGTTTGATCTTGCTACTGGCGATCGCGGGGACAATCACTCTGTTCACGCTACAAAATCTCACCCCGGTGCTGCCGCTGGTGTTTTTGGGTAGCCCAACTCCGGCGTTACCCCTGTCTTGGTGGGTGTTGGGAGCGATCGCAGCAGGAGCTTTGACCACCCTTGCCATCACCTCTTTGGTGGGGCTATCCAATTTTTTAACGAAGCAAGCAGTCCGTCAAGTTCGCTCATCATCGCGCCGCGACTCCGTTTCAGAGCCTTTTTCAAAAACACCTGCTGAGAAAAATAGAACGGCGGCGGCAGCAGCGGCAAGTCAAGCTAAATCGCCAGATGCTGAAGGAGATGCCGCTTGGCAGGATTGGCGTGGCTATGACTCTTCTCCAGCGGCGGCGACAGGGGGAAATCGGACAACACAATCGGCTCAGGATACCGATCTAGATGATTGGGATCAGGGGATGAACGACGATTGGGAAGAGTCATCGAGCGATCGCGCTACCCCAAACTCCTCTCCATCCTCTTCAACGGTGCGAGATCGCTTTGAGCAACCGCCGCAGCCGACACAAGGGTCTTACGGATCTTCCTATTCCAATAGCTACCGCGAACCAGAACCGTCAGGCAGTGGCAAATCGGATATCAGTAAGTCGGGTAAAGGTAAATCGGATAGCAGTAAGTCGGGTAAAGGTAAATCGGATAGTGGTAAATCGGATAGTGGTAAATCGGATAGCGGCAAAACTGAGCGGGTCGTCGATGCGGATTTTCGGGTGTTAGTGCCTCCCTACCGGGCGCTTGAGGATGAGCCTGCTCCGACCTCAAGTAACTCCGCAAGCAACCCTGATAGTTGGTTTGAAGATGAGGAAGACGGGGATGATCGGAGATCGCCCCGCTAGTGGGTTTCAATGGTGCCCGATTGCGCCGATATACTCATGTCGGTATTCTGGCAAGAGACAAACGACCTCGAAACCATGAACAACTTTTTGCAAGGAACCAATCTCTACTTGATTGGCATGATGGGAGCCGGAAAAACCACGATAGGTAAACGCTTAGCTCAAGAGTTGGGCTACCGATTTTTTGATACAGATAGAGTGATTGAGCAGGTGGCACAGCAGTCGATTCCAGATCTATTTGCCGCTGAAGGTGAATCGGGCTTCCGATCTCTGGAAACCCAGGTGTTAGCGGAGTTATCGGCATATACACGGCTAGCGATCGCCACAGGCGGCGGGATTGTGCTAGAACAGCAAAACTGGAGCTATCTCCAGCATGGCATCATCGTGTGGCTGGATGTGCCGCTGTCAGAGTTGCATCGCCGACTCCAGGGAGATCAGCATCGCCCATTGCTGCAAACTTCAGAGGAAAATCCCAATCTTAGCCTGCGCTTAAAAACACTAATGGAGCAGCGGCGATCGTTGTATGCCCAAGCAGATGTACAGGTGTCCCACATTCCCAATGAGTCCCTCAACCAGTTGACTGCTAGGGTAATAGAACAAATTCAACAGAGGTTAAAGCCATTAGATACGCCGGATTATGGCAACTAAAACTATGTTTCGATCGCTGGAAGAGACGCTTTAGAATACACAGACTCTACGGATTCACATTTAATCGCTACCGTGTATTCTGTCTATAGAAATCTATCTTGTCTATGGAGGGTGAATGACCCAAGGTCGCCTATTATCATCTGTGCCATCCTCTCAACTGCCATCTGCTCAACTGCCATCCTCTCAACAACCTGTCTCTGAATTGCCGGGAGTTAGCGACGTTGCCTATCACGAACCAAACGCGCTTTGGGTGGAAGTCTTGGTCGATTGTCCAGGGGTGCAGGGAGTCTTCACCTATAGGCTGCCAGTGAGTCTGTTAGGTGAGCAAATAGTGCAGCCAGGAGACATTCTCAGTGTGCCATTCGGGGCACAGCAGATCGGCGGTGTCGTGGTGCAATGCTTAGATAAGTTGCCGGATGGAGTGAACCTCGCTCAGATTCGGGAAGTCGATGGGGTGATTGCACGAGGTTTTTTTCCGCCCGCTTATTGGAAAATCTTGCTATGCGTGGCTGAATACTACTGCACACCCTTAATGCAGGTGATTCGCATGGCGTTACCGCCGGGGTTGCTGGGGCGATCGCAGCGTCGGATTCGGCTCAGTCAACCGGAGCGAGAAAATAGGGATCAGGGGCTAGATCCATTTTTGCAAACCTTGCCTTCTCCGACTTTGCCTATTGCTCAGCACCTTTTGACCCTGCTTCAGAGTAGTAAAACGGGTGACTATAGTTGGCAATATTTGCAGCGACAGGTGCCCAATGCTTACCGAGGACTGCAAGAATTGCTCAGATCGGGCTGGGTCGAAAGCTATTTGCAGCCACCCACTCCAATCCGCCCCAAGCAGCGACAGGCGGTGACGCTGATCGATCGCACAGACGCGGCTCTATTAAGTCCCCGACAGCAGGAAGTACTGCGAGTGCTACAGCGCCAAGGAGGAGAATTGTGGTTGACCGATCTATTGACGCTGTGCCAAACCAGTTCCACCACGCTGAAGGCGATCGCCCAAAAAGGATATCTGGTGATTCAGCCGCGTGAAGTGCTGCGATCAGAGTCGGGGATCAGTACTGCGCCCGATGTGCCTAAAGCCCTAACCGCCGATCAGGAGATGGCGCTAGCTGCCATTCAGCCCTTGACTGGCTACACTTCGGTGCTGCTACATGGAGTCACCGGATCGGGCAAAACGGAGGTCTATCTCCAAGCGATCGCGCCGCTATTGCACCAGGGAAAATCGGCGATCGTCCTCGTGCCTGAAATTGGCTTAACGCCCCAACTGACCGATCGCTTTCGCGCTCGATTTGGCGATCAAGTTTGCGTCTATCACAGTGCCTTGTCCGATGGGGAGCGCTACGACACTTGGCGGCAACTGCTCATGGGCACCGCACAGGTGGTAATTGGCACTCGCTCCGCTATTTTTGCGCCGCTGTCCAACTTGGGCTTGATTATTTTAGATGAAGAACACGACAGCAGCTTTAAGCAAGATCAACCCGCTCCCTGCTATCACGCGCGCACCGTTGCCCAGTGGCGGGCAGAGTTAGAACAGTGCCCTCTGATTCTTGGATCTGCCACCCCCTCCTTAGAAAGTTGGGTGATGCATCAAGAAATGCCAGATCAAGGAACGTCGAATGTCGTAAGTCCTGTGGACTGGCTTTGCCAACGCGTAGCGTCTCCGAAGGAGTTATGCCAACCGGATCAGAAACCATGCGTTATTCAACGCTCTCCTGTTTACCTTTCATTGCCAACTCGCGTTCAGGCGCGCCCGATGCCCGCGATCGAGGTGGTGGACATGCGGCAGGAGTTAGGACGGGGCAATCGTTCTATCTTTAGCCAACCCTTGCAAGCGGCACTGCATCACCTACATGAGTCCGGTGAGCAGGGAATTTTGTTTGTTCAGCGACGAGGGCACAGCACCTTTGTGTCCTGTCGAAGCTGCGGCTATGTGGTCATGTGTCCCCATTGCGATGTCTCCCTTGCCTATCATCAGACCCACGCAGAGGCGAACCCTGTTCTGCGTTGCCACTACTGCAACTACACCCAGGCTCATCCAGAGGTCTGCCCAAATTGTCAATCATCCTACTTCAAACACTTTGGCAGTGGCACTCAGCGCGTGACTCAAGCGTTAGAGCAAGAATTTCCAGAACTGCGGGTGCTTCGGTTTGACAGCGACACAACCCGAACCAAAGGTGCCCATCGATCGCTGCTGACCCGGTTTGCCCAAGGAGAAGCTGATTTGCTGGTGGGTACTCAGATGTTGACGAAGGGGATTGATCTACCCCAGGTAACTCTAGTGGGCATTGTGGCAGCCGATGGGTTGCTGCATCTATCGGACTATCGGGCTAGCGAACGCACTTTTCAGGCATTGACTCAAGTGTCGGGGCGTTGTGGGCGGGGCGATCGCCCCGGTCGAGTCATTTTGCAAACCTATTCCCCCGATCATCCGGTGATTGCCGCCGTGCAGCAGCAGCAGTATGAGTCCTTTGTCCAAACAGAACTTGAGCAGCGGCAAATGCTCAACTATCCCCCTTACGGTCGCCTGATTTTGCTCAAATTCAGTGGGCTTAGTCCCGGCATTGTTCAATCTACAGCGGCTCAGATTGCGGCGGCACTTCAGCCATTGCAGGAGCAAGGAGTGGAGCGATTGGGACCAGCAGCGGCAGCCATTGAGCGCGTTGCCCGTCGTTATCGCTGGCAAATTTTACTCAAAATTCCGGCAACCGTGGCGATCACTGCTTCATTTTTTTCTAGTCTGCGAGATCTATGTCCCAATTCCGTTAGCTTTACGATTGATATTGATCCGCTAAATATTGGTTAGGAAGTTATCCGAAGTTGCGGTCAAAGTTGTCAGCTTCAGGAACTAGCGGGTCAGCTTAAGCGGTTACTTTCATGGCACGAGTGATTCGAGCACTTCCCCATCTTTCAGCAGAGGTTCAGGAAAAAATCGCACTGCCCCCAACGCTAGAAGAACCCAAAAATGGCTGATTCTCTAACCGCTTTGATGGGTACTCGAACCGCAAGTGCGATCGCTAAACCCACAGGCACCCGTATCAGAATGGTGCATCAAGTCATTAGCGACTACAATCACCTGGGAGTAGAGGCGATCGAGACACCAGGGTCTGGAGGTCGTCGCCACAGTTATCTAAAACTGGAGGAAGAACAACAGGTATTGGAGACGTTGAACCCCAAGGCAAAACGTGGAGAGATCACCAGCAAACCTCAAGTTAAACAAGCCTTTGAGCAGAAAGTGGAGCACACAGTCCACATTGCAGTTTTTCTATAATTCGTCAGGAGCAATAACGCCAAGCCCACTCTGCAAAAGTCCGTATAGCAATCTTTGAGTCACTAAAATAAGGGCGAAGTGAGCAGTCAGGTGATCGCTGCCTTCAGTCTGCAAAGCACCCCAAATTTGACACTGCTGATGTAGGGTGCTAAAAGCTTGAGCCAGATCTTGAGCCAGCGTTGTGATTCGATCTAGGTGAAGCGATGAAGATGGAATGTTTTCTGGCAAAGTCTCTGCTTGCCAAGGGAATTCATCCAATACAGTGAAGCATTGACTAATTAACTGGCGTTCCGAATCCCGACTAAGCCGAAACTGTTGTGCCATCGTGAACCAATCAATCGGGTTTGGCTGTGTCCATTGCCATTGTGAAGGTTCCTGCAAAGTCAGCCCAATAATCTGTTGTTGAACGGCAAGACGTAGCAATGAACAGCAGCGTGCATGGGCATGTTGAATTGAAAAGAGGCTTGGACGTGGGCGTGTAACCGGATGAGCGGGAGGTGTAAGGGAAACAAAAAGGGAGGCGACAGGGTAGGTCAGACAGGTGAGCCAATGGGCGATCGCCCAATCATCAAATTTAAATTCTAGATAACCGGATGGAGTCGCTTGAATATCAAGATGGTCTAGCAAGCTAGGCGCTAAACCACCAGGAACTTGAAGAGAAGAGGGATCAGATAGACAGATTGAAAGATGTGCTGCCAAACTATTCGCCACTTGCACAACATTCGTATCTGCATAGGCACATATTTGATGAGGAACGGCTGATAAATAAGTTAGTTTCGTTTTATGAGTACGTTTCAGTAAGCTTTTTGAGTTCTGAAACCTACTTTTTAACGAGGAAAGATGACTGGTAGACCGCCAGGAAAATGATTTTCCCAAGAAAAGCTCCTGGCATAGCAAAGTATCTTGTAGTATAGTTCGCAACAATTGTTTAGGCGAACAAAGTGTAACTTGCAATACGGCACTCTCAAACTATATAAAATTTCCGTTTTTAAGATTACTCTTTATGAAAATTTATTGACGACCCTAGGATAGTGGGCTAGTACTTTATTAGTCGATCATGTCAAGAAACAACCCTAAACCTAGAGCCAGTTGTGCTATTTAAGTCATATTTCTGCAACAAATTTCTTTCTAGGTCTACCTAAATACACATTTTATAGTTTTAAAAGGTTACAAGAGAGAGGTAAAGTTACACTGATGACAAAAGGCTGATCCTTTTCGATAAAAACTTCTCTATCGGGCGAAGCTTTACATAGAGTTAGTTAAAAAACAATTTTGAACTTCTGCTGTTCTTTTCAGCCTCGCACTTATGTACTCAGTATCTTCCAATATCTCAGAGGCATCCCGTCCGTTTTTAACCTGGCAGCGAATCATCGATTGGTCGCAGGAACACTATCGGGTGCGATCGTTTGCCAAGGATGAAAAAATTCCAGCAAGACCCGGATTACTCTATCTTGTTCAGCGGGGTGCAGTGCGCTTAGTCGGTAGTGCTCAAGTGAACGCGACGAGCCTTTCAGCGCGAACCGTAAATGTGGCTCCTGAAGAGGCATTTCTAGGATTTGTGGGTGCGGGTCAGCCTTTTGAAATTGTGGCGCAGTCCCCGTTTACATTACAAAGCTATGCTCACGTTGACCAAACCTCCGTTTTGTGGATGTATTGGCACGATTTAGACAATTGGCCACACTTTCGTCGAGAAGTTCTGGATGCTTTCCGCTACCAGCATCAACGTAAGCTGCTTTGGCTTAGCACTTTGGGACAGCGACGCACGATTGATCGATTGTTGGGCTTCTTAACCCTGCTGATTGAAGAGTTTGGAGAGCCTGCCGAAAATGGCTATTGCTTACCTTTTCCGCTGACCCATGCTCAAATCGGGAGCGCAATTGGGTCTACCCGCGTCACTGTTACCCGTTTGATGGGCAAATTGCGGCAAAAGGGAATGATTTGTACTCAAGGCGATAATTTGATTTGCATTCCAACAGACTCAGTGTTGAGCAAGGGTTAAAAATATCCAGAGTTTTAGATGTTTAGAATGGTCAAAATGCCGAGGAGTGCCGCGATCGCGCCTACAACCGTTGACCAAACAGGATGGGCACTTTGACTAACGCGACCGCTTGAACTTCGCAACGTATCTACATCTAGCCAAGCCGTTGTACCGCGTCGTAGCCATCCCGTTGCCACAATGGTTTGGTTGACTAGATCTACTGGACGGGTCGTTTTGGGTAATAGATTGCCCAAAAAACCAAATCGCGAAGTGCAATGAAGTTTAACCATTCCGGTTGCAGTTTCTAAAAGCAAGTCTTGGTTGAGGTGATTATTAATTTCGCTACGACCCAGCACCCGCCCTTCTAGACGAATCGTTTGGCTGTTGATTGGCAAAGTAGGGGCTTGGTGAATCGCATTGGCTAGAGAGGGGCTTGGAACAGATGCTTTTAAAGAGGTGGAGCGAATCTCTGGGAAAAAGGGATTGATGCGGATGATCGTGCCAACGCAGAATCCTACGAATGGTAAACCCCGTAAAAGTGTGCGATCGCCTGCCATCCAGCTTATCGCTTCCAAGTTAAGCTGCTTACCGATTCCGCCAATCAAAAAAAGCAGATAGGCACTTAACACTCCCAGCACTATCCCAAAATAGGGTGCGCCTTGAGAGAGCAAGCTGCGCCATTGTTGTCCAGTTAAAGCCGATTGTCGTGATTTTTGATTTGGGGTAGACTGCCAATTTAATTCGGGATCAAGCTGCCAATGACGGGCATAGAGAGTGAGCAGTTGCAGGCGATCGCCCGTGGGTGGATGGGAACTATTGATGGCTAACCATTGACGGTACGGATTGGAGCTTTCCCACTGCAATATTGGCTCGATCAGCAGGTGAGAATGCAAGCTGCCTAACGAAATTGCGGCGCGGTGACTGAGGGGCATTAACAGATCGAATCCTTCCAGCAAGTAGCTGGTTTGCTGTTGATGCTGCACACTTTTAGCTGTACAGATCGCGACTTTGAGCAGCGCACGAGTGTAGCCGTTGGGATTACCCGTGAGATCAGTTGCCACGCGATCGCTGTAATAAATCCGCTGCCGGGATAGCCAGAGCGGAATCCAATGTAACAGCCAATATAATCCATAGCTGAAAGCTGCGATTAAGGAAGCAGAGGCGCGTGAAATGGCGGCAGTCTTCTGACTGCCCCAATCTGCTACCACTCGATACAGCGTGTAGGGAATTTGCAAGATCACCATTGCTACAGACATGAGCGGCACATCCCAATTGGCAAGATGCCCCAACTCATTGGCATAAATCGCTGCTATTTCGTCGTCTGCAAGTTGGTCTAGCAAGCCCTGACTAACGACAATTCGGGCGATCGCAGGCATTGCGCCATAGGTAAACGCGATCGGGGTTTGAGTTGGCAAAATTCCTAGTGCTGGCGACGAAATTCCATATTGGCGGCAAAAGCGCGGCAAAAGTTGGGTGGTTTCGGGGCTATAGCCTGCTAATTTGGGCAAGGTTAAGGGCTGCAAACCGTAGAGGATCGTCAGCAATCCATCCAAAATCCAGCGGGAGCCTGCCAATATCACGAGTAACAAGACCGCTGTAAAAGCAACTGTCCACCTGGGTTCGCCAGATTGCACAACGCTAAAGCCCAACCGGGGCAACAGCCTAATCAGCATGGTGTTATAGGAATCAATGCTCCAGTAGAGCAGTTTTTGAATGCCGACAAACAGGGCGATCGCCGTTACGATTTGAATGGCAGCCAACTGAAGTCGATTTACTTTACCTAAAGGCTTCCAGTTTTTTGCCCGTCCCGCATTGCGCCAAGTGGGTTGATAAAGATTAACCGATGGCTCAGCAGGTGCCTTCGATTGCAAAGGAATGGTCGGAACTCCCGCAGACGCTGAACTGATGGGGAATGAAGCTGGATCAGATGGCTCGGATGCCATATTGAGCGGGATGAATCCCGTTGGGCTAGATGGCTCAGCGGATGACTCGACGGGAGTGGGCGATGACAATGGCATAAAGCCACTCAGATCCATGGAGGATTCTGAGATTTCTGAATCTGAGAACTGTGGTTCTTCTGAGGGACTGGAAATCTGGTACAAGTGAGCTAAGTGAGGATGGCGTTGGGTCAAGGTGCCCAAGGTGCGGGTTGCCCAGGTTTGCACCTGCTCATTGGAACTGTTCTGTAATTGTTGGCAAACTTGCGCTGCCTGATCCGTTTCGCCCAATCGCTCATAGGCGATCGCGAGTGCCATTTGCGCCCGTGAGACCAAGGGCTGATCAGCAGACATTGAAAGCGACGTTTCTAATAAAAGGGCAGCAGTGGAATAATCCGCTTGTTTAAACGCGGCTAACCCCGCTTCTAAATCAGTAGGCTCGGTAGCAGAATTGGTAGACGACTGAGGAGAAGTCATTAGGGGGGACTCCCACTTGGAACCTTTTAAGGATACCTCTACAATGAAGCAGGTTCTCTCCCAGAAACTACGGGGGCGATCGCGTTCAATTGCAACTCCGGGTGATCCGCTTCTACTTGCCCCACATTCCATTCATTGCGAAACAGCAGCACAGGGCGGTTCCAGCTATCTTTCACTGCCACCGTGTTAAACAGCCGCCCTGCTTTTTCCAGTGCTTCCCAGCCGCCCACAACCCACCGCGCTACGGAATAGGGCAATAGTTCTAGGGTTGTTTCCACGCCATATTCACTTTGCATCCGAAACTGCACGACTTCAAACTGCAATTGCCCAATTGCTGCCAAGATCGGTTCTCGTTTTGACTCATCAGCGGAATGCATAATTTGCACGGCACCTTCTTCTCGCAGTTCCTGTACGCCTTTTTGAAATTGCTTGAATTTGGATGGGTTCGGATTTTTGAGATAGGCAAACAGTTCCGGTGAAAAGGAAGGAATGCCTTCGTATTCCAGCTTTTGTCCGACGTAGATAGTATCACCGATCGCAAATACGCCAGGATTGTTCAAGCCGATCACATCGCCGGGATAGGCAGTTTCAATCACTTCTCGATCTTGGGCGAATAGCTTTTGGGGACGAGAGAGACGCACGAGTTTTCCAGTCCGCGCATGATTCACGGTCATATCTTTTTCAAACTTGCCAGAGCAGACTCGCACAAAGGCAACGCGATCTCGGTGTTTTGGGTCCATGTTTGCCTGAAGCTTGAAGATAAACCCTGAAAAATCAGGATAGGTCGGCTCAATTTCGCCTTGATTGCTCACATGAGGAGTGGGTTTAAGGGCGTAATCTAAAAAGGCATTCAGGAATGGCTCGACCCCAAAGTTGGTCATGGCACTGCCAAAAAATACTGGAGTCATCATGCCAGCATGGACTGCTTCTAAATCCAGTTCAGAGCCAACGCCTTCTAGCAGTTCCAAGTCATCTTTGAATTGATAGTACAAATCCTGTTCTAACAACTGCTCAATTCGGGGATCGCCAAAGTCAATCATCGTATCTACGGCTTCTCGTTGACCGTGGGCGCTGCGTTCAAACAAATGAATCTTCTGGGTGCTGCGCTCAAACACGCCTTTGAAGCGATCGCCCATACCAATGGGCCAATTTGCGGCATAGGTTGCCAAGCCCAATTCCTGCTCAATTTCATCCAGCAGTTCCAGAGGTTCCCTACCGGGGCGATCGAGCTTGTTCACGAATGTAAAAATGGGCAAACCACGCAACCGACAAACCTCAAACAGCTTACGAGTTTGTGGCTCTAACCCTTTTGCCGCATCAATCAGCATCACCGCATTATCCGCAGCGGCGAGGGTGCGATAGGTATCTTCACTAAAATCTTGGTGCCCAGGCGTATCCAGTAAGTTGATCTGGTAGCCTTTGTAATCGAATTGCAACACGGTCGAGGTAATCGAAATGCCGCGCTGCTGCTCCATTTCCATCCAGTCTGAAGTGGCATGACGCTGTGCCCTTCGAGCTTTGACGGCTCCGGCTTGGTGAATCGCGCCTCCATAAAGCAGCAGCTTTTCTGTCAACGTAGTTTTGCCTGCATCTGGGTGAGAGATAATGGCAAAGTTGCGGCGACGCTCAACTTGGGTTTGCAATTCAGCCTGGATTTCAGTGGACATTTATTCACCGGATAGGTAAATCTTGAAAACCGGAGTTTATCCGATAGAATCTCAAGTCTAGCAGCACCTTAAACACAGCTACAAGGGCAAGAATTTACTGGATGAAACCCGATCAGAATAAAGCTAGACTGAACCATATGTGATCAGTGCTTAGCATGGATTTGCTGCCTTCATAGTTCTCACCGTATGGATTGAATACTCACTATGGACGATTTTACTCAACGTCGTAAACTGTTGTCTGCTTTGTCTCATGGAGCCATTTTCTTTAGCTCCACGGTGATTTCAATTGGGATTCCGATCGCAGTTCTATTTATGTCAGACGATTCGGTCGTTAAAGATAACGCCAAGGAATCGATTAACTTTCACTTTAATCTTTATATCTATGCCGCAATCTTCTTCTTGCTCATATTTGTGGCAATTGGAATTCCACTTTTAATCTTGTTGGGTATCGCCAGTTTTGTTTTGCCAATTATTGCGATCGTTCACTCGGTTAGTGAACCCAACAAACCCTACCGCTATCCTTTTATCTATCGTTTACTGAAGTGAACAGAGTCCAAACTGCGGGTCGAGTTATTTAGGGATAATTTTTCTGCCTGACCTTACGGAAACCTCGCTAATTGGGGATGGGTTTTTGCGATCGCGGCACTCAGGCGATCGCAGTATAGTGGCAATGTAGTGCAGCCCAAATGAACGTAAGGCTCTTTATGCAAACTCCTAATACTTTTGATTCTGATAAGCGCAAACTTTTGTCGTCATTGGCTCACGGGTCAATTTTCATCAGCGCCACTCTCTTCTCAATTCTCATTCCGATCGCGATTTTGAATGTTTCCGATGATCCCGTCGTGAAAGATAACGCGAGGGAAGCGATTAATTTTCACTTTAATGTTTGGCTTTACGGAATCTTTCTAGTCCCTCTTTCATTCATTACCTTTGGATTAGCGGGCGGCATTTGGTGGTTAGTTCACTGGGGATTCACTGCTTGGGCAATTGTTCACTGCCTAAACACTCCTGAACAGCCGTTTCGCTATCCGTTTATTTTCCGTCCTTTATAGAACCCATTTGATATCTAGCCTACAACCCTGAGCAGGAGCCGTTTTCGGTAAATTAACCGCTTTTACTGAAACGCCCTGATAGTAACAGTTTCACAAAAGATCCAAAACAGGCTCTATAAGGAAGGGACGCGATCGCTGGATCGTGTCTCCATTTAAAATAAAACTGCCCCACAGTTGAGCTACCGCAGGGCATGGAGGTACAGTTAAACGCTTGTACGCTTAGTATTGCGAAATTTTTGAAAGGCATGGTTTAAGCATGTGCCAATCATTAGAGTGTCCATGTCGCTAGTGTTGTATCAATTTTTAGTTGATGGGTAAAGACGATGTAATTTCACCCGTGCATCATCCGTTGTAAATCGCCAATCAATCCAGGTCTTTTC
>QBMH01000179.1 GCA_003249025.1 Leptolyngbya sp. | reverse complement strand
GAGCTTCTTTAATCCTTGATGGCGCTATACCTGGCTTTTTAAGACATCCTCTAAGGTTGCTTTGGAAACTCCCATTAAGGAAATTCCCTTTTGCCCATAAAGTTCAGAGAGTATCCGCGCGTTATGGCGTATTTGCGATAGGGCAATTTCTATTCTTGGTGCGAACGCTTTCATCTAATGTGTTCAGACTTGCGTCTACCTAATTGCCAATAGAGGCGTTTTTAAATCTCGATTGATTTTCTGATTTAGCTTTGGAAAATAATTACACAAACTTTGAACAAGTTTTTGACATCCATAATTCAATACATCGGTTGTTGGCAATCGCAAACGGCTCTCATAATCTTTGATGATTTCCGGGATCTCTTCGGCTGTTAGGTTTTCGTGGCTTAGGGCGATCGCAATCACTTGAGAGTGAGAAATCGCTTCAATGAGTTGAATTTCACTCTCAACCGTCGGCATAACCAAACGAGGAAAATCACACCGGAATTTTCTAGCAGGTGGATGTTGCAGGATAACGCCATCGGGCATACTTGCCTTCAGAATTCCGATCGAACTCATAAAGGCAGGATGACTGACTGCACTTTGTCCCTCGACTAAAATGATGTCGGGATTTTCGTGATCAAACGCCTGAACAACTGCATGTTCTATTTCACCGATCGCAAACTGAGAAATCAGCGCGTCCATTGATGCGCCATACTTCGACCCCTGCATTAAACTAGTTTGCCCTGTCGCAATCATGATTGATTTTATGCCCATGCTATTTAAGGCTTTGTTGAGTTCCACTGCGGTGGTCATTTTTCCGCAAGCGCAATCAGTCCCTAATATGGCAATTACAGGCACATTTACTCTGGATATTTGACCTGTAAAAACATGCAAATCTTTTAATTGCGGCGGTTTTCTAATATCTCTAATTTGAATGCCGCATTGAATAGCCATCTGGACAAATTCTTGATCTTCGGAGAAGAATTGATGAAGACCGTTAATGATATCCATTCCCTTTTTCATCGCTTCTAAGATGAGAAATCTTTCCTCTATGGATATGTAGGTTTCTAAGGGCGCTTTTCCATATATATAACAGTTTGGAACCTCTGAAAGGTTATTTAAGGCTTCATTTAGATTGGCAAAAATGGGGATATTACTCTTTTTATCTCCCAGTTCTTCCCCTGCATCTTTGCCAGCCAATAAACTATCAATCACTCCAACAATAGTATAAATTTCAGAATGGCGAACTAAACCCGCAGCAGTTTTTCCGTCTACTAAGCCAAATTCATTTTGGCAGTAAACTAAAGCCGTTTTCTTAACGATAGTCATTTAATTAATTCCTTTAATTATTCCTAAACCTTCAAGAAGCTTTTTTGAAGTTGATAAGCTTCCCTGAAATCTCAGGTGTTATCTATACCAGAATCTTTCGTCTAAATTTTGTCTAATATGGAGCCTTTAATTGCTTTGCATTTAATAAAAATCTGACGCAGCCGGAACTACATAATCTAATCTTTTGAGAAGCCTAAGTAATGTGGGTTTTGCAGCGAGAATCTCAAGTTTTAATCGAGTTTCGATTAAACTTAGATTAGGTGGATTGTAGCATATAATACTTTTTGTGATTCAGTGGCATACTGGATCGCTGAATCGCAATGGGTCAGTTGATCGCCTTTAGCATGGTTAGAGAAGACAATTGCCTAGATTAGACTTCTCTGAGTTGGAGAAATCTATTGATCGTATTCACCATGGTTTGACATTCTTGGCGATCGCGGGTGGGTGGCGATAGAGAAATGGGTTTAGTGGATATCAACGTCAGGGTAACTGCGTAAATCGGAGGGCGATTTGATATGGGTAGCTGGCTTATCTGAGCTTGTTGAGTGTCAGCCAGCTTGTATTGGTCAATCGCCTCTGTATTGAATAGTCGATATCGTTTTTCTAACGTTAGCAGCCCTGAGGATTTGTCGAAATCACACAAGACATAGATTGGAATTGCCAGAGAAACACCAATAATTGCGAGTCCCGGCATGAAGAAATTTGCTCCGGTTAGCCAACCTTGCCAGCGATCGTCCTGTTGAATCTTGAAGCTAGGCTGTTGAGCCTCGTGAATAAACGCATTGATGTTACTGGCAATATATCTCTGCTGATCTAGGACAAACTCTCGATGTTTGGTTAGGGGCATTGATCCTTTGGAGGTACTCAGCACGACTCCCACTCCACTCGCCGTGACCACACTAGCGCCTGTTACCTGCCCCGGAATTGGGGTTGTCTCTGTGCCCAACAAGCCTATAATCGTGCGTTGACAATTGATTTGACTTGGTTTAGTTCGTTGGCATTCTAAGGTCGTCACGGTGGCTGAAAACAAAGTGATTCCCAAACCAACTGTCACAAAAGGAACAGCAAATAAGGCTCCCCAAAGCCACTGTCGATTTGAGTTTTTAAAGGTTAATTGAGTAGAGGTTTGCTGAATAATATTCATTGGGTGAATTGCGTGAGTAAACGATCGAGTTCACCGGCTTGAAACTTGCGATCGCTGGGTCGTCGATTTTGCTGCTCTGGCTCTAGATAGAGATAATCACACTGAGCCGTTGTCAATTGAGTATGCCCATTCATCGACCAGTTAAAGATGCAAGCACCCGTGAGCAATGCCAGGGAAAAATCAGTATTTTGCACCCTAGCCCGACTAAAATCAGCATTCGTTAAGTCCGCTTTTCTAAACGAAGTTCCAGGGTAGCTTTGAATCGCTTGCAACACCCAGTTGAAAATGCGGAAGGTGATGAACGCAGAAATGACCATGAGGACTAACAGAAACAATCCCTGGGCAGCGCCGCCATCCCCAACGCTAGAGAGACTCACACCCGCCAGTCCAACGGTCAAAGTAACCATCACGGCAAACAAACTGGCGATCGCCCCAATGCTAAGGAAAGTTGCCACGGCTGGAAACAGAACGGTAATGCTATCTCTCAGGAAGAGTTCGGCGATTAAAGCTAGAAACGGCAGGGCTGCCCAAAAAAAGTTGGTAACTTGAGTGGGCAGATCGCGAAACAAGACATTGGACACTTGAACGGCGATCACGCTGAAACCAACCAACACGATTGGACCGATGATCGCAGCAATGATCAGACTATTATGCTGACGGAGGCTTTGACCCATTTCGCATCCCTCAAAGGTTGCCCCAATTAAGCTGGCTTTACTAAAATCACACCCCCGCAAATCGGAGCCACTAAAATCGGCACCTGCCAGATCTTGCCCTTTAAAAGAGGAATTCTCTAAGTTTTGATTCGCATAGTTCCGGTTAGTCATGGTTGGTTGAACCCATTACGGACTCACTACATAGGGCGAGATGATTGGATCTGCTTTTCCGGCATTAACGAGGGCTTGATAGACGATCGCGGCTACTTCTGCCCTGGTCGCCTCCCGATTGGGGTTCAGTTGAGCCAGCGTCGGATAATTGACGACAACCTGACGCTGGGTTGCTGCCGCGACGTAGCCCTTTGCCCAAAAGGGAATGCCACTGGCATCTTGATATCGAGTGAGTAGGCTAGGGCTACCATTGCCATAGTTCAACCCACTGGCGAGGGCAACGAACACCTGCACCCTAGGAATCGGTTGATCGGGTCTAAAATCTCCCTCTGGATAGCCGCTCATAAACCCACCTTGCACCGCAGTTTGGATGAATGGATAGCCCCAAAAGGCGGCGTTTACGTCTTTGAACTCTATGCGCGATCGCCGGGGTGCTGGCTCAAACGCTCGACTAATAATCGCCGCATATTGCACCCGTGTCACCCGATCATTCGGCAAAAACACGCCGCCCGGAAAGCCACTAATCACGTTGCGCTTAGCGAGGGCTTCAATGTATGCCTGTGCCCAGTTGCCCTGCACATCCGAAAAGGGCGATCCACTGGAACCCCCATTTGTCGAGCCAGTGAAATCAACCAGTCCCGCAATCTTTTTGATATCGAGTGTATTGCCGTAGGAAGCAACCGTGTCGGGAGTAGCGTTGTCGATATCGTATTGTCCATTATCACGGAACACATTATTGCCGGGGTTAGCCGCCGTACCCAAATCGGGTTTTGCCCGCGCCGTCAGCACAATTCCATCCCGTTGATTATTGGCAATCAGGTTGCCCCGCAGCACCGGACGGGCACCGCCATTGAGATACAGCCCATCCACATTTTGAATAAATTGATTGCGAGTCACTGTAGGCTGAGCATTTTCGCTCAGGGTTAAACCAAAGCCAGTGTTTTGAAATAGGTTGCTTTCAATTTGTCCTTTAGCGTTGTTGGCGATCGCCATCCCATTGCCGCCGTTCAACGTAAAGATGTTGTTCGTAATGATCGGATTTGCAGTGCCCGTGACAAAAATTCCTTCCCGGTTGTTTTGGGTGAAAGTGCAGTTTTCAATCGTGGGATTGGCAGACTCGATCCAAATGCCTGTACCGCGAGTCACTTTGTTGGTCACAGTTACGCCGCGAATTTGGGCAGTCTTGCCCACCCACAGACTCATATTTTGTCCGGCAAAGGTGGGGCTAATCCGATACCCACTGCCTGTAATGATTGTATTTTGCCCCCGCGCCACTTCATCGCCCTGCAAGATCACGCCTTCGGGAATTACCAAGGGGAAGGTTTCGCCCGTTTGTTGGCTATAGGTGCCCGTTGCCAGTTTAACCGTGGTTCCAGATTTTGCCCGTTGCAGTGCGGCGGCGATCGTTCGCAGTGGACGCGCCAAACTGCCGTCTGCCCCATCCTGCCCGATGCTGGCATCGACGTAGAGAACCGCAGCACTCAGCGGCGTTTGGGCAAGCGTTTGAACTGCTTTTTGGATTGGCAATTGCGCCAGCACCCGATGATTGACGCTGAGCAACAAAAGGCTAGATAGCAGGGCTAGATGTTTGGTTTGGCGAAAAAAGTGCGTGGGTCGATTCATGGAGTTAGCGTGAGGTGAGGAATTGTGTCGGTAAGGAATGGGCGATCTCAGCGAATTCTTACCGCTTCACTGAAGCACTTTAAATGGCTTGCAAAAATTTCATAGAGTTTATGACGATTCTTAACTGACTTCAGTCATTTTCCTTTAAATTCCTCAAAAAAATTTACTTCAAAGCCAAGACGTGATTTGTTAGGGTGGATAGGCAACTTAGCGGATCGGGTTGTCGTCTACATTGATTAAGTTAGGTTCTGGGGGTTTCAGTATGCCGTTTTCTATGTCTTTGCTCTATCGCACTACCTATCGCACAGTCGGAGTGGCGATCGCCAGTGCCGTTCTTTTGATGCATACCCCTGCTGCGGAAGCGGCTGAAAAAGTGGTGGTGCGCTATGGCATTTTGCGCCAGTCGCTTTCGGTCGCAGAACTCGTGAATTTTGCTGAAAAGGGCGAAATGTCTAGAAAGGTAGAGCGCTACTTAAACATGAGTAAAAGCGATCCGGCTGAGATTCGGCAGGTTTTGACGAAGCCGATTGCTATCAGTTATGGCACCGTGAACACTGCGTTGAACAATCCTCTAGGCGATCGCATGTTAGACGAGCTGGGACGCATGATTCAGACCCCAGAAAATGAGGGTAAGGGCAATCGGGATGCGTTGCGAACCGCTATGGTTCAATCCGCTGCAAAAGATAACCAAGTTTCGATTTTAGAAATCATCCAAAACTACCCGGCTGATGAAATTCATCTAGATGCCAAACGCATCATCAAGACCTATAACACCCTGGCAAAATACCAAAAGCCCATCGAAGGTATCTTGAACAACCTGGGACCCGTTCGCGAACTCTTGCAAAAGCAGGGCATTAACCTCCCTGATTTTCTCAAATGAAAACATCTTGCTACAGGAATCTGTAAATCAACCTGCCCCTACTCGCGCACACGCTGCAAAAATGGTACTTCCACTAATTCCCCCTGACTAGTGCCAACCTGTACTTTTAAGCCTGCGCCACCTGCTTTTGTGCGAATGTAGCCTAATCCAAATACGCCTTGGGTAGTCTCAGTTAGGCTGGTGAGAACGCCCACTTTTTCGTCGTTTACAGTAATCACGGTTCCGGGTGCCGCCGCCGCATCCAATCGAATGCCCCAAATCTGCTGCTTCACGCCTTTGTAGGTATCCAATCGAGCAATGGTTTCTTGCCCAATGTAGCAACCCTTGTTGATGGAAATTGCCTGCCACAAACAGGCTTCCACGGCGTTGTAGTCTTCGGTTAATTCCGCATCGGGCATTGGGCGACCCTGGTCAATCCGCAATTGCTCCCAAGCGCGATCGCCCATAGGTACGGCTCCTGCTTGGGCGATCGCGTTCCACACTGCCGCCGCCTGATCTACCCCAACCATCAGACTGTAGCCCTCTAACCCCAAGCCACTGCCCACCATCAATCGCACGGGCTGCTTAGCAATTTCTACTAAGCAATGAGTGCCGTAAGCCTGAGTTCCCATGACATCCACACCCAGTTTTTTTAACAGCTTAGGACTTTGAGAACCCATGAGACTAAATAGCGCTGTTTCGTCGGTGATGTCTTTTAATGCCACCTTATCGCCAAAGAAAATATAGCGATCGAGCCATTGCATTAGCTGATCGCGGCGATTGGGCGACACAATCACCAGCACGGCATCTTCCAACACATAGGCGGTTGCCAGATCGATCGTTCGAGCCGTCGGAGTGACAAACACTGTGTCGCAGCCTTGACCTGGCTTCAAAGTCTTTAGATCGTTAGTGCTTTGGTTGTGTAGAAACGTTTGCCGATCTACGCCGCTGAGTTGCAGTCTGCCCCAATGGGTGCGATCGCATAACGCCACGCCATTTCGTGCTGCCGCGATCGCGTCTACATCATTTCCGAAATCAATCGGCACAGTAGAATTTTCCTCAAATTGGGCACCCTGCTGTTGCTGAATCTCTCGCAAGCTCTGAATCATTACAATTACGCAATCCGCTAATAGAATTCAGCTTATCGCGATTTGCCCAATGCCAACATTGCGTACTGAAAGCGAATTTTGAACGGACATGACATCGCGATCGCGCCATTTCTCTAATATTGAGGGGTAGGGATGTCGCCCTTCCACAGTTCCACCCGGCAATCGTCTAGAATGCCTGTCTTACGCTCCCTAAGTCAATTACACTCCGTATGCCCCTCGATCGCCTGATTATCTTCACCCGCTATCCTGAAGCTGGCAAAGCCAAAACTCGCCTAATTCCTGCCTTGGGAGCCGAGGGAGCCGCAACGCTTCATCAGCAGATGGCAGATTATACGTTAATACAAGTGCAGGCACTTCAGTTTCAGCATCCACTCTGCGTAGAGGTGCGGTTTGCAGGTGGAGATCGCGATTTGATGCAGCGCTGGCTGGGGACTGATCTGATGTATACCGTGCAGGGGGAGGGCGATTTGGGCGATCGCATGGCGCGATCGTTTCAGTCTGCCTTCAATTCTGGCGTTCAGCGAGCGATAATTATTGGCACTGATTGTCCTGATTTGGATGAGTCTCTGTTAGAGCAAGCCTTTTGTAAACTTCAGCAGCAGGATCTCGTTTTGGGACCCGCTAGCGACGGTGGCTATTATTTGATCGGGCTACGACGCTGGATTCCCCAACTGTTTGTGAACATCGAATGGAGTACGGCGAGTGTTTTGGAGCGAACTCTGGCGATCGCGGCGGAACTCAATCTATCCGTTGCCCTGCTGCCCATCCTTTCGGATGTGGACTATCCCGCCGACCTGGAAATTTGGGAACGCGTTGCAGCCGCTCAGAGGATATTGGGAACTGGATTTATAAAATAATTCGCTCAATTGGCAGAGGTTCATTATAATGCGTGCGATCGCGCCTTTGATTGGGCGGGTCGTTGAAATCGTTGCGATCGCCCATGACTTTTATCTCTTTTCCCTACGTTTTATTTTTGCTGAGCCTGGTTGTCATCTATTGGTTGCTCGATCAACCGCGATCGCGGCTCTGGGTATTGTTGATTGCCAGCTTAGTTTTCTACGCCTCATTTCAGGTGTATTCCATTCCGCTGCTGTTGGCAGCAACCTGGATTAACTTTTACTTGGGGCGATTGCTCTCCACGCCACCCGATTGGCGCAATGACAATTGGCAATTTACCCAGCAAGACTGGAATCGCAAGCGGCTCAAACTCCTGTGGTTTGGAATTGGGCTAAATGTGTTGCTGCTGTTTAGCTTTAAATATATTCCCTTCACGCTGAACGCGATCGCAGCAGTCTTTGGCTGGACGACAGCAAAAGAGGTTGCTCAGTGGACAAGTAGCACCCTGATTGCACCCATCGGCATCAGCTTTTTTTCCTTTGAGTGCATCGCCTACCTGGTGGATGTCTATCGTGGTGCGCCTGCGGCTCAGCAATGGCTAAAGTTTTCTGCCTACAAGCTGTTTTTTGCCAAGTTGCTATCGGGTCCCATTACCCGCTATCACATCATGACCGGGCAGATGCAGCAGACCCGTCCGACGCTCGATCGCAGTGCCGAAGGGCTATGGTTGATTGCCTGTGGTGCCGTCAAAAAGGGCTTGCTGGCAGACAACATTGGTGTGTTAGTCGATCTTAGTTTTCAGAATTTACAGCGGGCAGGTAGCGGCGATTTGTGGTTGGCAACGATTGCCTACGGCTTACAGCTTTACCTCGACTTTAGCGGCTATGTAGATATGGCGCGGGGTTCAGCCATCCTGCTCGGCTTCAATCTGCCGCAAAACTTCGACTTTCCCTACCTAACCACCAGCATTGCGGACTTTTGGCGACGCTGGCACATGACCCTCGGCGATTGGCTCAGAAACTACCTCTATTTCCCTTTGGGCGGCTCTCGGCAAGGGCTGTTTCGCACCTGCTTAAACTTAATGATTGTGATGGCGATCGCCGGGATTTGGCATGGTGCCGCTTGGGGATTCGTCGCCTGGGGTTTGCTGCATGGTCTGGGTTTGGTCATCCATCGGCTAACGGATGCGCTATCGAACCGGATCACCTGGCTTAAACAATTTTGGCGGCAGCCTTATGGAATCGTGGTCGCGTGGCTGCTGACTCAATCCATGGTTATGGTCTGCTGGATTTTCTTCCGCCTGCCCAACCTGAAAGATTCCTGGGTCGTGATTCAGCGCTTGTGGGGTCATGCTGCCGATGCTCAATTTACTCAAAAGGTGTATGTGGAAGCGATCGGACTCCAGCCCTTGCAAATTTCCCTACTATTAACAGCCATCGTTGCACTGATGGCGATCGCCTACTTCTGCGATCGTGCCCTCAAACTCCAACTCAACTGGAACGTCAAACTCATGCTCGTGCCAGTATGCCTCTTTGCCGTCTGGCTCCTGGCTCCCCAAGGCGCACTCCCCTACATCTACTTCGACTTTTAATAGCAGGTGTCAGGCTTCAGATTCACACTACTTGAGCCATGAAACCCCGTACTCTGTACCTCGCCATTCGCCATTCGTATTTCGCCATTCGTACTTCGCCTCACCCCTGCGGATGCCGTTCCAGCCAATCATCAATGTCTACCAACACCTGATCGGGAATTTCCCAGGGGAACAGATGCGCTGTGTGGGGATAGCAGTGCCATTCTGCGTTGGTCAGTTGCCGCATAGTTTCCTGGCTGGCAGCGGCGGTGATGTGGCGATCGCATTCTCCAGCTAGGACTAAGCTGGGGCATTGAATCTGCGGCAAATCAGGCAGGCGATTGTAGCCTTGCCGAATCGCCGTAAATAGGGCACGGGTTGCCCGTCGGGAGGTGCGGAGATAGGCAGGTACAGCGGCTTGGGCGAGATACTGGTAAGTCTCAGGAGTGTGAGTTTGCACCAGATAGCGAAACAGCGATCGCTGTCCAAAGGTGTCGATATTCCACTGGCGACCGGGCTGGAGCCAATTGACCATGCCTGCAATCCCGGTATAGAGGTTATCTTGCCAGGTAATCGGGGGATGATCACCCCAAGGACGCGCTGCTGAGCCAATGAGAATTAGACCGCTAACGTGATCAGGCGATCGCAGTGCCAATTCTATTGCCAAAATTCCGCCCAGCGACCAGCCTAAAACCAAGTATTTTTCAACGTGCAGCCGATCCAACAGCGCATCCAAATCGGCAAGATGATCGGTCATGGCAAAATCAGCAGCGGTTTGACTGTTGCCATAGCCACGCAGATCAGGCGCGATCGTTTTGTAGCGTTGGGATAGATGCTGGGTAAAGACTGCCATGCTGCTACCCATGCCGGGATGCCCATGCAGACACAGGATAGGAAAGCCTTCTCCTTGAACTAAAACCTGTAGATCCATATTTGATGCGTTGACTGCGCCTCACCCATCCTAAGGTTAAAGTTGCGATTGTCGAAAACTATATAGCACCGCTTCTTTCATTACCACTGATACACAGCACAACTTAGCGATACGCTGAAGGATCGTGGTGGCGCGATCCTTTCTTGTCATCTAGTATGTTCAACGAACTGACTTATTTCATCCAAATGAGTTTAACTTCCTGGATTAACTTCTGATGTCTTTCTTTAAGACTTTCACAAGTCCAGTCTGTGTAATTTGCAAGCTCGTTTGTTAACTCAAAACTGCTCTTCTGAACCAGGGCTATTCCGTTCTAATTGAATAGTTGATATGCTAGGCAGGTAATCCCTCTC
>QBMH01000178.1 GCA_003249025.1 Leptolyngbya sp. | reverse complement strand
GTCCTGGATTGCTGGTTTCGGTGGGCTATATGGACCCTGGCAACTGGGCTACTGATATTGAAGGCGGTGCCAAGTTTGGCTATAGTCTGCTGAGCGTCATCTTTTTGTCGAATCTCATAGCAATTTTGCTGCAAACTCTATGTGTAAGATTAGGGCTAGTCACAGGGCAAGACTTAGCGCAAGCCTGTCGAACTCACTTCAGTCGCCCAGTGAATTTAATGCTGTGGCTGTTTGCAGAAGTGGCGATCGTCGCCTGTGATCTGGCAGAGATTTTGGGCAGTGCCCTGGCGTTCAATCTGTTGTTTCAGTTGCCCTTGATCTGGGGCGTATGCCTGACAGGATTTGATTTAATTGTGGTGCTTCTCCTGCAAGGCAAAGGGTTTCGCTGGCTAGAGGCGATCGTTTTAGGGTTAGTTTCAACGATCGCCCTCTGTTTTTTGGTCGAAATTCTGCTGACGAAACCGAATTGGAGCGCAGTAGCGTTGGGCTATGTGCCGCAGCTCGATATCTTAAAAAATCCCAACAAGCTCTATCTCGCTGTTAGCATTTTGGGCGCAACCGTGATGCCGCATAACCTCTACTTGCACTCGGCGATCGTGCAAACTCGCGTCTATCAGCCTGCTCTCACGAAGAAAGTTGCTGTCCGTTTTGCCACCATTGATTCAACAATGGCGTTAATTGCTGCTCTATTCGTCAACTCGGCAATTTTGATTGTAGCGGCAGCCGCATTTCACGGATCGGGCAATCAACAAGTTGCCGAAATTCAGGATGCCTATCGATTACTATCGCCGCTATTGGGCACCGGAGCCGCCAGCTTACTGTTCGCCTTAGCGCTCCTGGCATCGGGGCAGAGTTCTACTTTTACAGGGACGATCGCCGGACAGATCATCATGGAAGGCTTTTTAGATTGGCGGATACCCTGCTGGCTGAGGCGGCTGATCACCAGGGCGCTGGCAATTATCCCGGCTGTCGTCGGCATTGCCATTTTGGGAGAATCCGGAGTAGGAAAACTGCTGGTGCTGAGTCAGGTCATCCTCAGTTTGCAACTTCCCTTTGCGGTGTTTCCGCTAGTTCTGTTTACCAGCAGCCCAGCCTACATGGGGCAATTTACCAATCCTCGCTGGATTAAACTTCTGGCTTGGGGCATTGGTTGGCTGATTGCAGGTTTAAACGTCTGGCTGTTAGGTCAACTCTTGCTAGAAAAGGCAATCTAGCGGAGTCCGAGGTGAAGGGGCGATGATGAAAGGGCATGAACCTTGAGGCAACTAAGGTTGCTGTGGAAGGCATTCTGATACCAGTTTGAAATCAAAACGCGACAGATGATTTTCTGAAAACGACAATCTTTCTTATGTTGCAGCTCAAAATATCTCCTTCAGAGACGCTACGCGAACAAAACTCAAAACTCAAAACGGTATGACTCATTTGAAGTGGTCATACTTTTGCCTCCTACTGTTCAATATGTCCACCAAATTGGAAGCGCATTGCAGACAGCAGTTTGTCTGCAAAATCAGCATTGCCGCGCGAACTAAACCGCTGATATAGTGCAGCACTGAGCACGGGGGCAGGCGTGCCTTCATCAATGGCAGCGGTGATAGTCCAGCGTCCTTCACCCGAATCTGAGACACGACCGTCAAAGTTTGCTAAATCGGGTTGTTCCAGCAGGGCGATCGCCGTTAGATCTAACAACCAAGATGCAACCACACTGCCACGCCGCCAAACTTCTGCGATGTCTGGGAGATTCAAGTCGTACTGATAGTATTCGGGATTGCGGAGTGGAGCCGTTTCAGCGTTAGCAGCACGGTTCTGGTTGCCTACATTGGCGTGATGCAAGATATTTAATCCCTCTGCATAAGCTGCCATCAACCCATATTCGATACCGTTATGCACCATTTTGACGAAGTGCCCCGCACCATTGGAGCCACAGTGCAAATAGCCTTGTTCAGCCGTATCGCCTACCTGTTCCCGACCGGGCGTGCGATCGATTGTCCCGATTCCTGGCGCTAAGGTTTTGAGAATAGGATCGAGATGATGCACGGCAGTTTCCGATCCCCCGATCATCATGCAGTACCCCCGCTCTAACCCCCACACTCCGCCGCTGGTTCCAATATCGACATAGTGAATTCCCTTGTCTAGCAACGCTTTGGCTCGACGAAGATCATCAATGTAGTAAGAGTTGCCGCCATCAATCAAAATGTCGCCTGAGCCAAGCTTTGTAGCCAGTTCGTTTACCATCTGTTCAGTGGGATCTCCAGCAGGAACCATAAGCCAGATGATACGGGGCTTGTCGAGCTTCTGCACAAAATCATCCAGTGTGGAAGCACCGATCGCGCCTTCGGATACCAGTTGCCTCACTTTATCGGGTGAGCGGTTGAATACAACACATTCATGTTTTCCCAATAGCCGCCGCACAATATTTGCGCCCATGCGCCCTAGACCAATGACACCGAGCTGCATTGTTATTTCTCCTGAATCTTTGAGTGGTGAAGGGTGAGGGTTCATGGGTTGGGTTGAAGCAATCACTGCGTTCTCTCTTTCAGTTGCGATCGCAAACGCTGCACGATGTTCAACAGTGTGCAACAGCCATCTTTTCCTGACCACTTAAGATCGTGGCGTTAACCCAGAACTTAAGGCTTGCCACAAAACAATCACGATCGCATCCCCTACTGACTAAATTGGATTTTGTCCAGATTGCCGCTTGTTTGATGGTCGGTTGTAAGTGTTTGACATTCTCTGGATAGGCTCTAGGCGATCGCCTAAGTTTTCCATCTCAACGGCGTACCGCCCACAGCCAGTAGGCAAGCCCAATTTCTCTAACTTAGCAATCTTCCCTTTGTAAAACAGGTTGCTTGTGGATCAATGAAGGCAAGCGTTGCAAGTCCAACTGGAAATGTAATAGGACTCGCTCAGTTTCGACAAACAAGGAACACAGGAGGATGTTCATGAAACAGTATCCGTTGCTTAGTATCATTCTCTTGTTATCCACTTTGGCGACAGGGTGCAATCAATCGGGTGGCTCTGCCAAAGCTGGCGGTTCTCCACCCTCGTCTGTGCAGTTGCAAACTCTACAATCCGGCACCCTTCAGGACAGTACCGACTTTGTTGGCACCCTGGAGGCAGAGCAGACGGTGCAATTAAAGCCGCAAATTGACGGGCGCATTGACCGCATTCTAGTAAAACCGGGCGATCGCGTACAGCAAGGCGATCCGATTTTCCTACTCAATTTGGATCAAACGGCACCGCAAGTCAATAGCGCTCAGGCAAACGTCAATGCAACCGTAGCAGCACGAAACACGATTGCTCAACAGCTTCGGGTCGCGCAATCACAGTTAACTTCTGCACAGTCGCAGTATGAGTTAGCACGAGTCAACAACGATCGCTATCAATATTTAGTGGCTCAAGGAGCCGTTGGTCAGGCGACGGGCGATCAATTTGCCACCACGCTCAAAGTGCAAACCGATGCCGTGAAACAAGCCCGCGATCAGGTCAAAGCGGCTGGAGCAGCGGTGGAACAGGCAGATGCGAATATCCGCAGGGCTCAGGCAGATGCGACCACCGCTAAAGTCAGTCTCAATTTCAAACAAGTGATTGCTCCCATCTCAGGGGCAGTGGGAGATATTACGCTTAAGTCGGGCGACTACGTGACCACTGGACAAGTCCTCACCACGATCAACCAAAATGAGGCGTTTGATCTTCAGATCCCCATTCCCATCAGCCGTTCTAGTGAATTACGCACTGGGCTATCCGTTCAATTACTTGATCCCAATACCGAAAAATCACTCAGCATCGGAAAAATTTATTTTGTTGCTTCTAAAGCCGATCCAACGGCTCAGTCCATCCTGGCACGAGCGCGGTTTGCTAATACACGCGGTACTTTAAGGGATTCTCAGTACGTTAAAGCGAGGGTGATTTGGAACACCAGACCGGGGGTTATGGTGCCGACTACTGCGGTCACAACGATCGGTGGACAAAACTTTGTATTTACCGCCGCCGACAAAATGGACAACGGCAAGATTCAAACCATTGCTCACCAAATACCTGTGACCCTGGGATCGATTCAAGGGCAGGACTATCAGGTTGTGAAAGGGTTGAAACCGGGCGATCGCGTGATTGTGTCTGGCATTCTCAGACTGCGCGAAGGGACTCTCGTTATGCCCCAAGTCAGCAACGCCTCTCGTTCCATGCCCTCGACCGCTCCCAGTTCGCCCCAATAAACAGGAAGCATATATGATTCTTTCCATCGCCGATACGTTTATTAAGCGCCCTATTTTAACGACCGTTTTCACGATTGTCATTCTACTATTGGGGGCAATCAGTATCCCGCTATTGCCGATTGAATATGTCCCCCAAATCGCGCCGATTCAAGTGCAGGTGAGTGCCAGTTACGTGGGGGCTGACCCAGAAACAATCGAAAAAACGGTGACAACCCCGATTGAGCGCAAGCTGAACGGCACCCGCGATATGCAGTATTTCAGCTCAACGAGTGTAGCAGGCACCAGCAGTATTTCAGCGTTTTTTGGGGTGAATACGAACCCCAACGAAGACCAAGTGAATGTCCAGAATAATCTGCAACAGGCTATCCCACTTTTGCCCGAATCCGTTCAGCAGCAAGGCGTTACGGTTAAAACAGCGTCCCCCAGTTTGCTCGTTGTCTATGGGTTCTACTCTCCCAACGATCAGTATGATGCGAACTTCATTAGTAACTTTGTGGATTTGTCGATTACCGATGAAGTGACTCGCATTCCAGGCGTAGGGCAGGTCAACGTGTTTGGACAACTGCAATACGCGATGCGGTTTTGGTTGAATCCTGATGCGCTGGCGAGTCGCGGTATCACGATCGACGATGTGGTCAATGCCGTTCAATCTCAAAACCTGGTCGTTGGTGGCGGCGCGATCGGTGCAGAACCTGCCCCCAAAGGGCAGCGCTACCAAATTCCGCTCAAACTTCAGGGACAATTTAAATCCGTCGATGATGCTGAAAACATTGTGATCAAGGTGGGCACCGATGGGACGCAGACAAAGCTGAGGGATGTGGGTCGGGCAGAGCTAGGCGCACAGAACTACAGTGTTTCTGCCAAAATCAACGGCAAACCAGGGGTTGCGTTAGGGGTTTACCAGCTTCCGGGCAGCAATGCGCTGGATGTGGCAAGGCAGGTGGCTGAGAAGATGGAAGAGTTGAAGCAGAACTTTCCACCGGGAGTCACGACCCGCTTGGTGTATGACACTGTGAGTTTTATTGAAGAGTCCAACAAAGAAGTGATCATCACACTGGTGGAAGCGATCGCGTTAGTGGTCTTCGTGATTTTTATCTTTCTGCAAGATTGGCGTGCCACCATTATTCCCACCATTGCCATTCCCGTCTCGTTAATCGGCGCGATGATTTTTGCCAAATTGTTTGGCTTTTCGATTAATAGCCTGACCATGTTTGGTCTGGTGCTGGCAACGGGGTTGGTGGTGGACGATGCCATTCTAGTGGTGGAAGCGATCGCTGCCAAAATGCAGCATGAGGGGATGACTGCCCGCCAAGCCAGCTTTGCCGCCATGAATGAACTCACTGGTGCCGTCATTGCAACCTCGCTAGTACTCATGGCTGTCTTTGTACCCGTTGCATTTTTCCCAGGTGCCACGGGACTACTTTACCGACAATTCGCCCTGATTATTGCCTTCTCGATCGCGGTTTCTGTCTTTAACGCACTGAGCTTTAGCCCCAGCATTGCGGCACTTTTGCTGCGTCCACCGCAGGAAGCACGCGGTCCACTGGGCTGGTTTTTTGCCAAATTCAATCGGGGTTTCGCCTGGGTACTGGATCACTACAAAGCCACGGTCGGTCGGCTGATTGGGCTACGTTACCTGGTGCTGGCACTGTTTGTTGTCGGACTCGCTGCCACTGTCGTTGTATTTAAAGCGGTGCCATCCGGGTTCGTTCCGGCTGAAGATCAAGGTTCCACGTTGGGCTTTGTGCAGGGTCCCAATAATGCCTCGTTGCAATACACACGCGATATCCTTGACCAGGTACATGCGTCCTTAGCAAAGATTGATGAGGTGCAGTCCACCGCTGAAATTAGCGGAGCCGGGTTTAATGGCAATGCCGTGAATCAAGGGATTTTCTTTGCACACTTCAAACCCTGGGGCGATCGCCCGAAGGCAAATCAAACGGTCAGTGCCATTTTGAAGAAATTGAATCAAGAATTGGCGACCAAAATTACAGGTGCCACTGCTGTAAGTTTCAGTCCACCCGCCATTCCAGGCTTTAGCCCACTGGGTGGTTTCAATATGCAGCTTGAAGACACGACTAACGGGCGTTTGAGCTTTCAGGAGTTTGCTGGAAACGCGCAAGATATTCTGCGAAAAGCGAACAAAAGCGGTATTTTTTCGCCACCGGGCGCATTTACGCAGTTTGCTGCCAATACTCCTCAATATGAAATCGATATCAACCGGGATCAGCTCAATGCATTGAATGTCAATTTTAGTGCCGCGTTGACAACATTGGGAACTAGCATTGGCTCCGCTTACGTGACTCAGTTTGTTTTGGGTCCTCGCTACTACCAGGTGTATGTACAACTGGATGGCAAGTATCGCAATAAACCGGAAGATCTCAAGCAGATTTATGTGCGATCGACCAACAACACGATGATTTCGCTGGATCAGCTAGTGATGATCAAGCCCTACACCGGGCCTGCGATCATTTCCCACTTCAATGGCTACCGTTCGATCTTGCTTCAGGGCGTTCAGTCCGATAGCTACAGCAGCGGGCAGGCGATCGACACCATTAACA
Source organism: Leptolyngbya sp. (assembly GCA_003249025.1). Classification (GTDB taxonomy): domain Bacteria; phylum Cyanobacteriota; class Cyanobacteriia; order Leptolyngbyales; family Leptolyngbyaceae; genus ULC077BIN1. Next base: position 3,859 of record QBMH01000178.1, on the reverse strand, counting down.
GTGCATACAAAGAAACTGCCTTACCCGGCATTAAATTCGACTGGGCGGATTTAACGCGTCAGGAAGTTGCCGCTGGCAGCCTGGGTCCATTGATCTTTCTGTTTGGCATCATCATGGTGTTTCTGGTGCTGTCCGCGCAGTATGAAAGCTACATTGACCCGATCATCATCCTGCTAACGGTGCCCTTAGCCATTTTGGGTGCCCTGGGTGCGATCGCGCTACGACGATTGGTGGAACCCACGCTTTCCAATGATGTGTACGGCAACATTGCCTTGGTGATGTTGATTGGTCTTGCCAGTAAAAACGCCATTTTGATTGTGGAATTTGCTAATCAGGCGCGGGCACAGGGTCAGACGATCGTCAAAGCGGCGTTAACGGCTGCTGAAGAACGCTTTCGACCGATTCTGATGACCGCCTTTGCCGCATTGGTTGGTTTCTTTCCGCTCGTAACGGCTTCAGGAGCGGGTGCGAATGCCCGTCATTCATTGGGAACTGCCGTCTTCGGTGGCTTGCTCGTCGCCACGTTTTTGAGCTTGCTGGTCGTGCCTGTGCTGTACGTGGTGATCAAAAGTTTGGAATCGCACTTTCTCAGTGACAAACCTGATCCACCGTCTCCACCGCTACCATTGGCACCGGAAGCACCTCCGAATGCCAGCCAGTCACCAACATTGGAAGCGAGCCGCAACTTTCAAAATGATGCCTCTGGTTGAACAGAACTCTTTCTTGCTAACCGTTGGTCAGCATATTACAAGATTGTTCATGTAGTGGAGTATGCGGTGAAATGCTGAAATACTGGGGATGGATAATAAGAGTGAACCGCTTTAGTGCCAAATTCCTCAATATTCTTTCAACAATAGGCAGGCGATGAATAAGCGACGTATTCTCTTTTGTGGTGTGATCACGTCTGCGGTTGGCGTTGGTTTGGGTTTGGTGATCCTTCAGCTTGCACCAACGCCCTATTCCAGCCGTATGTACTGCAATCTGAACCGTGATTATTTAATTATTGGTGGCATTACTGGCTTGCTGCTGGGGTCTAGTCAAGAGACGATTCGCCAACTGAAGCGACACTGTGATCAAGACGAAGCGATCGCCAATCAATGCCATGAGATAAGCTTGACCATCCCACAACCGGAACCTGGAAATGATAGTGTAAACGGTCATCACACTATTCGTTGATGTACCGGATGAGGAAGTAATGAGTTGAGCATTTCCCTAGACTAACTTCCGGCTTATCTTACTGATCGTTACTGGTAAATAACTCAGCAAAAGCGAACAATGTAGGAATAGGCTGCACTGCTTCTCTGGTCGCTGTTTTAGTCAGCTTCATTCATATTTCGGATGCAAACGTATAGGTAAACCTTTGGGCAATCATCATGGACTCGAAGCAATTGGTTACGTCCAGTTTTACAGTTAAACACGCTCACCTGCCATGTCCCCTACTCGTGCGATGTTCATCACGAGAGTTAGAAATTATGAAGTTATTGATTGTAGGGCACAGTAATCCAGAAATGGCGGTGGCTCTCTACGTCAGCACGAACACCATCAAGACGCATGTGCGTAATATTATGAACAAGTTAGGCGTAGAGCGTCGCGTTCAAATTGCAGTCGTGGCAGTGCAGCTTGACTTAACTAAATCGATTAGTCGTTGATCAGTCACCCATTTTTTACAAAAAACGTGCGATCGCCCAGCAAAAATACTTAATTCCTCTATGAATTCTGCAACTCTCCCAACCCTAATTTTAGGGGGTGGCTTTACCGGATTATTTACCGCGTTGCACTTAAGCCATCAGCACTACAAACCGCCAACCATTTTGATCGATCAAGAGTGGAGCTTTATCTTTAAGCCATTGTTGTATGAATTTCTCAGCGGTGAGATGAATCTTCAGCACCTCTGGCCCCGCTATGACTATCTCTTGCACAACAGTGGAGTGGCATTTTTGCGGGATAGGATTCAAGCCATTGACCTGCAACAGCGACAGGTGCACTTAGCGTCGGGACTCCATTATACCTACGGTAAGCTTGTGCTAGCTCTGGGTGGCGTGGCGGGATATTTTGGGGTTGAAGGAGCCAAAGAACAGACTTTTCCCTTTCGCACAGGTGAAGATGCAATGGCTCTCGGCGGACATCTCCGCGATTGTCTACAACGAGCGACTCAGACCGAAGACCCACAGCAAAAACGTACCTTATTGACGGTTGCTATCTTGGGTGCTGGTCGCTCTGGTATTGAATTGGCAGCGACCCTAGCTGATTTGCTGCCAGATTGGTACATTCCTTTAGGGGGGCAGGCGACAGAGCTTCGGGTGGTGGTGATTCAGCGGGGCAAAGAGATCTTGAAAGGTGATAGAGATCGCCTGCGTCAAACTGCTCAAACCGCATTGAAACAGCGGACTGTACCCGTTGAATTACTGCTAGAAACTGAAGTCACGGCAGTGCATCCAAACACCGTTGTTCTCAAGCGCAATGACCAAATCGAAGAATTTTCAGCAGCGACGATCGTTTGGACAACAGGCACCGCTATCAATCCTCTGATCGCAACATTGCCCATTCCTGAAGCGAACCGAGACAAGCAGGGTCGGCTCAAGGTGACGAATACTTTGCAGCTTCCCGATTTTCCAGAGGTGTTTGCGGGTGGCGATTGCACGGTGATGGCAAACCCTTTACCCACCACGGCACAAGTCGCTTATCAACAAGGAGCGGCGATCGCCCACAACCTGCAAGCACTTTCTGAAGGTCGCTTGCCCGTTCCAGCACAGATTGGCTTGAGAGGAACGCTGATGAAACTGGGCTTAAATGATAGTGTGGCTGAGCTTTTCGATCGCTATGAAGTGAAGGGAAATCTGGGTCATTTGATTCGTCAGGCAGCTTATATTGATCTGCTACCAACCCCTGCCCGCAACTTCAAAGTAACGGCTGAATGGTTATCAGATGAGCTTTTTTACCATATTGCTAAAGTCTAAACTCCGCTGAGTTTATTCATTCACAAGTGATGCTCAAAACAATTGAGCAAAGACAATACGAAAATGACGTTGTAAGTAAGCGGCTCGAATTCAATATTAAGATCCACAATCCCAAAAGGCTTACCTGTCCTGAAAGCGTCTTCAGTTTAATTCCGGCTTCCTACTTAGTACTATAAACTTCTTTAAAAATGGCAATCGTTGTTTCAGGACATGAACACAGCGTTTAGAAAAATTGTTTAACCTTCAGATTAATTTACCAATTTATCTAATAGACCTCTTGCAGATTAGTTTTAGTCTTTCGCTCCAAAGTGCGAGAAATCAAGAAACATCAGGACTATCAACAATTTATCAGCGTCCTGATGATGAACTATACAATAGCTCAAACCTTTTCTCCTGAACACTTTAAGCGCCGCTTTGGGATACACCGAGACACCTTTAAGCAAATGATCAAAGCTGTCCAACCTTACTGGCGAAGCACTCCTCAACCAGGTGCCAAACCCAAAATGGGACTAGAGGATCGAGTGCTGGTCGCGTTGGAGTATTGGCGAGAGTATCGCACTTACTTTCACATCGGCAGCAGTTGGGGTATCAGCGAAGCGACGGTTTGCCGGATTGTCCATTGGGTGGAAGACCACTTGATGAATTCCGGTTGCTTTCGCATCCCAGGAAAGAAACGCCTAGTGCAGGGATTTGGTCGTCCCAGGGTCGTGGTGATTGATGTGACCGAAACCCCGATTGAGCGCCCCCAACGTCGGCAACGTCAGTTCTATTCTGGCAAGAAAAAACGACATACACTCAAATGCCAAGTCTTGATCGACCAGCCCTCTGGGGCAGGGTTAATTCATTGTATGAGTAGGAAAAGGGCATCTATATCATGGGCAACACGACGTTGAGCTTTGGTG
>QBMH01000177.1 GCA_003249025.1 Leptolyngbya sp. | reverse complement strand
ATTTACAACGGATGATGCACGGGTGAAATTACATCGTCTTTACCCATCAACTAAAAATTGATACAACACTAGGGTTCCTTTATGTCAGCTTCTTCAGTATGTTTCTTGGATTTTTTGCGTGGTATCGAGGTTTATCCCTAGGCGGAGTCGCCCGTATTGGTCAAGTTCAACTTCTTCAACCATTTCTGACAATACTGGCATCAGCCATATTTCTGGGTGAACATTTGACATTTGGAACACTAAGTTTTGCGGCGGGAGTCATTATTTGTGTGGCACTGGGGAAGCGTACTCAAATCAATGCCACACCATAAAAGCACCTATAAATCCTGTCTACCCTACGAGCAGAAAGCTATACCCTGTCTCCCAATTAGTTATAGGTGCGATCGCTCTCCCTCATAAAGCAGTCACCACTCGAACCAGTTCACTCGACAAATCTACATTAGTCAACTCACGCTTTCTAAACAGCACTCCTGCCAAAAAGTAAGTGTTGTCAGAATAGAACGCTTGACGGTTTTTGCGTAGTTCGGCAATGTGGTTTTTCACCTTCGGCTCAGAACTGTAGTAGCCAAATTGCAGCGGGGTCACCATAAAATCTTCAACGCTATAGCCATGCTTTAAACCCTGCTCGATCGTCCCCACTGGATTAGAATAGCCAGACACCAACACCATGATATTTGGATAATCTAGCGTTAGCAATGAATTGGTAATGCTGGCACCATCGAAGCCTCCATATAACAAGGGCATATAAATGTTCTTGTCAGGTGCGGGTAAATAGGGGGGATTGGCAATTAGATACTGGGCTGTTGGTCTGGGAGTCTCAAAAAATGACCCATTGTGAATGAAATATTGATGATCTAATTCATAATCTTCAATTCTAGACTGAGCCACTTTACAGGCTGAGGGATTCAGGTCATACCCATGAACTTTACCCACAAAATTGGTTCTCACTAGAGAATTGATGACAGGAGTGCCATCCCCACAGCCAAATTCAACAATGGTGTCGGTGTCGTTGCAGTGATTAAAGACGAGTCGTTCTAAACAATGGGAATAGAAATGGGATTCTTCAGGACAGAAGAACACTTCTTTTTCAGAAACCGATTTCTTAGTAGAGTGCGATCGCAGCAAAATTCCAGTCAAGGTGATACCCTCACTTTACGTGTAGTGTGTTAACGAAAAAAATAAGGGCAGACAGACTGTCTACCCGATTAACCAATTCATTTATTTGATTGAGATCATGGGTAAGGATTGGGTGTATTCACCTTGGCGAATCACGCGTACAACCGCTTCACTGGCGCGATCGCCCATCAATTTCTCCTGGTCATAACCCAAGATCATTTGCCACGCTTCAGCCGTATACATTTCTGATAAAGGCAGCGTCACGTTCTGCACCATCCAGCGACCATGGCGCTCGTCTTCTTTTACGTGCAAATCCCAATAGCCCATCGCTGCATCCGAAAGGTCGAGCCGTTTTGCTGCTGTAAGATAGGTGCGATAAGCCGCAGGTCCCGCTACCTCAAAGTAAGCTAGACCGCCGTTATAGCGCAGAAAATAACGCTTACATTCGGTGAGTAAGAAGTTGTGGTTGATGCTTGCCAATACTTCCCAAGGCACCAAATCGAAGTACGCTTCTGGCTGAATACTGAGTCCGAGTTCGGTCAGCATTTGGGCAAAAAAGGTAGAGTGCTTGCGAGAAAGCCGACCGTTGCCATACTCTTCTAGCAGAACCTTAGTCAGCGTCGCTTGCACTTCGTTGGCAGCACCACCCAAGATACGAGACAAACGGCTGGCTTCGATTAATCCGTCAAAGGAGGCGATCGCTAACAAATATCGATAGCCTTCTAAAGACATTTGCTCTCGCATGTAGCGGGCATCTGTCGATAGGGGCGGTTCAAGATCAGTGGCAAAGCGATCCAAAAGCGCCAGTTTTACGTCCAGTTTTTTGTAGGCTTCAAGGTCAAAATTGTCGAGTTCCCACTGCTGCCAAACCGTCTCGATTTGATCCCGAATTTTGTGTAAGTAGGGCGATCGCTCGTTGGCATAGTTTCGCAAATCGTCATACCAAAAAAGATTGAGACGATTGATGCGATACAAAACTCGTTGAATAAAACGATGGTCTAGGTCTGATTTTTCTCCACCACCATAAGCCGCTGTCAATGCAGAAGACAGGGCAGTTTCAAAGGTATTCACTACCAAGGAATAAGTAGGTAGATTTTTGTCTAAGTCTTCAGCTTCAAGCAATGCGCTAAAGGCTTGTTCTGCTTCATAGTAGGAATCGTTTTTTAGCTGAGTTTCCAAAGGCTGAGGAATGACTCGCTCCTTCTCTAAAAGTGCCACTAAGCTGCCCTGCATAAATTTCTTTAATTATTTGTAGTTTCTTTTACATTTTCATTAATTCTCTTACCAAACTACATCTACCCAAGAGGGAAATTGCTCAATCTAAAGGTATAAATAGGAGTTTAATATTTTGGTCTACCAAATTCAGTGTGGGTGCTTGCTGCATGACTTCGTTTTCAGCCCAATTCTCCGATATTCAAACGCACTGGGCGCGATCGTTTATTGAAGCCTTAGCGCAACGAGGAATTGTGCGCGGGTTTCCAGATGGCAGCTTTCGACCAGAGCAAGCGATAAGTCGGGGAGAGTTCGCGATCGTGTTGCAAACGGCTTTTCCGCGATCGCCCAAGATTCGCCCTTACCAGCCATTTTTGGATGTGCCAGCCAGCTACTGGGCAGCGGGTGCCATTCGCTGGGCGTATGAAACTGGGTTTATCAGTGGCTATCCAGGGCAACTGTTTCGCCCAACTGAACCGATCGCGCGATCGCAGACCTTAGCGGCGTTGATGGGTGGCTTAAAGCTATCGACAACTCTTGCCGTGCCCTTAGCAGCGCTCTATGAAGATGCATCCCAAATTCCAGGCTATGCCACGAACCCGATCGCCGCTGCAACGGTCAATAGCATTGTGGTCAACTACCCCGCTCTGCGACGGTTGCGCCCAACTCAACCCACAACCCGCGCTGAAATGGCAGCGTTTGTCTATCAATGTTTGGTGGTATTGCAGCAGGCTTCCGCGATCGCTTCTAATGCGATTGTGCGCTGGCAGCCTAGTCAAACGGTGCAGGTGAGCCATCCCCGCGAGTTTCGTGCCGCCTGGGTCACCTCCGTCTGGAACAAGGATTTTCCATCTGAGGCAGGGCTGACCACGCAGCAACAGCAGGCTGAATTTATTGCCCTCGTCGATCGCCTTCAGGCAATGAACTTTAACGCGCTGATTCTTCAAGTTCGTCCCGAAGGCGATGCGCTCTATCGATCGTCCTTGGAACCCTGGAGTCATTGGCTGACGGGAACCCAAGGCAAAGCACCCAATCCGATGTATGACCCATTGGAATTTGCGATCGCCCAATGCCATCAACGCAACATCGAACTTCATGCGTGGTTCAATCCTTACCGCGCCCGTAGCTCTCGGCACGTCAATGCGGCTCCCCATCTTGCGGTCACCAACCCAGAAGTCGTGTATACCTGGGGAAATCAGCTTTGGATGGACCCAGGCGCGACAGTGGTGCAAGACCGCACCTACAACGTCATTTTGGATGTGGTGAAGCGCTATGACGTAGATGGCATTCATTTGGATGATTATTTTTATCCCTACCCGATCGCAGGGCAATCCTTTCCCGATGACAAAACCTATCAAGCCTATCGCCGCGCAGGTGGCAGCTTAGCGTTAGGCGATTGGCGCAGAGATAACGTGAATCGACTGGTGCAGCGATTGGCGACTGGTATTCGGAGTACCAAACCGAGCGTCAAATTTGGCATTAGTCCCTTTGGTATCTACCGTCCGGGGCAACCGCCCTCCATTCAAGGCTTAGATGCCTATGAACAGTTGTATGCTGATGCGCTCAAATGGTTGCAGCAGGGCTGGCTGGATTATTTGTCGCCTCAGCTTTATTGGCGAATTGATGCGCCCAATCAAAGCTACCCGGTGCTGTTGAACTGGTGGGCAGCGAACAACCCCCAGCAGCGGCATCTTTATCCCGGCAATAATTTGGCACAACTGGATGGCAAAGCCTGGGAACTGGCGGAAATTGAACGCCAAATTGCTATCACTCGGCAGCTAGCGCCAAAACTTGTACTCGGCAATCTTTTCTTCAGCATGGATGCTATTACCCAAAACCGCCAAGGCGTGGGCGATCGCTTCCGCACCGTCACCTACCGAACTCCTGCCCTTGCCCCTACCATACCTTGGCTAACCACATCATCTCCCGCCTTACCCACTGGACTCAAAGCTGCTGCTGGCAAACTCACCTGGAATCCTGCCCCCTCAGACGTGCGATCGTGGACGCTCTATCAAAAAACTGGCGACCAATGGATACTCAAACAAATTTTGCCTGCTGGAGTGAAAGAAGCGATCGCCCCACCCGGAACCTATGCCCTCAGCGCCGTCAACAGACTCGCTGTAGAGAGCGCCGCCGTGGTTATTGCAGTGACGTAGGGGTGGAAGTGGGAAGGAGTTTTGAGTTTTGAATTGTGGACTCCGAAACCTGAAACCTGACCCCTGAAACCTGTTAAGGAATTGCCACCGAGTTCAACAAGCGATCGACGATCGCCCTGGCTTTGCGTCCTCCCGCTGGAATCATCCGATGCGCTAGTACGTGGGGTGCTAGATACTTCACATCATCGGGAATGGCATAGTCGCGATCGCTCAAGAAAGCGAATGCCTGTGCCGCACGCTGCAATGTGATTGTGCCTCTAGGACTTACTCCTAGAGTAATCTCCTCATCTTCACGCGTTGCCCGTACCAAGTTCAAAATGTACTGCTGTAAAGAGGCTTCCACCTTCACTTGAGTACTCAATCGCTGTAGTTCTTTGACCTCATCCAGCGAAATGCAGGGCTGCAAATCTTTTGAGATGGTTCCTAGCTGAAGTCGCTCCAGCATTTGCAATTCTTCTGCTTCACTTGGATATCCCAACGACAAAGACAGCGCAAAGCGATCCATTTGCGCTTCAGGTAACGGAAAAGTGCCCTGATATTCCACTGGGTTTTGGGTGGCAATCACAAAGAACGGAGTGGGCACCAACCGCGAGTTGCCATCTACCGTCACCTGTTGCTCTTCCATCACTTCCAACAGCGCCGACTGGGTGCGAGGCGTGGCTCGGTTGATTTCATCGGCAAGCACCACATTGGCAAATACCGGACCTGGCAAGAATTCAAACTCGCCCGTTCTCGGATTCCAAATGTTGGTTCCGGTAATGTCGGTGGGCAGTAAGTCAGGCGTGCATTGAATCCGCTGAAACTTCCCATCAATCGAGCGGGCAAGGGATTTTGCTAATAACGTTTTACCCACTCCAGGAACGTCTTCTAGAAGCGTATGACCACCAGAGAGCAACGCGACTAACACTAACTGAATTGCATCGGATTTTCCAACAATCGCTTGACCCAGATTTTCAGTTAATCGCTCAATCCGATCTCTCATGCCGTCTCCGCTTATTACAGGAAGTAAATCTCTTTTATAGTGTGCCCTTAGTTGCAGTGAAATTGCTGAATTTGTGGGAGATAATTGAATTATGCAGAACCTTCAGGATATAAATGTACATAATTAATTTCTATTTCGACTGCGCTCAACCCTTAATATCTTGCTTTAAGCGCATTGAGCAACATCGAAATCACCTGAAACGAGTAACCAATTTAGCGCCTTTTACTCACCGTAGATGCGGTATTTAGTTAGATGACCATGCGTGATCCACGGGAACTGCCAGTCAACGCGTTATAATCGCTTAAGCCTTACAGTCTTGCTTATCCAGACATCAAAAGATTTTTGCACAATTCCTCGCTAGTCTTGATAAACAAATTTTTCAACCTACATCAGTCAACTGCCTCTTAAATTAACTAGCAGTTATCTATACAATCTCCGTAAAAAACCTGATTTCTCTCGTGCCTCGATTTATCATACTGAGATGACAGCATTTTCAGGTCTAGTGGGGCAATCTAAGCTAAACGCTTTTGCACGTCTCCTAATTCCTATTGCAAGGTTTGCATCCCGTGAATTACCTCGATTCCGAACATCCAAAAGTTCTTGTAGTAGATGATCATCCCTCTAGCCGAATGACAGCAGTTGCACTGTTATCCGTTGAAGGATACAACGTGATTGAAGCGGATAGCGGTCCGAATGCCCTAGAAATGGTCAATTCTAGCAATCCAGATTTGATTTTGCTGGACGTGATGATGCCAGGAATGGACGGTTTTGAAGTGTGTCGCCGCCTCAAACAAGATGACCATACCCGACTGACCCCTATTGTGTTTATCACTGCCTTAGACGATCGCCGCTCTCGATTGCGCGGCATTGAAGCGGGGGGCGACGATTTTTTGACCAAACCCTTTGATCAGCTAGAGCTTTCAGCACGAGTTAAATCACTGATTCGGCAAAAGCGACTGAATGAAGACTTAGACCATGCCGAGAAAGTCTTATTCTCGATCGCACGTACTATTGAAAGCCGTGATCCTAATACCGGTGACCACTGTGAGCGCTTAGTCAATCGCGGGCAAGCTTTTGGCGATTTTTTGGGGCTGGCTCGTGGAGAAGTTCGTGATTTAATGTGGGGCGGCTATTTGCATGACATTGGAAAAGTAGGCATTCCAGATGCCGTTTTACTAAAGCCAGGAAAACTCACTCCTGATGAGTGGGAAATTATGCGCCAGCATGTTTGTATTGGGGAGAAAATTTGCCAGCCCTTACGAACTATGCGTGGTGTAGTGCCCATTATTCGCTCTCATCATGAGCGCTGGGATGGTTCGGGCTACCCTGATGGGCTAGTTGGAGAGCAAATTCCACGCTTAGCGCAGATTTTTCAATTCATTGATATTTACGATGCCTTAACCAGCGAGCGTCCCTACAAACGTGCCTTTACCCATGCTGAAGCACTGGCTATTTTGGATGACGAAACTGCAAAGGGCTGGCGTAACCCAGAGTTGATGTCGGAGTTTAAAGCATTTATCCTGTCAACAGTGCAAGAATCTTCCATTTCGGCTAGTGTACTGATTCAACCAGCCTCTTCTGCGGCATAAGTTCTACATGAAAGCTTTGGTCACTGGAGCCAGCGGATTTACAGGATCGCACTTGGTTAAAGCGCTCAAGCAGCGGGGCGATCGCGTAGTTGGATTAGTCCGCAAGTCCAGCAATTTGCAACGCTTGGCAAACTGTCAGGTCGATCTGGTGTATGGAGAGATTAACGATCGCGCTGCCCTAGCATCCGCTATGGTCGGAATCGATGTGGTGTTTCACTTGGCTGCTTATGTGGAGTTAGGCATCGTCAATGTAGCGGAGATGGAGCGGGTAAATGTGGAAGGCACTCGTGCGATCGTGGAGGCGGCGCAAGCCGTAGGAGCCAAACTGGTTTATTGCAGCACCATCGGCATTTTTGGCGATACCAACGGTCAAACGGTTGATGAAACCTTTATCCGCCAACAGCAAGGGTTTTCTTCTGCCTACGATCGCACGAAGTATGAAGCGCAACAACTGGTAGATCGCGCTGCCGCCCAAGGATTGAATGCCATTAGCATCTTACCATCTGGTATTTTTGGTACAGATGACCCTCATTTCGGTCCCGTTCTCCAGTCTTTTTTAAAGGGACGCTTAAAGCTGTGGGCAGGCGGACAACGAGTAACGGGAATTGTGCAGGTAGATGACTTAGCCACTGCTATGCTCTTAGCCGCTGAAAAAGGCAACTCAGGGGAACATTACATCATTTCTGCTGGTGACCTAACGACGCGTGAGATGTTTGAGATCTTAGGGCAAGCAGTGGGAATCTCTGCGCCTGCTGATGCGCCAGAGTGGCTTGTGCGATTGTCTGGCAAGCTGCTTGATCCCATAGGGAGGTTACTATCCTGGCAGCCCCCCTTAAGCCAAGAGCGGGTTCACTATATTTACGATCGCTGTGTGCGAGTGAATGCCACTAAAGCGCGACAACAACTCGGTTGGCAGCCACGTTCTATCAAGCAAACCCTCAAAGAACTAGTGAACACCAGCCTCTAACGTTCATACGTCAACCGGGCAATCTCAGCGGATTAATTGATTTGGCGAGAAATCAGCTTTTCAAAATTAGCTTGGGTTTGCTGTAACAATTGCTCCCGGCTATCGGTCACTTGGGTGAGTGGTGGAACTAAGTTGCGAGCCTGTAGGCTCATATGAAGCTGAAGATGAGCCACATATTCACTAATATCTTCTCGATCAGAAGAGGGTAAAACTTGATATGAGCGCGAATCCAAGAGTGTTCTCCTTTTCCCAAACTCTGCAAGGCTTTTCTATGTGAACGAACCTAACACGGAGGATAATTCAGTAGGCATCTTCGCAACGAAGTTTAACGCTATCCGCACATTTGATTGAAAAGGATGAATTTTCACAACGATCGCGATCTCTCGTCTAATGACACGTATTTATTCGCGATCCCTCTTTCCGCACAACCTATGTTATCCTAGTGAGTCTTCACGGACGCATAGCTCAGTTGGTTAGAGCACCACGTTGACATCGTGGGGGTCTCCCGTTCGAGTCGGGATGTGTCCATCCTCTGATGTACAGTGGCTAATTAGTCAAACCTGAAGAACCCCCTCAATTTTGGGGTGCCTGAGCATCAACTGGCATAGCAGAAGAGTTTCAGTGACCAATTTCGGCAGACTCGAATTTGAGTAGCCCCAGAAAATAGGGGTTTGAGCCTCCTTCAAATTTAGGGATTCTCCCAGAATTTGCAAGGGTTTGCACGGTTTCTTGCGATTTCTAACCACTCTTTTGGGGCTAAAAGCCCTGCCCTGAAGGGGTTCACTAGGTTTTTTAGGGACGACTAATTAAATGTCATCAGTGACATAATCGTGTCGTTAGAGACTAATTGTTGTCGTCATGACAAATTAATGTCGCTAGACTGCTAATGACAAATTGATGTCGTTCCAGTGTCAACGTGGTGCTCTCTTTCAACCCGCTTTTACGATCTTGCCGCCCGTGGCGATCAACTTTCGACCTGCCCCCATTGGGACAGGTGATTGCAACTGTTCATCGCTCAATGTTGATTTTGATTGAGTCCTGCTTTCAACCTGCCTCCATTGGGACAGGTGATTGCGACAGCCACCGCTCACCACTTCTACGTAAATGTCACGGGTCTTTCAACCTGCCTCCATTGGGACAGGTGATTGCGACGTAATAGGGAAAAGCGGATAGTAATAGACTTCTACCTTTCGGCGTTGCTGAATATAGGGATGAATTAGACAGGAACGGGCACATCTTCAAATTTCAGGTAGTGAAGTAACAAGCGAATCGAGTGCTTCAGCATTGTCACGGATTTAGAATAACAGAGAGTCTTCCGATGCAGTCGCGCTAAATAATGGCGTAATCGGGTGTTTTCCCCTTCCACTCGCGTCATATAGGTCTTACTGACAATCTGATCGCCCTCTGGAATAAAACCGGGATAGACTGACCAACCGTCGGTGACGTAGAAATAGCACTGCCATGCCCCCACGATCTCCCACAAGGGAGCAAAGGTCTTCGCACTGTGGTCTCCTACCACCGAGCCTAAGATTCCCTGCTTGAAGGGGTCAACCGCCGTCCACAGCCAGATTTTGTTTTTTTTGAACGGATAAAGGTTTCGAGTACCCTACGGGAAGCAAGCTTGTATCTTAAAATTAATCAAGTGAAACGGGTGAGGAACCCATTTAGCTTGAGAGAGAACGGTAGAAGAGAGGTTGGAAGCAAGCTGAGGCAATAAGCCTGGGACGTAGATTAAGCCCCTTCTACCGCCATCTACTGCAACCGAATAGGCTGGACAGCATCTAAGGTCGCTCTCAATGGAGAGATGAACCTGCATGAACAAGCTTAGCAGCGGTGTAGTCTACCCGGTTGCACAAATCTAGAACAGGAGGGTGGAATGGCTGAGATGATTTTAGGAATTGATGTGGGTAAGCACCAGTTGCATGTCGCCCTGTTAGTCCCAGAGCGCAAGCCTAAACTCAAAGTGATCGCGAACAACGCTGCTGGGCATCAAACGCTATTGAATTGGCTCAAACACCAGGGATGCGAGAGAGTTCATGCCTGTTTAGAGTCCACCAGCACCTATGGTGAGGCAGTAGCCGAAGTCCTCTATCAAGCAGGGCATGCGGTGAGTATTATGAATCCAGCCCGGATTAAAGGGTTTGCTCAAGGGGAGTTGTCCCGCACCAAAACGGACAAAGCGGATGCGGCACTGATTGCTCGTTTTTGTGCGGCGCTGCATCCCAGTTTATGGCAGCCCTCGCTGCTAGAGGTCAAGCAACTTCAGTCTTTGGTGCGACGGCTAGTGGCTTTCCAATGATTAGATGATGGGTGAGGAGGGTAAGATAGAAGGCGATCGCGTTACCTAGTGGAATGACCAAAAAATATATTGTTGATCTGACTTTAGAAGAGCGTGAATATCTCGAAGAATTTACCACGACTGGACGACATGCAGCTTATCAAATCACCCGTGCTCGGATCTTACTCAAAGCCGACCGGAATCAGCCAGGCGGTAGTTGGTGTGATGCGGAGATCAAAGCAGCCCTAGATGTGGGAATTGCCACAGTTGAGCGAGTGCGACGATGTTTTGTCGAAGTTGGATTAGAAGCAAGTTTGAAACGGCAGCCAGGGGGTGGACGCAAACGCAAACTCGATGGCGAGCAAGAAGCTCATTTAATCGC
>QBMH01000176.1 GCA_003249025.1 Leptolyngbya sp. | reverse complement strand
ATTACCTGGTTAAACTGGCAGACTATGAAGCGTTTGGCATCCAGGAATATTGGATTGCGGATTATCTTGGCATGGGGGGTCGGCGTTACATTGGCTCACCCAAGCAACCCACCTTCACCGTTTGCACCCTGGTCGATGGAGAATATGAACTACAGCAATTCCGTGGCAGCGAGTGCCTGCTTTCCCCCACCTTTCCAGGATTGCAATTGACGGTTGACCAGATTTTCAAGCCGAACTGATCAAACGGGGCGATCTCGCCTCTCCGGTTTGTTAGGGCAATTCTCTCAAAGGACGCGGTGCGATCTCCAGTCACCGAAAGCGATTCGCTCTAAATAGTCTCTCGTTATTACTTTACTCCTGAACTTTTTGGAGAAAATCTGAGATTTCAGCGGCTAGCCACTCCTTCTCTTCCTTGGTCAGACACTCTCCAAAGTTTCGTTGCGTTCCCCCATTTCGGAGAATTACAGAAGTTTCCTCGTTTAATCTCAGTAGACCGCTGTAAGTTTCCACGTTTACCTGCAGACCGGGTGTCTTTCCCTGATGTTGGTAACGGAAAACCAATCTCCCAAAGCCAATTTGAAACCAGTCAATTTGAAATCGTTGCCGATCAATTTCTAAACGACTAGAACTGATAAGGGTGGTAATAACCCAGACAATTAGAGACAACTCAAAAATAAAAACCGGCAGCAATACGAAGAGAATAACCCCCCAAAAATTGACTCCTGGCGTGAGCGCGACCCCCCCGAACAGCCAAATCCAGAATGATACCGGGACACTTGCAAGTAAGGCAGCAAAACAGGTTCCTACGCCAACCCCCGGATGCCGCCAAGCGGGAGGAGGAATTTCGATTTTCAACCAGTCATTATTCCGTTGGAGGCGAATTTGGCTTCCCTTTGGTTTGTGCTGTTGGGTCAAACCCGTAGAAGAGCGGCGTACCAAAGTCATTGCAGCCCTATTTCGCAGGGCTTGCAGGGCTTCTTTAGCCGAAGGAAAACGGTCTTCAATATCCGGTTCCAGCATCCGTTCCAGCCAGTTGGCGAAGCCTTCCGACACAGCAACCTGATCTCGAAACAGAATTTTCATTCTCTTTTGGGGCAGGTCGGCAGGTGATTGATGGGTTAGCAGAAATAGCAGCGTGGCTCCCAGCGCGTAGAGATCGGAGCCAAAATCAGCCTTTCCCCGAAACTGCTCTGGCGGCATGTAGCCAAACGTTCCAACAACGGTGCTGCCCCAGGTCAGGTTTTTGCGGTAGACAGCCTGAACTCCGCCAAAATCGACCAAAAAGAGATGCCCATCAGATCGACGAATGATATTTTGAGGTTTAATATCTCGATGAATCACTGGCGGTCTCAGTTGATGCAGATAAATCAGAATTTCCAGGATCTGGATGGCGATCGCTTTCACTTCTGATTCCATCACCCGATAGCCCTGTGCTACCCATTGCGCCAAGGATTCACCCTCTGCCAGTTCCTGCACCAGATAGAAAAGACGGTCTTGTGGTAGGTCAATCTGAAAGTGGTCTAGGTAAGCGGGAATCGCTGGATGATTCAAATTCTCTAGGACTTTTGCTTCCCGCCCAAATAATTCTAGGGCTTTCCAGTTTGTAAGCTGATGCAAAGACAAAATTTTGATCGCTACCGCCTTACCTGTTGTGCGATCCTCTGCTGCGTAGGTGGTGCCCATGCCACCTTGCCCTAGAAACTGAATGATCCGGTAGCGATCGCGAATAACATCATCAGGTTGATGGAACATAAGAGCTTGTCTTAAGGACGTTCAGCTTGCAGGTTAGATTGAATGCAAGAGAAACCCATCATTCAATCACCCTTTCCCGTGGTTCAGATTTAGTAAGTTGGAGAGATGCAAGCGCACCCACTAACACCCACCATTTTACTCTCGTCAACCCTAGAATTGTCCTGAGTACTATAGGACAGTCTTTAGGTGTCTTATAAGACAGGTAAGAGAGATTGCGGCGATCGCACCACTATAATTTGTCCATCGTGATACTTTGCAGATACCGTCAGCGATCGCAACTTTTAAAGCGACTACTGGAGGAGCATTACAACCCCAACAAACCAGAGAGTGAGTTGGCGAACCTGAAGGTTAGGGTTGAGGCGTTGGAGCGCAGATTCGGGGATGGGGTAGGGGTGCGATCGTAAAGGTGTCTAACGGCAAAACGCAGTGGCGGCAGGCAACTTTGAACTCAGCACCAGCGGCTTTCGACCGTCCGCTGCCGTGACGTGTTAGCTCTCTTGGCAAGTTGCAAGTAATTAGCTAGTAATCAATGATTCATAGTTTTCCCAAGTTTTCCCTCTAAGTTTCTGTGCAAGATCTGCTGTATTTGTAGCTTTTAGCTTTCCAATATCAAAATATTGCTTACTAACGAACATTCCTCCCGAACTTGCTTTAACAAAATTGGTGGGATGCATATCATCCAATACAAATACCCTTACTGGATACCAAGACTCTTCGATTTTTTGGCGACGTTCTATCGCAATCTGGATCAACTCTTTTTTGGGTCGGTCAACATTATTCCAAAGCAAGCTCGCTTCATCTTCAGATTCCAGATCTACGACTGCTTTAATTTGTGATATTTGTTCAACACACTTATTGCGGTATGTCCCAAAATACAAGCTGCGACGATGATTATATGCTCCAGTTTGCGCTGGGCAGGTGTATATTTTGTTCTCTAGTACACTATCAAAAGTCTCTTTGCAGTTTACGACATCCAAGCGATACTTCCAAGAAGGCAACAAACTATTTTCATCAAAATATTCGCCCAAATCTGAAACTGCATCAATTAGATTTTTGGGCAGATAAGGTAACTGAATTGCTTGAAGAAATTGCTCAAAACTAACAGATATAAAGGCAATATCTTCATCTTTAGCCTTAGTCTCAACACAGGGCTGTTTCATTCTAAAATCTGACATTTTATGTATTTACGAGAATGCGTCATTTTAGGTTTCAAGGCTTCTATCTCACGACGGCTAAAAACACCTAAATTTGTTGCTTAAATCTAGAATGAAATAACCCTGGTCTCAACATCCTGCAAAACTGGGTGATTTGTTGGATCTTGCTCAAAGTTGCCTAAAGCTATGAGTATTCTCTTTCCTTGCTTTTCTTTCAATGTATTTAGATGATCTAAAAGCTGTTTGCTACCGAAATCACTGCCGAGTTTTGTCTCAATGAAAACCGAGAACGAATCTTGGAAAATTTCACCATCTGGCACACTATCTTTCGCACGGTGCTGTTGAATGAATTTTACACCTACAGTCCCTGAAAAATTCTCGCCAAACAATAAGCCTAGTGCTTCCGAGAGAAATTTGGGATTCTCTTCATACAGCATCTTAAGAATTAAAAGACAGTGGTTTGTTGTTTGATTTTCTTTCTGTGAGTAGGTCGGAAATAGGCGTATATTTCGACTCATAATTTTAGTGCTGTTGAGTTAACTATATGTTGATTCTACTTTCAAGCTCGTTAGTCAAATCTTTAACCTGCTACACAATCGTTAACTAGAGATGGCTAACGTCTCAAATCAGCGGCAGCAAGTAATCTTGAACTAACCACCAGAAGCTTATAACTGACCGCTGCATTTGAATGGTTAGGCAGCGGATACTAAAGCGGGTGAAGCTGGGGAGAAGTCTAACGACAGTCGAGTAATTGCACTCTTTAGTTCTTGGCTATTCTTCAAAATCAAATGTAATAGATAATGCTGATGAGATAGGGCTAGTTTTTTGGCTTATTATTCTGAGCATAGTCTGAAAATTTGGAGAATCATCAACTAATCCTTCTTTGCCATTTATGAATAAATCACAGATAAAGTCTTCCATTTTCCAGCCAGCACCAGATTCTTGATCGAGAAAATCCTTCTCAAAAGCATCTTTGATATCCTTGTAAGACGGCGAATAACCAATTTTTTTCTCCTGAAAATTTTCATCTAAGAACGGTTTTGAAACTACTCGACAACCAACTTTGTTTTCGTCGATAGCTGGCAATCCCTCAACCGGAGTTTTAATTTCCCAAGGAATTAGCGAAGGATTGTACAAAAGATAATGAAGTGTAATATTATAACGACTTGAGAAAAGTCTCATTGCCTCTTCTTGCTCACTTTTCAGTTTAAGAGCCTTATACTTTGATGCCTCAGAATACTTTAATATTTTTGGTTTTACTAATTCATGATGTTCTTCTTCAGTAACCAATAACCGTCCTAAGCCAGCGCGAAAATATGGATCTTGAGGCTTATATTTTAGAAGGTTCGCATAAAGCTTTTTTGACTGAAGGAAAGTTAATTTACTTCGTGTGATCCTCCCATTTTTTCGGAACATTGCCATTAAACCGATATCTGCAACCTCCCAAGTTCGGAAATGTCTTCCGCCCCCAATAAAATGTGAATCAATTCTTAATGTCCAATTTGAGTCAAACTTGATTGCTCCTTGCATATGTGCAAAGTGAGATATAAACAATAGATCTAAGGCCTCTTCGTGAGCATTTGGGAACATTGAAAGCTGAAAAGATATCTTCCTATTACATTCCCAAAAAAGTTGCTTCAGGAAATTTCTAACGTCATCAGGCAAGATGAGATCGGGGCGATCGATAAGATGAATATGTTTTGCTGAATCATTGAATGGTTGAACTGGGACTAATGAATTTTCTGCTTCTTCGTTCATATACTCAAGACACTAATGAACAATACTCCGGACAGTTTTTGAGACAGAGGCTGAAACCCCCATTCTGCCGTTGGCATTTGACCTCCCTGAGGAGGCTAAAACCCGCATTCTACCGTTAGCGATTTAAAATTGTCCGGACTGTTGAATGAAGTTGTTCTACTTTTAGGTGGTTCAAATACTACCAATGTTGAGTTTTTTGCATAAAGCAACAACGCAAGCACTTTTATGAAAAAACAGGATTTAAGGCTCTGCCTAACGGTTTGCTTGAGCGGCTGCAAGCATCATTCACAATGCACCAAGAGCTTTAGGCAGTCCGCTCCAAGCAAATTGTTATACCGTGCTTCTGCCGCGACTTTATATTTTTGTATTTGGTGCTCCCTTTAAACTAACTACTTTGGAATCTTCCCAAATCTTATCGAACTGAGCCTTGAAGTAACTAAACCAATATTGATCTCGCCTTGGTGTAAGTTCAAATCTTGGTCTACTTCCACTAACCCATCTTTGAGAAGTTATCTCGATAAAAATAATCCCTGTCTCTTTCTCAGGGTCTATTGCAATTATGTTGAAATGAGGCTGTTCGTCAATAAACTTTAGCTCAACATTTCCCTTGCTTTCAGGTAAGGCAGATAGCCAAGAAAGATGTGTAATTGTACTTTGAGCGTTAGCTTTTAATGTCTCAAGTGAATAATTGATTCCAGCGCCCACAATTTGCTTTGCAGCTTCGCTATCAGGATTCACTATTACTACACGAACATTGGCTCCATCTTTCAAAAGTTGAGCGAGAACATGGATGTTTTCTCGGATCGTTCTTTGCAGAGCGACTCCACTAAGACAAACACTAGAAGATTTTTCCAAATAAGTATCTAATCGTGGCAGTCTTTTAAAGAAAAAGTTGTCAGAACTTGCTCTTTCACCAAATTTGTTTTCTATAACTTGCAGAGTTTTTTTTGTGGTTTCTTCAATACTCCGTATTTTTCGTAATCTTTCCACCAGTTCCGAAACGGCAAGTAAACCTAAAATTGCAAGCACCCATTGTAAAACAATAGCTGTGGGGACATTTGAGGTCTGAGCAAGAGCAATGACATACGATGCGAACCCAATTGTTAAGAGAGTTGGTCCGTTATCTATTACAAACCAAAAGATATTTTCAAAACGCTTTCGCATATATTGACTGTTTGACCATCTTTATGTGTCATAACTGCTAGTTGGAGTCAGTAAACCATCATGACCCAGAATCTGAGCGGTATAACTATTAATAGACTGAAACTTTCCGTATAACATCCCAGAATGGGTGATTAGCCAGATGGTTTCCGCATAACACCCTAAATTGGAGAGATAGGCAGAATCATTCTGCATAACATGCCATTTGGGGTGAATAGATGGAATTAATCTGTCTATTAGAAACTCGGTAAGCGATCGCACCCTCCTAACTCACTTTTCCTTTCCCACCCGCCAAGCACTTTCAGCCCCATTCCTGCCTACCCTGGTAAACCTAAACCCATAGCGGAAAAACTCAGCCCCGTGTAACGACTTCAACCCCAGCAATGGCGCAAGCTGGCTAGTCGAGAGTAACCACCCCTTCTCAGCCACTCGCTCCAACAGTTCCAGGTTTGCCAGTGGGTCAGGTTCAGTAGGCTGGAGAGAAGCCAGCGCACCCAACAGTACGCCCACTATTTTACTCTCATCAACCCTAGTAATGTCCTGCGTCCTGCGAGACGGTTTCCAGGTGTCCTGTGAGACACGCAACAGATCCGTATGCCCATCACTCGGAAAACTGGCGATCTCATTCCCCGCTTTAATATGGCTATCCAGCGCATCCATCACCTGCACCTGATCCGCATTGAAGATTGACTTTGCCCCCCGCTTCTCTGGCTCTAGCGAGTAACCCTTTTCCTTCAGCCCATTGATCCGGTTATAGACATTCGATCGCGCAACCCCATACCGCGATTCCAAGTCCTTAATTGTCAGTGAATCCAGTTCTACAGCCATCCGTCCTGTGTCCTGTAGGAATCATTGGACACACGCTATCACACCTCTTTTGCAACCGTCACGGCAATAAACTTTAATCGACTGCGTAAAGTGACGGCGCAATCGAAACCGACATCATCCGCTGCACCCGCAGATCCACAATCCCCAACTCCCGCAGCCCCACCGACCGATAAAAAGTAGACTGATTCATCCCCAGCCGGGTAATCAAAGTCGTATAAGTCACATCCTCAAAACTTCCCTCAGCCATCAACTGCCGCAACATCAGCAACAAACGCATCTCCGACGCTTTCAAATCCCCATCCAGCAGCAACTCATGGAACTGCTGGATATCGGGATGAGCAAACGGATCAGCAGGTTGAACACCATAACCACCCGTTTTACGAATGGAAGGCAGCACCTCTTCAAACACCCATTCTCGGAAACCTTCCGCTTCAGGCTTGCGAGAAGCAAAAACCATTCGATACAAACCAGGCTCGGTGACAGTCAACATTTCCCGATCCTTTCCATCCAACCCGTCACTATTAGTGACTCCTTTATAATTTTCTGGATAGCGAGAAATAACCTGCCGATACCCATTTATCCCCAAAACAGCCGCAACATCTTGAGCAATCCATTCCGGATACTCCAAGTCACCATTCCAGCGAATTTCATGGGTTTCAAAGGCTCCAAATAGGGCGATCGCGCTACTCATGGCTACCCTCCTTCATCTCTGAAAGCAAGGCTTGTTTAACCGCCACATCAAAATCCACCGCCAAAACCTCAGAAAGACGTTTGAGAGTTTCACGGGGAATCGATTTTGTTTCCTCACTCATAATCCGATAGAGGTTAGCTACAGACATTTCAGCCATTGACGCGATTGTGGTCGGACTCTTCCCACTAGCATCAACAGCCGCCTTAATTCGTTCGCCCAAATGAGGGATATCCACGCTCAGCGTGACGTGCATCAGTAATTCCATTCGTAGTTCTCCATTCACTCTAATCTAGTGATGTTATTCTAGTGTCACTTGACAAGTGACAAGTAACAAGTATCATGCGAAATAAGGAAATTTCAGAACTTCTGGAACTTCCCCCAACTCAAAACCCAAAACTCAAAACTATTCATCACCATCATGCTCATCCAAACCCAAACCCTCAAAACCACCCTCGAAACCCTCATCGAGCAACACGGCTTAGCCGAAGTCCTCGATCGCCTCGCCGACATCAGCCATCACAGCAACACCCCAAACCCCAGCCAAATCACCAAACTCCTCGAAGATGCCGTCCAGCTTGGATTGGCTCAATCCGATGCGGTCGTTTCGACCCACTAACCACCCGGAAATGCTGGAACTTCCAGAACTTCTAGCCAACTCAAAACTTAGAACTCAAAACTCAAAAATCAAACCCGGAGGCACTATGAGGCAGCTTAAACAAGCTCCTAGCAACGATTTAGTATCCGTCGAACACATTGCCGACACCTGGGAAGTTGACCCCAAAACCATCGGCAAATGGGCAGACATCATCTATCTGGCATTCGATATTCAGATTCCAAAATCGGGACCATTCCCCCTATGGGCAGTTCAACTATTAGAACTGGCAGCAAAGCACATCAGCAAACGGGCAACACTCTATTTTGCTGAAACCCAGGAATCACGCAGGTTAAAGGCAACAGAGTTCGTTCGCAAAATTCGCCATCTCCGCCAGGAGGGACACTTTCTGGAATTCCAACAATTCCAGAAGTTCCAGAACTTCCAGCCAGAAGCAGACGACGATCAGGACGACGAACTAGAAACCCTCACCGAACTGGCAGCGATCGCCCAGACCCAGGACGAACAACTGCACAACGCTCAACAAACCTTTGAAGCGCGAGAAGACGAGCAGATCGAAAAGCTTGCAACCTTCATCGAAAATTCTGACCAACGGCGAATGGGCAAGCTTGCGAGACGACTAAAAACCCGGCAGCTTTCGGGCACAACGGCTGATCAAGCCTTGGATGTGTCGTTCAGGAGGCTCAACTGATGCCAAAAGAGATTGTTATTTGGTCTGTTATTGGAGCTATAGCCATCTCAGCGATCGCCCCAGAACCCGCAGAGGCAAGACGTAGGAGCTTCTCGACCTATAGAAGGCAATCAACATCTGTCTTTCGTCCTGTTCGTCGTTCACACATTGCCAGCCGACAGACTTACTACCGACCGACTTCTTACACGGTTGCTCAAATCGATCGCACTGGCGCAGCACCGAAGAGGGCAGCACCTGTTAAAAAGCAGTCAATTCAAGGGGATGATCGCTTTCCACTTCGACCCGAACCCAATCTGGCTAGGGAGCCTCAAAGCGGAGTCGATCAGGCTAAGGTGAACAGCTTGAGAAATTACGCTAGAAACCAACCCTATCAAGCGATGCGAAAGCTTTTAGGTCAGCCGAGTAGACGAACTGAAAGCGGCGGGATTGGCGCAGAGATTTACAACATCAAAGGGACTGGCTCTCCCTATGAGGCATCAAAGCGGCTGGTGATTCACTACCAGCGATCTCCCGTTTGCAATTGCACCGTTGCCACCGGCTGGCATCAAGAATAAACCGGGCTGCACTCCGACCAAGAAACACAGCCCGATTACCCCAGAACAGAGGCATCTAATGTTAGAACTTTTTTTAGCTCAATGGGCAATCCCGATCCCAATGGCACCCCCGCCGATCTATCGTCCCAGCCAAGGGAGACGGCAACCTACCTATGATCCGACCGATGATTACTTTAGACATCAGAACCAAAGCCAACCCAACCACAACCAGGAAGGACAGACCGAAATCCACGGGGCAACGACCCGCGAGAACTGCCGTAAGATGGAGCAAACCTTTAAACGGCAGGGGCGAAAGGTGCAATTAGTTGACATGCGCCGATCAACTAATCCCGGTGCAGCGCTGGAATGGGTCTGTGTTTTCCAAGGCACAGATGCACAGGCAGGTTGGTTTGATGAGAGACGTTACTAGAGGAAATGTGATGTTAATTGTTTATCTCAGCAATGACGGCGAGGCGATTGAATGGGGCGATGCTCCATCAGTGGGTGATGCTTCAACAGTTGGGACGATTGCGTCTCTGGAATTCTATAAAGGCGAGTTAGAAACGGTCTGTATCGCTTTTGCAGAGCCAGTTATCCACGACGATGAAGAGACTTTCAACGTTCAAATTGCCCCCGATCATTCCGTAATCACTTACGGCTTCAGCATGATCGGCAGACCACCCACCGGGCGATTGATGGACTACGAGCCAACGGGCGACGGCGACGGGATGAAGGCAATCCCTAGCAGTTGGTATGTTGATACAGTGGATACCTGCACACCGCTGGAAACAGGCACCTACAAAGCAGTTCATCTTTGCCATTGTGTAAATGTTGGGCAGTTAGCAGCAGCTTAGTTTCATTGACAAACACACAAATAACAATTACCGATTTTAGGGGCGACAATGCCCCTTTCTTTTTCACTAGAAGAAAAATTATCATGCTATTTTTGGCTTGCACCTCAGCTATTTTTAGTATGGGCAGTTCGGAACAGGCTAAAGCAATCATTGAGGCAATCTCCCAGGAAGCTAAGAGCAAGTGGGGCGATGATTGGATCGCCTCATTGGTACGCGCCTACTATGAAATTGAATCTCAAGAAGCAGGAAAGCTAATTAAGCCTGTCGCCCGTCGTTCGTCTTTAGTGAGATCGCTGGAAGAAGGCAACCCCACCCTAGAAACTCTTTTAAGGCTGACGAAGGCAATAGGGGCAGATCTGGAACTAGCGATCACAAGACGAGAAGTGAAGCGATTTTAAGAATAAACATGAGATTGAGCGCGAGGAAGAACTATGACCCAAAGTAATGAGAATGGCAGCCGACTCGATCGCATTGAGTCCATCATGCTTGACCTGGCAACCGCCAGCATTCGGCATGATAACGAGTTCAGCCGGATTAACAATAGTCTTGAGAGAATAAACGAGCAACAAGCCGCAAACGCTCGACAGATTGAAGCAAACACCCGACAAGGGCAGGGTTAATTCATTGTATGAGTAGGAAAAGGGCATCTATATCATGGGCAACACGACGTTGAGCTTTGGTG
>QBMH01000175.1 GCA_003249025.1 Leptolyngbya sp. | reverse complement strand
TGATTGCCTATTGCCATCAGCCAAAGAAGCCTACGATCGCCATTGACCATAATTTGCTGCCTTCGGCTTAACCCGAACTGACGTTAGATAGGTTCTACTTCTAGCATCGCCCAGCGGGACTTTTCTTGTGCGCAACCTTAGTTGCACATCGCGTAAAAATTTAGTGTTTTACAAGCCACATGAAACAAAAGGACGCTGGATTCAGCGTCCTTTCCAAAAAGCCTTTCCAAAAAAATGGTTAAACCTGAACTAAAGCAGGTGCTTGATTATGAAGCAGTTGCCTAGATTCTTGAGGTTCCGCACCATAAACTTCGCAGGAATTGTTAGGGCTTTCAATCAGCTTCACTTTATACAATTGTGCGCCAATTTGCTGGATGGGTGCTTGCAGCAAGTCACGAATATGAATGGCGATATTTTCTGCGGTGGGCACTACATTTTCAAAGTAGGCAACGTCTTTGTTTAAAAAGGTGTGATCAAAAGGCTCTACTACAAAAGTGTCGATCGCCGCTTGAAAGCCAACTAAATCAGCAATCATGCCAGTGCGCGGATCGATGGTTCCCTTAATCGTCACTTCCAGATGGTAATTATGTCCATGTCCATTGGGACGAGCGCATTTACCATAAATTTCGCTGTTCTCTTCAAAACTCAGATCAGGACGAGCTAGGCGGTGAGCCGCGCTGAAATGAGTACTAACAGTTAGGTAAGCTTCCATATCGTCTCCGTAATAATCTGCCCAAAGTTCGGGATGTTCAAATAGCTGGATGCGGGTAAGCGGCAGATGGGCAGCAAGTCGTTGCCAAATAACCCGTGCGATGTTTTCAGTGGTTGGCAGCGTTTGTCCAAACTCTTCCCAAACATCATTCAAATAGGAAAAATCAAGTTGGCTGGTGATCTCGCGCTTGATGACGTGTTTTACGTCCGATAAATTTAGCACCATGCCGTATTCATCTAAATCGCCCAGCATTGAGACAAACAAAACATAGTTATGCCCATGCCCTGGAAACCGGGTGCAGGCACCAAAGCGAGTCTGATTCTCTGATTCGCTGAATTCTGGCAACCAATAGCGATGACTGGCAGAAAATTGGGCGCGCCGATTAATCGTACATTTCATAAATTCCGTGTCAGAGCAGCCTAGGAAACCGTAAACAAGATGCAAAGTTTTACGAAGCATTCTGTTTTCAGGATAACTAACATTGACGGCGATCGCCGGATATTCTTAGTATTAGAATATGATGAACAAGTGTTAAGAAACTTTTTTCATTGAACTTTTTTGGATGCTTTTCCCACTGCTCATCCCAGCGTTACCCATGGCTCAATCTGAACTGAATACAGGGATGGAATCTCATCCTCGCTTTTCTCAGAAATGTCTGGTTTATCTATTCAGTAGCTTATTGGCACTCTCCGTATGGTTAAACCCTGTTGGACTGTTTACAGGCTCTTCCGCCGCATACGCCTTTAATAATCCAGACTTGTTGCCAAAAACCGACACTGCTGTGATTGATCTGGCAAAGTTTTTGAACAGCGACCAAGAAGCCACTTTGGCAAAAGATCTAGAGCAATTCCAACAAACGACCGGATGGAAACTGAAGGTACTAACCCAGTTCGATCGCACCCCTGGAATGGCTGTGAAAGAATATTGGGGGCTGGATGACCATAGCGTCTTGCTGGTTGCTGACCCTAGAGGCGGCAATATTCTAAACTTCAGCGTTGGGGATGACTTTTATCCATTGATGCCGCGTGTGTTTTGGATCGAACTGCAAACTCGCTTCGGCAATCAGTTCTATGTGCGTGAGAACGGTGAAGACCAGGCAATTCTGGAGGCGATCGCGTCGATCAAAACCTGCCTCGTCCAAGGAGGCTGTCAAGTCGTTCCGGGTTTACCTAGAGAACAATGGATCTTAACCCTAATTACCTCAATTCTGGGTGGAGTAATCTGCGGTTTTGCAGCCCATCCCCGCAAGGAAGGTCAGGTTTTCTCCTGGCAGTGGGCACTGATTTTTTCGCCGCTGTGGGGTATTTTGTTTATTGCCTTTGGCATTGGTCCCGTGGTAACGCGCACATCCGATTGGCTGCCCCTATTCCGCAACGTGGCAGGCTTTTTAATTGGCGCACTGGTGGCATTTTTAGCTCCAATGTTGAATCGTTCTTCGCCATCCGAAACATAATCACCTATTCTATTTCTAGTCTCTTCGGCATTTTGCCGATTGGCGGATGAGTCTCAAGGTAAAGACATGGAATGGCATGTGACGGACGCGCAAAGTTTAGCGTTGATTGATCGGGAAGTCGGAGAACATACGTTTTCGCCAGCGGAGTATGAGATTGTCCGCCGGGTGATTTACGCCACAGCAGATTTTGACTATCAATCGCTCGTCCGATTTTCAGATGTGGCGCTCCAGTCTGGAGCAGCAGCACTAGCGGCTAGAACCACCATTGTGGTAGATGTGCCGATGGTTCAGGTGGCGATCGCGTCTACCATTCAGCACACCTTCGCCAACCCTGTCTATTGCAGCATGGATGCTTTGACTCGTCCGCAAAAAGAAAAAACCCGTGCCGCCTGGGGGATTGAAACCTTGGCACGTCGTTATCCTGAAGGGGTGTTTGTCATAGGACAATCTCAGACCGCGCTGACTGCGATCGTAGAACTGATTGAAACCGAAGATATTCGACCCGCGCTTGTCATTGGCACTCCGGCAGGGTTCGTGGGGGCAGATGTGGCAAAAGAGCGATTGGCAGACTCGCTAGTGCCCTGCATCACGATCAACGGACGAAAAGGAAGTTCAGTCGTCGCGGCGGCAATTGTAAATGGCTTAGTCGATTTAGCCTGGCAGGCTTATGGACAGGAACCGTTAGGCGTTAGCTGACGGACACACTACCAATCATCATTCGTTGAACGACGCGATCGTCGTTTTCGAGGTGACGAGGCTGGCTGATAATTGGACTCTACCTCTTGCGTGTTGCGTCGGCGAGTGTCGGTGGTATCATCCGATCTGCTTCGCGTCAATGCGCCGCCTTTAGAATTCGCATTTTTTGGAGTTCGCTTACGACGGGCAGGCTGAGTTTCCGCCGGGTCTGCAACATCAGGATATTGAGTACTTAGCCGACGACTCACATCAATAAAAGCATCCTGCTGCAAATAGGGATAATCGCTCACCCAAAGATTGTGATCTGGAATATAAATGTCGGTCGTTTGGGCAATGCGTCCTAGATCTCCCCGGTTCGATAGCACCAACAGTTCTGCCACATCACCAAGGTCGATCGCGCGGTGATAGCGCTTGAGCGGAACGCGCAATTGAGCCGTAAAGCCTGTTTCATCCCCCACTTCCACATTCAAACAGCGCTCCCGATTCTCCACAACCACCAAATCACCGCGATTGTTAACGTTTTCTTCAGTGCCAATTAGTTCTTCAGTCAAAAAAATATCCGTTATCCTGCCCTGCCAAAAGCCAGCATAGCCATATCGGCGATATTCCATATTTTTTAGGCTTGCCCACAAAATCGGTCCCCAAATCCAATACAGCCCAACGGATAATCCCACAAATAATAAAATGCCATCGGGGATTACCCCAAAAAACAGCACCCGAACGAAAACGATCGCAAAGATGCCAACGACTGAAATCAGCACCCGTTGCAGTAAGTCGCGTGGCTTGCCCCAAAAATAAGCATATTGTCCTCCTGTGGCGACCAGTGGAATCAGGCTTTCAAAAGTTTTTCGGGTAAGAGGAACTAACATAGGACGGATTAAATGCTTGAGTCACTGCTACGAGACTAACACTTGTCAGTTCGTCTGTAGGAGGAGAGAGTGTGGAACGCGGAGTACCGAACTTATGCCCCTGTTGACCAGGTTTAGTTGAAGCAGCTACAAAGTATCCCTGCAATTTCTGGGATGAGACCTTTAACAAAGCTGCCTTTAAAGTAAATCCACGCAAGATCCTTACCTGACTTTAGGGTCAAATCCGATAAAACATTAGAGACTATGCGGATGGATTTAGGATAGATATGCTGCAAAATTAAGATACATCTGAGGAACGTGATTCGGAAAAGCTAAACAACTAGGGGGCAACTATGTTGGCTTAGTTTTTTCAGTTAGAAAAGCGTCCTTACAGGTAGACAGCCTGACCCTGGGGGCTTTTAAGGGTCAGGCGATTTTCTTTTAGTGCCTTCAGCAGTCGCTGCGACCCCATAAAGAATTTCCCGCTTGTTTTTCTGATCGTCATCGCTAATTATGCATTTCTGTTCCAGCGATCGCGGTGATCTGCATGAATCAAATTAATTGATCAAAATCACAGCTTAATTGCTTAAAGCGTAAAAATTTGGGGCAATCGCTTTACAGAATTTTTTCTAAGCCATAGACCAACGATTTCAACGGCATCACTTTGCGGATAGCAAGCAGAACTCCGGGCATGTAGCAAGCGCGATCGCTCGTATCATGCCGCAACGTATAAATTTGCCCCGCTGCCCCAAAGATCACTTCTTGATGGGCAATGAGTCCGGGTAGGCGAATGCTGTGAATCCGAATGCCGTCTTCGGTCAGGCTACCGCGCGCACCAGGCAGTTTTTCCGTTTCTTCCACGCTAGGCGGATTAAAGGACTTACCTAGGTCTCCTAACAGTTGAGCCGTTTGGAGCGCAGTCCCACTTGGAGCATCCGCTTTTTGGTTATGGTGTAGCTCAATAATTTCCACATGGTCAAAATGCTCAGCAGCTTGAATGGCTGCCTGTTGTAGCAAAACCATCCCAATAGAGAAATTAGGAATCAGCAGACAGCCCATGCTGGCTTTATCCGCAAATTCAGTCAGGCTAGCAATTTGAGTGGGGCTAAGTCCAGTAGTGCCAACAACCGGGCGCACTCCATAGGCGATCGCAATCCGAATATTTTCATACACCGAGTCGGGATGAGTAAAATCAACCATCACAGCCGGCTGTTTCTCTTGAGAGACAAATGCCAGCATGGGCTGAAAATCGGTGGTAATAGGAACTTCCAACGTGCCACAGCCTGCAAGTTCTCCGGCATCTTGCCCCAAATATTCAAGGCTGCGATCGACGGCTCCCATCAAGGTCATATCTTCTGCTTGGGCGATCGCCTTTATCACTTCACGACCCATTTTGCCCGCTGCACCATTCACTAATACTGGGATCGGATCTGCCATAGTTAAATACCTAGAAATTGATGCCTTTGGTATTTTAAGGGATCAGGGAATGGGGAATAGGGAACGGGGAACGGGGAATAGGGAATAGGGAATAGGGAAAAAGGGGCGAAGGCTGAATTCAAAACTCAAAACTTTGCTATGCAAGCGGTAGTAAAATCTCAAATTCGGTGCCGAGGGCGTGAGTTGGGACTTCTGGGTGAGCATGATTGCTGGGTAAGTTGTCTGAGTTTTTGGTACAGGAGTCGCCCAAGGTTGCGCCCCGCGATCGCACCCACAATTTACCGCCGTGTTTGGCGGTGACAATTTGATAGCTGACGGCAAGGCTGGTTTCTTTTTCTGCCCGCTTTTTGACAGAAAACGATTCTAAAATCTCTTGTTGCGCTTCAGTCGATAAGCCCGGTCCATTATCGGCAATGCAAATGAATACCCACCGAGCCGGAGCGCGATCGCCCATCGCCAAAGAGCAAACTTGAGTGGTGATTTGAATGGTGGGTTTGGCAGAAACGGCAGGGTTTTGGGAAGCATGACGCGATCGAAACTCTTGACTCAGTTCTTGGCTCACCGCTTGATTTAACAAGGTATCTAAACAGCGGCTTAAAATATTCATAAAAACCTGTTGCAACTGCCCTGGAAAACATACCACAGGCGGCAATTGACCATACTGACGAATGACTTGAATCTCGCTGGTTAGACGGCTTTTGAGCAGCAACAAAATACCATCGATCGCTTCATGCAAATTAACAGGCTTCGGATAGACTTCATCAATATGGCAAAAATTTTGCAGGCTGGATGCCAGTTTAGACAACCGTTCTGCACCCGTCTTGACGCTTGCGATCGCTTTAGGCAGATCTTGGCGTAGATAATCAATGTCTAGGTCTGTTTTCAGCCGATCAATTTCTGTCGGACACACAGGCAAATGCTGTTCATAAACATCTAGCAAGGTGAGTAACTCCTGGCTATAGCTTGAAATATGGCTGAGATTGCCCCAAATGAAGCTAACCGGATCTAGAATTTCGTGGGCAACTCCATCCACCAATCGCCCTAAACTTGCCATTTTGTTGTTCTGAATCATTTTCGCCTGAATGCGCTCATACCGCACTTGGGTTTCAATGCCGCGAATTTGCCAGTGGGCGATATTCAGTTCATGAATGTCTAATAGGTAATACTTTTGATCGTCTTGAACAATCACGGGTTCAGCCAATAGTTCGGGCGATCGCCGCAAAGCCTGTTGAGCCGCAACCAAAATAGGCGTAGTCCCCGACAGCAACAAGAGATCACATCGAGCATAGCTATAAAGCACTTGAAGCGGCTCTGCCAGAAAAATATCGAGTCCATGGGGACGGATCAAATATTCTAGCAATCGCTGCCGCGACAGCATCCCTGTATAGTTTCCCTGATTCACTAAAACCGCACCGGGCAAAAATGGATGATGCTCAAAAACCTGGGCGAGTTGCCATCCCGAATACCCAATCTCAATTTCAAATCGATGCAAAGGCAGGTCTTGTAGCGTAGACTCCAAGTGCAAAGCCTGACAATTCCCTTCGGATAATGTTGGAGTCAGGGATTGGCAAGATTGACGTGACACAAGCAAGATGCCCTGAATGAAACAATCGCTTTAAAGAGCTAATTTTATCAGACTGCCCAAATTATTCAAGGCTCTAACAAAATATTTCTAGTAAGAGAATTTTGCTTAGAAAAGCGAAGGGATCTGCGGGTTATAGAGTGTCCTAAACTAGCCAGGTTTCGACTGCGCTCAACCCGCGACTGGTATTTTTTTAATGTAAATCCTAACCTTGAACCCTAGACTCCAATGGGCACCAGTTCTTGGAGTGCCTCAACCACTTCTGTAATGGAGTTATAGCGTTCATCTGGTGCAGGATTGGTGAGTTTCCGCAAAATTGGCACCAGTTCAGTATCAATCCCCGGCACATACTCTGGATAAAACCGATAGCCCTGTTCACGCTGAGTATAGAAAGTGTTAGGAGGTTTTCCGGTGATCAAATAAACTAAGGTGGGGGCAAGAGCATACAGATCGGACGCAATAAACGCTTGTCCTTGCTGTTGTTCAGGAGCAGAATATCCAGCAAAGTCTGGCTGAATTGCCATTTTTAGGCTTCTACAAGGATAAAGACCCACGAGGGCAACTTCTGAATTTGCGGAAGCACGGCGCAGCAGATTTTCAGGGCGAATATCTTGATGGATGAGTGGGGGCGTTTGCTGATGTAAATACTCTAAAGCATGGCAAGCTTGAAGCACCCAAGCGATCGCCTGCTGTAAAGAAACCGTGCCAGTAGTTGCAATCACTTGCTGTAACGACTGCCCATACAGCGGTTGCATCACCAGATAAGGCTGCCCCCCTGCAACAAAAACATCAATGAACCGAGGCAGCATGGGATGGTTAACCTTGAGAAGTTGCTCAGCTTCTTGCTCAAACAACTCTAATGCTTCTGTATGACTAGCCCATTCAGGGTTTAAAGTCCGCAGCATCAAGGTTTGTCCATCTTGCCAAACCAATTGGGTAATGCCTAAGCGATCGCGCTCCAACACTTTCACAACATGGTAAGTCCCAATCGTGCCCAACGTATTAAGCGGCTTACCACAATCGAGGCAAAACAAGCGTTCTGTTCCAACATAGCGCTGGCAACAATTTGAAAGAATAAGTTTATCGTCAGAATTCAGCCCAGAATTGGGTAGCACCTCACTTTCCACATCCACTATTGTTTGGACATGAGTTCCGCGTTGCTCAGCACTCTGAGCCGTAGAATTGCTAATGTCAGTTTTAGGATGCTGGCTGGAGGTTGGGGTCAACTCAGTGCTGGGCGTAGAAGTTTGTATGTTAGCAGCCGCAGTGGAGGCTTGCCGTGTGCGTTGACCGACTGTTTTTTCACCTAATGCGGGGTGAGTCGTATCAGCACCTTTTACGCCAAGATGAATTTGAACATTGGGTCCCGATCGCGCCAGTCGAATAATCACGCCATCTTCAACCGGAACTTTTGTAATCCGCCGCCCTTCAAGGTATGTGCCGTTTGCCCCCAAGTTGACAATTTCCCAGCCTGTTTCTCCTTGGCAAAGTTCAACGTGATGCCGGGAGACAACGGCGCTGTATAAAATCACATGGTTATCGGTAGAACGCCCAATCCGAACAACAGACTCTTGTTCAAAGACCCAGCTTTGAACGGGCACGGACTGCATGGGATGCAACAAGGTCAGGGTAATCACGCTGGCAGGTAGAGCCGAAAATTTATACTGCGAACTGCGCTTCTGATGCCAGAAAGTTGCTTCTATCCTACGGTGATTTGGCAACCGTTGAATAAAGGACTTTGCTCAAAGGCGATAGGACGAACCAGAATGAATTGCGAACAGTGTATGAAGATTTGAGGTTCAGTGTTGACGATTTTCAGCAGTCTTTCCAGGTTCAAAAGAGTCTCCGTCATCTAACGTAACTCAATTTTGCGAGGAATCTACGAAAGTTGGAAGAGAAATGTCACTTTGTCGCCTTTTCCTAGCCCAATGCGATCGCCGGGTCGCAATCGGTGTCGGTTCCCCATGGCTAAGGGCAAATTGTTGATGTAAGTCCCGTTGGAACTGCCTACATCTTCGATGTAATAACTCTCTCCTTCTAGGCGAATATCTGCATGAATGCGCGAAACGACTTCAGAATTGGGAAAGCCCGACACGTCAATATCAGGTGGGATGCGATCGTTGGGCTTGCCAATATGAATCACCATCAGACCTTGAGGTAGCTCAGCCGCAGTATTGGTTTGGACATGTAGGAGCTTTGCAGTCTGTTTTTGCAGTTGGGTACTCGTTTCGTTGGGCACCGCCGCAGAATTATCACCCGCCGTGGCAGCTTGCTCAACGGACTCATCAGTGGCAGGAGGAGCCGAAGCGGACAGAGGTTCGATCTGCTCAACTAGAACACTAGGCACAAACGTTAAAGGCTGTTGGGCAGGCGGGTCAGGGACACTAACTGGAATGCTTACAGGAGTTTCAGCGATCGCTGGAGCAACATCAGGCAGTGGTGCATTGTCAGGTTCAACAGACGCAGAAGTGACTCCAGCGGCACGCAGATTAAACCCACACTGACCGCAAAAGCTTGCGTCTGATTGGACGATTGCGCCACAATTTGGGCAAGCGGATGTAGCCGGTAGGGGCGTATAGCAGGCTTCACACTGCACAGCTCCATCAGGATTGGGATGATTGCAATTTGGACAAACAATCATAGAAATTTCCTAGTTCTCAGCACATCATATTCGCGATCGCCGCGATCTCAAATATGAACAGGTTACAGGTTCTAGGTTACAGGTTTTAGGGAAAAGTTTTGAGTTTCACCCCTCGTCCCGCGCCCCTTGCCGTTCATCATTCTTCTCCAGCGGCGTGATCGAGTAACCACCAGAGTTCACCTTGGGGTTGAATCAATCGGGCGGGATAGAGGGTATCGTCGTCTTCGGAAGCGAAAATATGGTCTAGAGCGGGGCGTTTGCTGGCTCCAGCTACGAGGAAGAGAACGGCGTGAGCCTGGTTAATTAGGGGGGCGGTGAATGTAATGCGGGGTTGTCCGTCGTTGTTACCGACGGTGATCAGGCGATCTCGCACTTGCAAAGCATCGGTATGGGGAAACAAAGAGGCGGTGTGGGCATCATCGCCAATGCCTAAGAGAACAATGTCAAAGGCTGGGAAGTCTCCGGCTGGGAGTTTGAAAAAGGCTTGCAGTTCGGCTTCGTGTTGGGCGGCGGCATCGGCGGGGTTCGTTGCAGATGTGGACATGGGGTGAATGTTGGCGGCTGGCAATGGCACTTTATCGAGCCATGCATGACGCGCCATGCCTTGGTTGCTGTCGGGGTGGTCGGCGGGAACGTAGCGCTCGTCGCCCCAAAACACATGAATTTTGTCCCAGGGGAGATCCTGCTCTGCCAGTTTTTCATAGAGGGGTTTGGGGGTGCTGCCGCCTGCAAGGGCAATGGTGGCGATTTCTCGTTGGGCGATCGCGTCTTCTAGTTTGGCAAGCACAATTTCTAGCGATCGCGTAATCAAAGCATTCTTATCTGGCAATACTTCCACAATCGTCTGCATGGTTTCCACTCCCGTCACAATCCTCAAATCATAAAGGCTACGGTTTAAGACTGAATGATTGAGACGAAAAGGTTTAAGGTTCAGGTTTCGTTTTTGTTAGCAAGCTCAAACAGCCAGCCAATCAGGGTGGAGACAAGGGCGCTGAGAAAAGCAATCAGGGCGATCGCGGCATTCCGTGGCAAAAAACGCTCTAGCCAGCTTGCTTGCAGGTTCGCAACGGGCAGATTCTCGTTCAGCCTAATTTTGATCCGCTGTGTCTCACCTGAAATATCCATTTTCAAGCCTTGTGTCGATTCGCCAATCTGAAAAGCTTTGTTATCGCTAGTTTTGAGTGTGGATATAGTTTCTTGACTCAGCCGCAGACACAGCAGAGAGCGAATGCTGTCAACTGGATCGAAGGTGAGGAATTGCCCATCTTCTAAACTAGACCTCTTGCGTGAATCAAGCAGCGAGAGTAAGTTCAAAGTTAATGATCGCGGCGATTAAGTTAACCCGCAGTCCAAATCGTTTGCGGCGATTCCGATACCGTTCAGCCAGAATGCGAAAAATCTTGAGT
>QBMH01000174.1 GCA_003249025.1 Leptolyngbya sp. | reverse complement strand
GTGACGATATTTCGTCACCCAGACGATATGGACCGTCAGTCGCGTGACTATATGACCGCTCCGTCGTTGCTCTGCCATGATGGTTTCTGTTAAAACTACCATCTTTGCAAATTCGGCTGAAGCGTCGGGAAGTGTGTAGCAACTAAAGTCTCCCACTGAAGTGGGTAGTTTTGACTAGCGTTCTGGGACAATAAACTATTCTCAATAAGTTCTCAGTTTTTAGAGGTAATTGAGAATTAAATTCACGTCAAAGCGGCTGAAATGCTTATAGCGTAGATATTTTTGGTTTTTTAGACTACCTGAGTGGTTGCATTCAGTTAATGATAAGGTCTAGTCGATGATGAATGTGAAGTGAGGAGATGAGATCGCGTGATCAAAAACATAATTTTAACAAGGGTTCTATCGGGTGCATGGATCTTAGTGTTGTCACCGATTCCAGCGATCGCTCAATCTCCTCCAAAACCATCAAGCACAGTGGTTCCCACCCAACTGCTTGCGGCTTCCTCGGTGTGTGCATCTCAGTTGCCGATTGACATCAATCGAGTCATTAGTCGCTTACCTGCTGTGCGATGGGGCATTCAGGTACAGACCCTTAGCCCACCACCAACCCGAAAAACGCTCTATGCCCGGAATGCCACGACGCTTCTGGCTTCAGCATCCAACAACAAACTGTTTACCACTGCCGCCGCGCTGCAAAAACTAGGGGCAACCTACCGGATTCGCACCTCGGTTACGGGCAACAGCACCAACTTATCTTTAGCAACCCTACGAATCATTGGTCGGGGTGACCCTAGCTTAAAAACCTCGCACCTGAACCTGTTGGCACAGCGATTAAGCCAGCGAGGAATTCGGCAGGTAACGCTGTTAGTGGGCGATGACACCTACTTTCGGGGTGCTGCCACCAACCCCAATTGGGATATAGACGACACGTTGCAAGGCTTTGGCGCACCAGTGAATAGTCTGATGCTGAATCAAAACGGGATTGGGCTGACGTTATTTCCTCAAACCGTAGGGCGATCGCTGCGGGTGCAGTGGGATGACCCGACGGATACTCCCGATTGGCGTTTGAATAATCAATCGGTCACGGTGTCGGCAGGGCAGGAAGAATCGCTGGATGTTGCACGCGATCGCACCCAACCGATTATCAACATCGAAGGTCAACTTCGGGCTGGCTCCGCCTCAGAACCCGTCGCCACATCCATCTCCAATCCAGGTAATTACCTGATCCAAAAATTTCGCAACGCTTTGACCCAGGCGAAAATTACAGTGACGCAAGCCACAGTGGTTAGAGCCACCCCTGCCCCAGCGGGAGAAGTTGAACTCGTTTCGCTCGACTCGCCAGCGTTAGCAGATCTACTCAAAGAAACCAATCAGGAAAGCAATAATACTTATGCTGAGGTATTGCTAAAAACTTTAGGCAGAGTCCAAAATCCAGATAACTTAGATGCCACTGCTAGCGGCATTACGGCGATTAAACCGATCTTGTTTGCCGTGGGAGTGCCGCCGATGCAATACGTCATGGTGGATGGGTCGGGATTGGCGAGTAACAACCGTGCTAGCGCTGAGGCATTCACCAAGACTCTGCAAGGGATAGCGCAATCGCCCAATGCTCAGGTATTTCGGGCTTCGCTTCCGGTTGCAGGAGTGAGCGGTACGCTAAAAAATCGCTTTCGCGGTACTGCTGCCCAAGGGAGACTGCAAGCGAAAACGGGCACGATTTCTGGAGTCGCTAGTTTATCAGGCTATCTGACCCCGCTCAATTATCCACCGATCTCGTTTAGCATTCTCACCAACTATTCCAACACTTCAACCGATACCGTGCGATCTGCTATTGATGAGATTGTCTTGCTGATGACTCGGCTGCGATCGTGCTGAGTTTTTTCAGTTCCAGATAGTAGTGCAGATATTCCGAAATGATGCCGTGCATCAGCAAACGGCGGGCTGAGCCAAAGGAGCTATCGGGTGCTAAAGGATTTCGATTGGTAATCACATGATTCCAGCCATAGTCGCCTGTAAGTTGGCTAATATAACAGCCAAAGTTTTCATCGAACTCTAAAGACAGCACGGCTCGTTCAAATTCATCGCTAGTTAAGCACAACGAATAGAACACCTTAAATAGCTCGATCGCGGATTCTAAATCTAATACTTGCAGCCAGCTTCGTCGAGTCAAATCAATATTCAAAGTAATAGGCTGAATGCTTTGATAACTTAGTCCATTTTGATGCACTTGTTGCAGCCAATTAGGATTTTCTCGCTGAGCTTTGCTGTAGTCCAGCACGAAGTTATACAGAATTATATCGTGTTCCAAAAATGCATTCTCCGCTAAGTCCTCTACTGTGCGTGGATAAAGCTTTGATGATTCGATCGCTGGATCAGGTCCGTTTTCAATTAAGAAATTAACGATGTTAGACCCTAAGCAAATATGTCTCACAATCAGATAGCAAGCTTCCGGCGAAGCAAAGTGCTTGAGAAACCAGGCGGCAGAGCGATGCATGACTACATAATTGCTGAACTGAAATGGGAGCAGCCGTTTTACCGTCATAATCAATGCCAGTAAAACATTCGCAATTAGCTTAATGGGCAGCAGCAAATAAGCTCGTGTCCAGCTTCTCAAATCCCGAATCATGTAAGCTTTGGCAATCGGATCAACGGGAATGGCAGTATCAAAATACAGCGCATCCCAGGCGTTAGGATTTCGGCGATCGCGGGGTTCTGGTGTGTAAACCTGAGCATCAGTGAGTAGTTTGGATTCAGCTACGGACGCGATTTGTTTGAGGTCAATCATTGTCATAAAATTGTGTGAATTAAGTGAAAGGATTCATATTCAAAAAATGGTAGGGTCGCAGGTAGAAGCAACCCCGGATGTACCCTAGTCCTATCATCGAATTTCTTCCAGTTGCATCAGATAAAGTCGTGCCGTAACCTGTGCTGTTTTCACAATCCGCTGGGCAGTTTCCATTGTCATCCACTCCGCATTCAAAATGGCATTTAGCTTGCCAATAT
Source organism: Leptolyngbya sp. (assembly GCA_003249025.1). Classification (GTDB taxonomy): domain Bacteria; phylum Cyanobacteriota; class Cyanobacteriia; order Leptolyngbyales; family Leptolyngbyaceae; genus ULC077BIN1. The sequence continues at coordinate 7,807 of QBMH01000174.1, read as the reverse complement.
GGGCTTCATCGTTTGCACCGTGGTATGCCAAAAACGATACCTGCTCATCCTTTAAGTTCAAAGTTTGCTTAATTTGTACTGCCCATTTTGCCGCCAAATTATTGCCCAATCCTTCAATGATAAACATGCTGCCAATCAAATCCACAGGGTTTTCTCGTGAGGCTTGATGGAAGATAAACGCAGACAGTGCCTCACTGCCCAAATTCTTTTCAGCTTCCACAATTTCTTGCAAGTCGCCACCCACAGAAACATAGTTTCGCTCCAACATTTGAAAATCGCGGTGTTCATCTTGAGCGTGCCCAATAAAGGTAGACCGCAATCGGAAATCGCTCATATTAGAAGCCGCACGAGCAATCCAACGGGCACCTTCCACCACTTGGGGGCGCAGGTTTCGCAGCAGCGCTTTGTAATCCTCCAGGGTAAATTCCCCCCGGTGCAGTCGGCGCAACATGGGCAGTGATCGCAACTTACGCTCAAACTCCAACCACACTAAGGCAAGTTGCCGTAGCAAATAAGCAGAAGCGGTTTCAGGAAGGGTCGAGAGGCAAGGGGCAAGGGGCGAGGGGTGAGGAGCGATCGCATTATCTTCTCTTGCTGCTTCCACTTCTTCCCCTACCTCTACCCCCTGATACCGGACACCTGACACCTGTTCCCTATTCCCTGCTCCCTGGACTGTCAGCAACATATACGCCGTGGTAAACCTGCCGCTTTCGGGAATAAAACAAAAGATTTTTTGTCCCGGCTTGAGGTTGCCAGAGTGGAAGAGTTCTTCCAGCATCAGATAAATGGACGCGCAGCCCGTATTGCCACGAGTGTAGAGATTGGTGAACCATTTTTCTTCAGGAATCATGCAGCCCGCTTTATCCAGAAGCTCCACAATTTGTCCTTTGAAAAAGTGAGAAGAATAGTGACACAAAAGCCAATCAATATCGTCTGGTTTAACTCGTCCCAATTCGATCAGTTTCAGCCAACCTTCCACACCCAACTTAACAACGTTGTCCAGTAGGCGAATATTTTGCCGCAGATTGATTGCTCCTGCCTGGGTTGCTTCTGTATAGGAAGAATAATCTGTCCAGCTTTTTTGCGCCGTTTCATTGTCGGTTCCAGCATACATACAAACCGGATAAGCATTGGCATGGGATACCATTTCAATCCATTCAACTTTGAGGCTAATTCCAGTTGAATTTGGGTGATTCTGAATCAGAAAAGCTCCGGCTCCATCGGATAGCATCCAGCGTAAAAATTCACTGTCAAAGCCTAAAGATTTTCCCGATTTAATATTGGTTTCTGCTTCAAAATTTGTATTTTTGAAAAGACGAGATGGCAGTTCAGAAGCAACCGCGATCGCGTTTCTTTTTTCCCCTAGTTTTATTTGAGACGCGGCATACTTTAGTGACCCAATTCCAGCGCAACAAACGCCCATGCTTGTGTTCAATTCAATTGGAGAGAACTCAGGAAGTTCGCCATGCACCATGCTGGCAAACCCAGGAACTAGAAGATCTGCCCAAGTGGTTCCAGCACACAGCAGATCGATTTTATTCGCAGAAAAATCTAACTTTCCTAGCGCATCTTGCACCGCATAAGCAGCCATTTGACTATTTAAGTAAGTCGTCTTTTGATTTTTATCCAGCGCATAATATCGCTGTTGAATTCCGTTACTTTTAAGAATGCGACTTTTTACTTTAGAGGGGCGATCGTTGACTAAGCCGAGATAGTCTTCCATTTCATGATTGCTGATGGGATTTCCAGGTAAGAATTTGCCAATGCTATTAATGAAAGCACCGTACATAGTGGCTCCTTGGGTGAGGATGAATTTTGAGTGAAGCAGTTGAATGGGAAGAGAACATTTTTTGTTCCTTTCCAAAGCATGGCAAATACTCCCCGAATCGTTGGCTGACTTTTTGGCTCAGTTTTTAGTATGGTTCTGGCTGACGACCCGAAGTCAATCGCCATAGAATTTTCATGGGCAAAGCCTATAAAAACTACATCTCAGCCCCAAAGTATGCGACTTAAATGCACGTCAACTTATGAGCATGAGATTCGCTAGTCTGCGGTTTGGCTAGCTTGTCGAGTGGGAATTGTCACCCAAAACTCGGTGCCCAAACCGGGAGCGGAGTTACACTGCAAATTTCCATTGTGACGTTTGGTGACGATTTGATAGCTGATGGATAGCCCTAAGCCTGTCCCTTTGCCAATGGGTTTAGTCGTAAAAAAAGGATCAAATAGGCGCTGCTTTAATGACTCTGGAATACCGAAGCCATTGTCGGCGATGCGAATCAGGATGCGATCGCAACTCAACGACTCAGTGCAAATCCAAATTGTTGGAGCCGTCTGGTTTTGGATTGCCGTCAGCGGTTGAGCCCGCCGCAATGCTCCTTGGATTTTCGCCTCTAAAGCGGGTTGTGATTTAACACCTTTCGTAGACAATGCGCTAATGTCTAGCTTGTCACTCAGAAAACGCGATTCCACTGCATCGATCGCATTTGCTAAAAGATTCATAAACACCTGGTTTAATTGTCCGGCATAGCACTCAACCATGGGCAATGTGCCGTATTGCTTAATCACCTCGATTCCAGAAGATCCAGAGCTAGATTTCAAGCGGTGCTGCAAAATTAGCAAGGTGCTGTCGATGCCGTCGTGAAGATCGACTATTTTCATCTCTGCTTCGTCGATGCGGGAAAAGTTGCGGAGAGAAAGGACAATTTGCTTGATGCGATCGGAACCGATATGCATGGACTTCAATAGTTTAGTAAAGTCCTCAACTAAAAAATCCAGGTCGATCGCCATAATTTCTGCCTGAATCGCAGGCACAGGATTGGGGTAATGTTTTCGATAAAGCTGAATTAATCGGAGTAGGGCTTGAGCATATTCACTGGCATAGTTAAGATTGCCATGAATGAAATTAATTGGGTTATTGATTTCATGGGCAACCCCCGCCACCAATTGCCCCAACGATGACATCTTCTCAGTTTGAATCAGTTGACCTTGGGTTTCTCGCAGTTCTTGCAGCGTGGTTGCCAATTCTGCATTGGCAAGGGTTAACTCGGCAGTGCGCTCTGCCACCTGGTTTTCCACGGTTTCCAGCAGCGATTGCATTTGAGTGTTTGCTTGCAGCAATTCCTGAGAGCTAAGCTCCAAAGTTCGTTCGATTCGGGCGCGATCGCCGTCAGCTTGGTAATAGGCATCGCTCACCGCCGCCAGAAATTTCTGCCAGTCATCTGGAAGAGTCGTGGAATCTCCCAAATACCGCTGTATCTGACGCTGTAATAGGCGGTGTGGTTCTAAAGTCATGTTTCTGCAAAGGTGGTAATGGTCATTGTTTGGTTATGCAATTCGCAGGTCGCCCCCCTCGCAAAAGGTGCGATTTCACCATAAGAGTAGAATCCAGCCAAGACGGTTTCTGTTCCTAAAACGTCACGGACTCCTTCAACTTCTTCTTCAATGCGCTGTCTCATTAGCAATTTTCTACCCACACAACTAATTAGAATGGCGAGTTCCGGCGTGGCATTGTTCATCCCTTGATGGCTGGTTTCTGCGGCGTCGATCGCGCCGTCAATCAGGCGATCGACGCTGGAATGCATCAGTTGAGCGGTGACTCCATTAGGCACATCTCCCGCAAAAGTCAGGCTTTGAGTCGCTTCATCAACGGACAAAATGGTGCGAACAACCCGCCGATCACCCCTTTGAGTTTGCAAGCTGAGAGGAAACAGCAGCCCAGTTGCGGGTAAACCCTCGGCATGGTCGCCCAAGTACTTTTTGTACAACTCCAAGGCGGGTTGCCCATCTAGCTCGTACAGCACATTGCCACTCGATTTGGTGATGACTCGCTCTGGTCCAAATGGACTCCAGCCTCCCTGGGAGCCATAGCCAACCTGCAAGCGATCGCTATACAGTCCCAAAGCGGCGATTATGTCTTGTTCAGGAGCGCCATTCCAAATCACACAGGTTTCCTGAAAGCGATCGCCATCTCCTGATAAGCCACCTGTCACGGTCACGCCCGCTGGCAAATGGGGCAAGATGCCGCGCACCAAATCGCTACCATTTACATGCAATCCATCGGAGAGCAGCAACACATGGGCAAGACCTTCCGGCTCGATCAGTCGTCCCAAGCGATCGCCAGCCGCCAAACTGCTTTCTCCCGCTTCCAGCCGAATTGCGTGTCCCCGAACTTGCGTTTGTTCAAAGTGAATTGCTGTTGCCACCAACGACTCATCCGTCACCTGCACTCCACAAATTTCGCCTGCCGTTGAACAGCCCAATACATCAGCCTTCGGGTATGCCTGCTTCAGATCCGGTCGATAGCTACCTAGTTTCAAAACTGCTGGGCTACCAAACAGCAATACCAATTGTGCTTTGTCTCCCAAATTTCCAAGCGGCGATGGCTGCCAACCTGAGGACTCAGTCCATAAACTCTGCTCAACCTGCATTTCAATCCTCTCAGTAAAATTGAGCTACGCCAGAATCAGATTGCGCTAGCGCGCTCTATTAGATTACCCAAGAGAAAAGGATGCTTCCCGGTCAATTCTGATTAATTTTGGATGAAGTTTTTCTGGCGATCGCCCTACAATCCCAACAATCCCCGTAGGGGCATGGCATTCGGCAGCCAATCTTCGTTTGAGTCGTCAAAATGATGCCCCGCAGCTCGCTTTCCGCAGGGTCTGCTACGCCCTTACACAAGCGGTTTCTATGAAATTTCGATGCAGTTTCTCTATCAGGCGAGATGCAATAAGAATCATGTCAGAAAAGACCTGATATTCAGTTCAATCAAAACTCTTGTAACCTTACCAGATAAGAGCTTTCAGCTACTTTGCTTATTGATCTTAAATAATCAAAAGAAACTCAAATGGTTTGTCGATATTCTCGCCGTCTTTGAGACAATCAATGAGCAACTCTGTTTACAGAGTGCTGAGTACTGAGAAAAATATCAATTTAAAACTTAAAACCCTGAATCCCCAACTCAAAGGCATAGTCTGCTCCCCCCTTATTTCCTGTCCCCTATCCCTTAAAAGAGACACTCTATGAAACTGGCTTATTGGATGTACGCAGGTCCAGCGCACATTGGCACTCTCCGCGTTGCCACCTCCTTCAAAAACGTCCATGCCATCATGCACGCCCCGATTGGTGACGATTATTTCAACGTCATGCGATCGATGTTGTCGCGGGAAAAAGATTTTACTCCAGTGACGACTAGCGTGGTCGATCGCCATGTGTTGGCGCGGGGTTCCCAAGAAAAAGTAGTAGACAACATCGTTCGCAAAGATGCTGAAGAACATCCCGACTTGATTGTGCTAACCCCCACCTGCACTTCCAGCATTTTGCAAGAAGACCTAGAAAACTTTGTTCAGCGCGCCCAAATCGAAGCGAAAGGCGACGTGTTGCTGGCAGATGTGAATCACTACCGAGTCAACGAACTGCAAGCCGCCGATCGCACCCTGCATCAAATCGTGCAGTTCTACATTGAAAAAGCCCGTAAGAAAGGGGATATTGCCACCGCCAAAACCGAAAAGCCCTCTGTTAACATCATCGGCATTTCCACCTTGGGCTTCCACAATAACCACGACTGCACCGAGCTAAAACGGCTGATGGCAGACTTGGGCATTGAGGTGAATGACATCATTCCTGAAGGCGCGTCTGTCCATAATCTAAAAAACCTACCCAAAGCCTGGTTTAACTTGGTGCCCTATCGGGAACTCGGCATGATGACGGCGGAATATCTAGAGCAAGAATTTGGGATGCCCTATATTGACATTACGCCCATGGGTGTGGTGGAAACGGCGCGCTGCATTCGCAAAATTCAGCAAGTGATCAATGTTCAGGGTGGAGCCGTTGATTATGATGCCTACATCGAAAATCAAACCCTAAATGTCTCTCAAGCTGCTTGGTTCTCGCGATCAATCGACTGCCAAAACCTGACGGGTAAAAAAGCAGTGGTGTATGGCGACAGTACCCACGCCGCCGCTATTACCAAAATTCTTTCCCGCGAAATGGGGATTCACGTTGTCTGGGCTGGCACCTTCTGCAAATATGACGAAGAGTGGTTCCGGGAGCAGGTGAGCGGCTATTGCGATGAAGTGATCATCACCGATGATCATGGGGTCGTTGGCGATGCAGTTGCCCGTGTGGAACCCTCTGCCATTTTTGGCACCCAAATGGAACGCCATGTGGGTAAGCGGTTGGATATTCCCTGTGGCGTGATTTCATCCCCCATTCATGTGCAAAACTTCCCGATTGGCTACAAACCATTTCTCGGCTATGAAGGCACCAATCAACTTGTGGATCTAATCTACAACTCTTTTACTCTGGGCATGGAAGACCACCTGCTAGAAATCTTCGGTGGTCATGACACCAAAGAAGTGATTACACGGGGAATGTCTGCCGACTCTGATATGAACTGGAGTAAAGACGGTACTGCTGAACTGAACAAGATTCCCGGTTTTGTGCGCGGCAAGGTGAAGCGCAATACCGAGAAATTTGCCCGCGATCGCAACATCGAAGTGATCACTGCTGAAGTCCTCTACGCTGCCAAAGAAGCCGTTGGCGCATAATTAAGGATAGTCGTTCAGTCGTTCTGTGGAGAGATTTTGATGACTCGCTCAGTTTTGTTCCATGAACTCGTCGAGTCTGTTGATGAACTCTCCACAGACGATCAAGAGATGCTGTTTGACTTGATTCGCAAACGCCGCATCGAAAAGCGACGAGCAGAGATCGCTGAAAATGCGGCGCAAACTCTGGCATCTGTCTGTGCTGGAACTGCAAAAAGTGGTTCATTTGAAGACTTGAAAGCTGATTTGCTGCGGGAAGATTAAGGAAGATCGTTTGGTTCGATCTGTTGAGTAAGCGGATGAATGTCCGCAATACAGGCAAAAAACCGGCTTCTGTCGCAGACAAGGAACTGCCAAAGTAGGTCGCTATGAAACTGCTTTTTGGCTCACTTCTAACGCTTGATTGGCAATTTCAAGGGTTTGTTTAGCGGCTTTTTCCTTGCGTTCGCTATAGCGATCGGTTAGGTAGTCAACCTGTTCCCGTAGTAGCAGAGTGAATTTGTAGAGTTCTTCCATCACATCGACCATGCGATCGCGGTAGGGCGACTCTTTCATCGTGCCGTCTTCGTTGAACTCTTGATATGCCTTTGCAACCGAGGACTGATTGGGAATCGTGAACATCCGCATCCAGCGCCCCAAAAGCCGTAGGGTATTGACTGCATTAAAGGATTGTGATCCGCCACTCACCTGCATGACCGCCAACGTTCTGCCTTGGGTTGGGCGAACGGCACCCATACTAAGCGGAATCCAGTCAATTTGATTTTTCATGATGCCGGAAATTTGCCCATGTAGTTCTGGACTCGACCAGACTTGCCCTTCTGACCACAGGCTCAACTCCCGTAGCTCTTGCACTTTTGGATGGGTATCGGGGACGCTGCCATAAATCGCCAATTCTCGCGGATCAAAAAACTTTACTTCAGCCCCAAATTCTTGAATAATCCGGGCAGCTTCCTCGGCTGCTAAACGACTATAGGAGCGATCGCGCAGGGAACCATACAAAAACAAAATTCTAGGAGGATGGTCAACCATGGTTACTGAGTAATTCTCCTGCCAACTGTTGTAAAAAATTAGTTTGAGCCTCTCGCAATTCAGCCTTGGGATTTGTAGTTTGGATCATCTGCATCGCCTCATCAAAAGATAAACCAGTATCAATTAGGTAAGCTGCCAGCATGGTTCCTGTTCGGCGATTGCCGCTAGTGTTGTATCAATTTTTAGTTGATGGGTAAAGACGATGTAATTTCACCCGTGCATCATCCGTTGTAAAT
>QBMH01000173.1 GCA_003249025.1 Leptolyngbya sp. | reverse complement strand
TCAGTGCTTTGTTAGAAACTCTTCTCCCCTAACTCCCTGAATTGCCTATAGAGCCAGGAAGCATTAGGTAGCGAAACAAGTGCTGGCAGCGCAGCGCCAATTCTTCTGTCGTGTAGGTGGAAATTAGCTGTGGACGCAGTGATAGGATGGGGATTGGAGTGCGTTCGTAAAGAGCGATCGCAGTGCTGCCAAAGATTTTTTCTACTAGCAGGCTCCGAATGGGTGTGCCTACCACAATCAAGTCGCTTTGTGCTTCTTTGGCAACCTTCAAAATTGTGTCCGTTGGGCGACCGCATTCAACGACAACGTTTACGTCTATTCCAGAAGGTGCTTGGGCGATCGCAACACTTAAACGATCACGAGCAGCATTCATCTTGTCTTCATCTACTCGCGGAATTGCCCCACTTTCATTCAGGGGTACGGAATGTAGAAAAGTGAGATGTTGTACCCCTGAGATCGCCAAACTGGGCACAAAATCAACTAGCCGTTGAAGTCCATCTAAGAAATCGGTACAAATAAGCAAACGCCGAAACATGCTCTAATGCCAGTGCTAGAAACTTATACTTCAAAGTGTCTCCACACTAACATTTTACCAGTCCACGGCTTCATGCTTTAACCTAAGCCCTTTTCTTACAAAAGCCCTACAGACGACTTTGCACACAGTATTAATAAAGTTAAGGGAATAAAAATTGAAGGGCTAATAGCCTAGCTTAAGAAAATATGGAATGCAAAAAATAATTTGAGGGATTGGCACCCACCTCCCCAGCTTTTTCCCCTGAAGAACAAAGCAAGAGACCGAGGTTACCCTCCTTACAAAAGGGATTTATGGCAACTGAGAACTCGTTTCCAATCCCCATTGGTGCTTTAGGAAGTGCTTGTACATGTTCTCACGTACAATCATTTGTTCGTATAACTTGATGAGAAAATCTTGAGCCTGTTCGCGACTCATCCGTTCGACCTGATTTTCAAACGAGCGAACACTGAATTGTTGCTCAAGAGAGAGATCCATAGGCTGACTCATAATTTACTCCAGTATGAGAGAGTACACAGTCATAAAGCCGCAACTCGGCAAAGAATGAGTGTTGACTTAATCAAGAGGCAACAAATTCGATTTAGAATTCAAACTGAATTTGTGCTTATGTGATTATTACAGAAGATAACAAATGTTTGACAAAACGTACATGCCTCTTGAGGGTTATCTTGAAAAATTCCTCAGTATATCTAAAGATAGGAAGATGGAAACCCTTAGCTGTTGGGAATTTGAGCCGGGAAGAAATTAGACTATCCTTTTTTCCTTTTCACAACCGATTGGGAAGAGTCTAGAGCTTTCAAGCTATCAATTATGTGAATTAACGAACAAACTTGGAAATTTATGGAAATTTTAGACGTTCCTTGCTAACCCATGCTGCTCGAAAGGGCACTATGAAGAACAGCAGCAACAAGTTTTCCAACAGCCAAGGATTCTTTGTGGGAGACTTGTTTTACATTATTCTGCCGCAATCTCTAGAAGTTGTAATTTAGTAATGCCAATGGAGATCGGTTTATGTTTTATTTCACGTTCCCTGGTTGGCTAGGGTTGCATGATTCATGGTAGTCCTTGAGCCAATCGTCCAAAAGCCGTTTCGGTGGCAGCGTATCCGGTATTCACCGCTGGTGCGCCAGATGGATATTGCCTTATCATCGGCGCAACTCATGGGTTACCTGTGGTGGGATAAGACTTTTCCTCGGCGATCTCATCGCTACCGCAACCGTCGCGCTCAATGGTTAGTTGGCACTCTGTTAGATTTGGGACCCACGTTTATTAAGCTAGGGCAGGCATTATCGACTCGTGCGGACTTGCTGCCGCCAGAATATATTGAGGCATTGACCCGACTGCAAGATCAGGTGCCAGAGTTTAGCGCTGAAGTTGCGATCGCCACAGTTGAAACTGAGCTAGGCGCTCCGATTTATTCCCTTTATCGCCAGTTTGACTTGATGCCCATTGCGGCTGCCAGCTTGGGACAGGTGCATAAAGCTCGGTTACACACGGGCGAAGAGGTGGTCGTCAAAGTTCAGCGTCCAGAGTTAGAACGACTGTTTCGTTTAGACCTGAAAGTGCTGCGGCGGATAGTGCGGTTTTGCGATCGCACCTTCCCCTGGATTCGGCAATACCAGATAGAAGCCATCTATCAGGAATTTGCGGAGGTTCTATACAAAGAGATTGATTACATCCAAGAAGCGATCAATGCCGATCGCTTCCGGTTTAACTTTCGACATCATCCCCGCATTCTGGTTCCCAAGATTTATCCCAAGTATACGACTCGCAAGATATTGACGATGGACTATGTGCCGGGAATCAAAATTAGCGATCTCCAAAGCCTAGAAGCCTGCGGCATCAACTTAAAAGAAATCAATCAGCTAGGAATTTGTAGCTACCTGAAGCAGTTATTGCAAGATGGTTTTTTTCAAGCAGATCCCCATCCCGGCAATATGGCAGTCAGCCCAGATGGATGCCTGATTTTTTACGACTTCGGCATGATGGCAGAGGTTCAGCCCATCAACAAAGACCAGATGGTGACAACGTTCTTTGCCGTATTGCGGAAAGATACCGATCAGGTGATCGACACGTTAATGGATTTAGGGCTGATCGAACCCGTTGCAGACATGACCCCCATTCGCCGAGTCACCGGCTTTTTGTTAGAGCAATTCACCGACAAACCCATAGAATTGCAAGCCTTTACCCAAATGCGGACTGAACTGTATGCCTTGTATGAACAGCAGCCTTTTCGCCTACCGCCTAAAATGACCTTTATCTTAAAAGCGCTCACCACTTTAGATGGAGTCGCTCGGACGCTTGACCCCGAATATAGCTTAATGATGGCAGCGAAGCCGTTTGTGAAAAGCCTTGCAGTCAGCAATCAGGGGAATAGCGGCATCGGTGAATTAGTCCGACAAGCCCAGAAGTTTGTGGTGTTCAAGCTGCGTCAGCCCAGTTCTGCGGATCTGTTGCTGCAACAAGTAGAAGAACAACGAGAACAAGCAGAATTTCAAAGACGGATGGAGGTTTTAGCCAGAGATCGTGCGGCGAAACGCCTGAATCTTTTAATCCGCTGTCTCATCTATACTTGCATCACCGGATTTGTCTTACTATCGGGAACAGTGTTGCTAGTGAATAGCTATGTTAATTGGGCGATCGCGACCTTTGCGATCGCGGGAATTGGAGTAATTATATTGATCCCTGCCCTCTTTGATCTAATAGTTCAAAATCGGTTTAACCAATTGCTTGGGAAATAGCCGCAACCCCTTTAACCCCCATTCCACAACACTCCGTCCCTGACCCCTATTTTCATGTTCAAAGTTATTACTTCTAACCTTTCCCAAGAATTTGAGCGGTGGACAGAGGCACTTAATGTCGCCAAATCGCTGATGCCAAACTGCAAGTGGACAGAAACCATCAAAATTTATTTGTGTGATGAATTAGTCTGGCTATACAGCCGAGAATACAAGTATCCTCAATACATTGGTGCGGGCAACTACGATCTGCTAGTCAAACTATTTGTTCAGGAAACACTGGAAGATGCCGCACGATTAAAAAACGGTGAACAAGCAAATTCCGATGAAAGCCTGTTCCCCGATTAATCAAACACCGCATTTAATCAAACAGAAATCTAATCCGAATCGCTATCTTTCTTATCGACAATCACTACAAAGGTCGCTTCGGGGGACTGCTGTTTGAAGAACAAAAGGTGACCATCGGCATCAGAACGGCTGCGATAACGGGCAACAATTACCAATTGCTTATTAGGCATCAGTTGAGCGATCGCCCAACGATTAAGTCGCTGTTTGTATGATTTTGCATCAAGGTCAGACGTAGGGCTATTGATCTCGGCGTTAAATGTCATAAAAGTTGCGTCTTCTATAAAGAATATAGGCGTAAGCGAATCTGTTGACGGAAGTATGTAAGCGCCATACATTCACAATTCAGCAAAAGAAAGCCAAATCAGGCAACTGTCTGTCAATACATCTTTTTTATCAAATTTGAACAGTTAAACCAGGCAGAACTTTGGGCAGCAAGGGAAATAAAGCGAATCAGAAGGGGCTTTTCGTAAGAAGAGAAAGGGATTTCCATACCGACCGTACCCCCATCAAAGCACTCTTCATCACTCTTCAAGTATAAAGTTTTGGTAAGCAAAGTGACTTACTTGAGGTTAAATTCTGCTAGTGCTGGCATGAAGTTTCGATTTTCGTGCATGGAGCGACTCAGTTTAATCAATGCAAATCGCTTCAGAGGGCTAAGTGTTGACCATTGAGTGAGAGTGAGTTTTGCGCCAACTTCGTCTGCTTTTTCTTGAACACTGGTAGGAATCTGATTGGCATTCAACCAAGGCGGCTCCGGGTCAATTGGCAAATCAGAGGCGATAGTTTCGGTTCGCTGTTGCACAAGGCGCTGTAAAACAGTGCGATAGTATTGAATTTCAGCTTCAGTTTCACAGGGTAAGTCAACTATTTGAGCGCGATCGCTCGGCTCAAACTGATGCCAGTGCTGCAACTTCAGCTTTACGCCACAGGTATCAAGCTTGAACCGAACCTGCATCGGAATACAGCGCAACGATTCCACAAAATCAGATTCAAAGGCAAAGAATTGGGTCATGATGATGTTTGAAACCTAACACCTAATCCTAACCTTGCTGGATAATCTCTTTCACCTGTTTCGCCGTGGTGGGAGCCAAAAGCACTCCATTCCGGTAGTGCCCACTAGCAAGGATGACGTTGGTATAATCAGTCAACAGTTCGACAATAGGGGCAGGGCGACCTTCAGGACGAGGCCGTAATCCCGACCACTGCTGAACGACCTGAGCGTTTTTTAGGGCGGGAACCAGTGCGATCGCCTCACGCATCATGGCATCGAGCCTATCTGAATTAGGGTGTAGAGCCATAAAAGATTGCGTCTCTGCGTCCTCAAACTCCACCGTTGCGCCGATCCAGTATTTTCCCTTGCCTAAAGGAACTAAATTGATATCATTTCCGGTGATCACGGGCTGTCGCTTCGGTAATCCTAAAGGTTGCTCTACGACGACCTGCACAGCTTGACCGAGTACGGGACGAATATTCATCGATTGTTGAAGACTTGCAGTCAGGGCTGGTGAGCCTAATCCAGCGGCGATGATCAACCAGTCTAGTTCAATAGTTTCGGTAGGTGTGTTGAGGCGAGTCAGGTTTCCACTGTCGGTTTGCAGGGGAGGGGACTTAAACACGATAGGCGTATCGAAATGAAAAGTGGCTCCGTTCTGTTCAGCAGCGGCAATAAGCGCCAGGGTGAGAGCGGTTGGATTAACTTGACGATCGCTAGGAGAATAAACAGCCCCAATCACCTGCTCTAAGTTGAGATAGGGATAGTTTGCTACAAGATAGGCTCGATCGCAGATTTCTAACTGTAAACCTTGAGCATGGCGAATTTCTGCTAGCGATCGCCAACGATCAAGATCTTCTCCGACAAAACAAAGCCGCAAGATCCCTTGGCGATTGTAAGGAATCTCGCGGTTTGTGATGGCTTCTAGCTGCGGAATCCATTGGTCATAGGTTTGAATGCCCAACAGTCGCTTCTGAAACGTGTTGCCCTTTGGCTTTTGGCTAATGGCTGCCATGAGAACCCCCAGAGCCGCACCTGTGGCAGCTTGAGCAGGAGCTTGGCGATCGAATACTCTGATTTTTAACTGGGGAAGCTGGCTCAATTCATAGGCGATCGCAGCACCCACGATTCCGCATCCAACAATAACAATGTTCACATCAAGCGAACTACTCATCCACTGGCGCAGTTTCATCCGCGGTTGGTGCCACTTCCTCAACAATCGCAGGGTCTGAGGTCTGGGGCGCTAACAACTCCTGCAAAAAGCTAGTTTCGGGTTCTGTGGCAACGGGTTCAGGCGGTTTTGGCTTGGGACGAGCGGCTTCAGGCACCAGGGCTAGAAACGCATCAAAGTCTTTTATGACTGTACTATATTCACGCTGGGCAACCGCAGCTTTTGAGGTTTGCGCTGCAAGATCAAGTGCGATTAAATCATTAAAAACGTCCTTCGCCAGTTTCCGAGCGCCGGGTTGAGCATCGGCTAGCAGATTACGGGAAACATTCTGCATTTTGACCCGCAACTCACCCAAAGGACCATGAATAAAGTTTCGGGCAAACGTCCAATCTTTCTGTTCCACAAGTGCCCCTAACTCAGGCAAGCGATCGCGCATTGCCTGCAAATCCGTGGCATATTCCTGAATTTGCTCCAACTGGTCAGGGGTATAGGTCAACGGCTTTTTCACCTTAGCAGCTTCAACCCGACCAACTCCCATCATTAACACCATTAACAAAGCCAGAGCGGCTGACACAATCGCACGAATCTTCACCATGACCTGCTAACCTAACCTCGCCGAATGAATGAGCTTTTTGTAGAGCAAAGCGATCAAGATTAATGCTGATCTCAAAGACTCTACGTCAAGAAGTTTATATCAAAACCGCTTCTCCAGCCTAGCTCCCTTCTCGCTAGACTTATGGTACACTCCACGGGTCTTCGGTTTACTGCTGAGGTTAGATATGGTGAAGGTGATTGGTCGTCAGGCGTTGGGTCGTCAACCGGTTTATGACATTGGTGTCGAGCGCGACCACAATTTTGTACTGGCAAATGGATTGGTCGCTGCCAATTGTTTTAATAAATCTCATTCAACGGCATATGGTTATGTCACCTATCAAACCGCTTATCTGAAGGCAAATTACCCCGTTGAGTATATGGCGGCGCTGTTGACAGCAAACAGTGGAGATCAAGATAAAGCGCAAAAGTATATTGCAACCTGTTTTGCGATGGGTATTCAAGTGCAACCACCGGATGTAAATCGTTCTGGAGTCGATTTTACGCCAACCGGGGATGCCATCTTGTTTGGCTTAGGTGGGGTTCGCAATGTCGGCTTGGGGGCGATCGAAAGTTTGCTAGCCTCGCGGGAATCGGAGGGATCATTTAAATCGCTACCCGATTTGTGCGATCGCGTGGATTCGCGTGCTGTTAACCGCAGAGCCTTGGAAGCACTGATCCATTGTGGTGCGCTTGATCAGCTAGACCCCAACCAAAACCGCAATCAACTGATTCATGACTTAGAGCTAATTTTGGACTGGGCACAGGCGCGATCGCGCGATCGCGCCAGCGGACAAGGCAACCTGTTCGATATGCTGGGCAGCACATCAGCCCCAGTGAACGCCTTTGAATCGGCTCCCAAAGCCAATCCCGTTCCCGACTTTGCTCAACAAGAGCGGCTACGGTTAGAAAAAGAGATTATCGGCTTCTATATTTCCGATCATCCACTGAAGCCACTGCAAGCGTCTGCCCGAATGTTAGCGCCCATTAATCTAAGCGATTTGCAAGATTATGCCGAAGGTTCTTCAGTGAGCGCGATCGTCATGTTAACTAGCCTGAAACCCGTCACCACCAAAAAAGGCGATCGCATGGCAATTCTGACTATTGAAGACCTGACTGGAAATACGGAGTGCGTAGTTTTTCCTAAATCTTATGAGCGTATTAGTGAAAAATTGATTGTGGATGCCCGACTGATGGTGTGGGGCAAAATTGATCGGCGAGATGATCAGGCGCAATTTATTGTGGAAGATGTGGAATCCATTGAAGCGGTACGCATGGTGATGGTCGAGCTAGAGCCAAAAGTTGCTAGTGATATTGAACAACAGCATCGCCTCCGCACGGTGTTGTTACAGCATCGAGGTGAGGACGATCGCGCCAAAGTGCCCGTTGTGGCGATCGTCAGCGCTCAAGACAAACGCCATTTTGTTCGATTCGGTCCTCAGTTCCGCGTCTATGATTATCAAGCTGCCGTCAACGCCCTATTGAAAGCAGGGTTTCAAGCTCGTATTTCTTCTCTTACCGCTGCTGTCTAAGAGTATTGCAAGAGCAACTTGAAACTTTGCGCCCAAAAATGTGTTCTCTCCATTGGGAGCGCAGGGCTAGTTGACTGAAGCAGTTTGAAAACTTGAATAGAGAGATGACCCTAGCCTCTTCTAGTATTTTGCAGCCGAGGATTTATGGTCTATCTCTCTATTTTTACGATACTGGAATTTGGATCAAAGCAAATTAACGTTTTGCCAACCGCTTTTCTTTTGACATTTTCCGTAGACGAATTGATTCTGGGGTGATTTCCAGCAGTTCATCAGGTCCAATGTACTCTAAAGCCCGCTCTAAGCTCATTTCCATGGGTGCTTGTAGTTGTACCAGTTCATCTCCACCAGATGCTCGGTGGTTGGTTAACTGTTTCGTCTTACAGATATTGATTTCTAGGTCTTGGGAACGGTTATTTTCACCCACAATCATGCCTTTGTAGACTTTAGTGCCGGGCGTGATGAAGAATAGTCCTCTATCTTCCGCGTTTTTCATGGCGTAGAACGTGGCAACTCCTTCATCAAAAGAAATCAAAACCCCGTTACGGCGGGACTCGATCTCTCCACCCAAGGGACGATAGTCCAAAAAGCTGTGGTTCATGATGCCATCACCACGAGTAAGCCGCATAAACTCTCCCCGAAAACCAATCAGTCCACGGGCAGCCACTATAAACTCTAGTTGGGTGCGCCCATTGCTCCCTACTTGCATATCTTGCATTTCGGCTTTACGTTGCCCCAAACGTTCGATGCTACTTCCTGATGCCCAATCGGGCACGTCAAGCACTAAGGTTTCAAATGGTTCACAGGGGCGACCGTTGACTTCCCGAAAGATCACTTGGGGTTGAGAAACCTGAAACTCATAGCCTTCTCGGCGCATGGTTTCAATCAAAATGCCGAGGTGAAGTTCTCCCCGACCGGAAACCAAGAGTTTATCCGGTGAGTCAGTTTCTTCAACCCGCAGAGCAACATTAGTTTCGAGTTCGCGCATTAGGCGATCGCGCACTTGGCGAGAAGTAACAAACTGACCTTCTTGACCTGCAAAAGGTGAATCATTCACCGAGAACGACATTTGCAGCGTCGGTTCGTCCACTTTAATCAGCGGCAGAGCTTGGGGATCGTTGGGGCAAGTCACAGTTTCACCAATGTTGGCATCAGCAAACCCAGCGATCGCCACGATATTACCAGCAGATGCTTCCTCAATATCAATTCGCTTTAAACCGTCAAACCCCATCAACTTGCTGATTTTAGATTTGACGATCGCGCCCGTTTCGGTCACTAGCGCTGCCTGTTGACCCATCCGAATCACACCATTGTGAATTTTGCCGATAATGATTCGACCCACATATTCGGAGTAGTCGATCGTGGTGACCTGAAGCTGAAGCGGAGCGGCGGGGTCACCTATTGGAGGGGGAACATGCCGCAGAAATGCTTCAAATAGCGGCTTCATGTCAACGGGTTCATCGTCTAAGTGATCGATCGCAAAGCCAGACAGTCCTGACGCAAATAGATAAGGAAACTCGCACTGGGCATCATCCGCACCCAGTTCTAAGAATAGATCCAGCACTTTGTCCACGGCTCCGTGGGGATCAGCCTGTGGACGATCAATTTTGTTGACTAAAACAATTGGGCGCAAACCCTTTTCTAGCGCCTTTTTCAGTACAAAACGGGTCTGCGGCATGGGGCCCTCATTAGCATCCACAATCAAGATGCAACCATCCACCATGCCCAACACACGCTCTACTTCGCCGCCAAAGTCAGCATGTCCAGGAGTGTCAACAATGTTAACTAGGGTGTCTTTATAGCGAACAGCCGTGTTTTTTGACAAAATTGTGATGCCACGCTCACGCTCCAAGTCGTTGGAATCCATAACGCAAGTCGGCACATCCTCTCCTGCCCGGAATGTGCCCGACTGTCTCAGTAAGGCATCAACAAGAGTAGTTTTGCCATGGTCAACGTGAGCAATGATGGCAACATTGCGAATTGGCAGAGTCATAAAACCGTTCCGCTAAAAATGGAAGTCTGTGGGTAGTGGCTTCTTAAGAAATTTTTCTAATAAATTCAGGGTAAATCCTGGTAAAGAAGCCTTAATAATTCTATCTTAGTTATTTGCGATCGTGGAGCAAATCAGCGGAATTTACTAGACGCTAATGAGAGGCAATTAAGCTGAATATGGGTCTAAATTGCATAGGTAAGGGGCTTAAGCTCCGTGTTCGCGGAGCTTCTCAAGTTATTGAAGGTTGCAACTCAAATGACGATTCGCTTCAGATTTGAAAGGATATGCTATCCACTTATGCGCTCATGGAAAAATCTTCAGGGATTATAGCGACCCCACCTCAAAACAGTTGTGAGTGTATAAATCACAACTGCACTTCCTAATATTGACGGAATAATAGGAACGTTGACAACATTCCAACTTAAAAACGGAGCCGCAACCCCATATTGAGTTTTCAGCCAGTGATATATCCAAGCGCCAAGCCAAACCCCAATCAACCCAACCAACACTAAACCAAAAAATTTGCCTGGAACTTGGCGAGGAATCAGAAAGTTTCCAAGCAGCCCGCAAATTGCAGCAATGCCCAACTGTACTACCAAATGGGAAAGATCCATAAAGCCTCCTCAATTTTTGAGGAAATAGGGTTGATCGTGGCTACACCCAATGAAGATAGAAGATAGCTATTGATACTCTAACGTCCGAAACTAAGTCCTATCCGGATAACTAAGCGTACCCATTCTGTTAATAATTTCACTCAAATTTGAAGAATGGAGGCTTGTTGCATTCAGCGTGCTGCATTCAATAAACAAAAATTTGCGACTGTTCGTTTATTTAGCCAAAAATACGCGATGTGCAACCTTAGTTGCACAAGAAAAGTCCCGCTGGGCGATGCTAGAAGTAGAACCTATCTAGCTGGAGTGGGACTTATGTTTACTATGGACGAGTTTATCATTGCTGTTT
>QBMH01000172.1 GCA_003249025.1 Leptolyngbya sp. | reverse complement strand
CAACCTCTCCATCAAACCAGTTTCTCTGATGGAAAACAACAAACCTAGAACATTACCGGGCTAACTGGCTTATCCACTACCACGTAAGTACGAACGTCTGCATAAACACCCTGCTGACAATTAATACTCACCGTTTCACGACGATAGCCACACCGGGGAACTTCCTCCCGCTCATCCAAAAAATCGCTCAGCCGCCCAGGTAGGTAATACAACACCCCTTCTACGGTTGAGCCGGGAGCTTGAACCACATCCAGTGTGCCGCAGTTTCGTTTGGGCGATCGCCGATAAAAACCCAAGCGATAATCTTTAAGGGTTGCATGTCCAATCACGTAGGGATAAACCGATTCACCCAGCGATCGCTGCAAATCTACCGGGCACATGCAAGACCCATAAGCGAAATAGTAAAACGCTGGCTCCGAAGACAAGGGTGAAGACAGACACTCGTGCTGATGATTAAACTGCTGGCTCATCGCAGATCGTTTGAAATAAAAAACAATCTACACCGAATGTTAAACAGTTGGAACAAATCGCTTGCGGAGAGACTCTGCCCGTCGTTTTGCAGTGGAATTATCTTGTTCCAAGATCAGAACCTGTTCATAGGCTTCCAGCGCTTGCGCCATCAATTGCTTACGCTCATAGGCATGACCAATGTTGTTGAGGGCAGTGACGTAATTAGGGTTTGCTTTGAGTGAGTCCTTGTACTGCCGAATTGCCAGGTCATATTGTTCTTGCGAAAAGTAGGCAAATCCGAGAGCGTTGTAGATCAGCGCATTCTCTTCGATAGAAATATCGTCTTCCTTCAATGCTTTTTTAAATTGGACGATCGCTTGAGCATAAATTCGCTTCGTTAAATAAATACTGCCCAGTTCAAAATACTCTTGGGCGGTTCCTTTCTCTTTGGTCAGTTTGCTTTGCAACCGCTCTAAGGAACTTTCAACCTTACGAGTCTGCAAAATTTGGCGGAGGACTGCCCACCCCGCCGCCACCAAAATTACTAGCAGCAAACCGATATAAAGAATAGGAAGATCAGTATTCATAGTAGATTCTTAATTTCACCAAGCGGGAATCTGGATAGTTTTATTCCCCTATTTAAAAGTATCTTAAAACCAGAACAGGGTGAGGAAAACTTGTTATCGAATTGGTAAGCCCCAATATTTCGCCCGTTCTTCAAGCCAGCCACTATTTCTCAGGTGAGTTAAGATTTGATCGATTTTTTCCTTTAGCTCGCTGTATTGCTGTCCCTTAGGCAAAACTATGGCAAGCAACTCGGAGGAAAGGATAGGTAGGATGACTCGATATTCAGGAAACTCCTGCGACCAGCCGCTAAGGATGCTGACATCGGCTGCAAAGGCGATCGCCTCGCCTCTTTCCAATGTTGCTTTGGCAGCCTCATAAGACTCGACTCCTAGCAAATTCACCCCAGACACCTGTCTCCGAAGAGCTTCGATCGCGCTGGAACCATTGATTACCGCAACCGCTTTTCCGGTCAAATCAGCGGGTTTCTGAATCGTGGGAGACTTGGTAATAATTGCCGTGCCATCGGTGTAGTAAGGCAAGCTAAAGCTAAGGATGCGGAGACGGGATGGAGTTAAGGTGACATGGGCGATCGCCATATCAACCTCTCCATTCATCACCCGCGAAAACCGTTCTTGATTGGTCACAGGTTTTAAATCTACGGCATTCGATCGCCCCAGCAATTCTTGAGCTAAACGCTGAGCCAAGTCAATCTCTAACCCCTGAAGTTGTCCATTGACGCTGCGAAATCCTAAAGGTCGCACTGTTTCTTTCACTGCCACAACTAAATACCCCCGCTTTTTGATCGCTAGTAAGTCGGCAGCGATCGCAGGCAGGGGCAAAAAGGCTAGAAAACTAAGGACATTCAGACTCAAAATAATGCCCACCAAAATGGGCAGCTTGATTAAGCGATCATCAGACCACAACCTGTTAAGCAGCCTTCTTCGCGGCAAATTGGCTAGCAATTTCCATTACCTTGGTAAAACCAGCCGGATCAAGAATTGCCATTTGTGACAACATCTTGCGATTGATCTGCACATCTGCCTTTTTCAAATTACCAATTAGCTGGCTATAGCTCATACCGTGAAGACGAGCCGCTGCATTGATGCGGGTAATCCACAAACGACGAAAATCACGCTTGCGCTTGCGGCGATCGCGATAGGCATTCCGCAACGCTTTCATCACCTGTTGGTTAGCTATGCGAAACAGCTTGGAATGGGACCCCCGGAATCCCTTCGCCATCTTCAAAATCTTCTTGCGGCGCTTTCGTGCTACATTACCGCGCTTTACCCGTGCCATAGTGATCTATCCTTGTGAACCATCTTCATAATTGATTTGATTTTCTTACAGGAGTCTTTAGTGGGAGTTTGAACAACTGCCACTAACTTAGGGCAGTCCTTCTAAAGACATAGCTTTAACTCAAGCTGCTAGCTTTTTGACTTTACAGATAGGGAAGCATCAAATGCACATTGTCTGTATCTCGCTCGTTGACCACTGCCATTCCTGCAAGGCGGCGGCGGCGTGAAGGACTCTTATGCTCCAACAAATGCTTTCTAGAAGATCGGCGACACACAATCTTGCCAGATCCAGTGGCTTTAAATCTCTTCGCAGCAGCTTTGCGGGTCTTTAGCTTAGGCATGGGCGTCTACTTTGGGAAAGAAATCAACACAGCTTACTATAGTACTACTTGTTTTTTATAAAGAGCAAGCTTAATACAGCAATTCTCATTTTGAAGCATTTGTACTAAGCAAAGAGTCTCCAGAAGCTTTTTTGCTCAATCTCTTAAACGACAGAATGAGGATTCCAGCCATTCAGAGCAATTGAAATCGGACAATTAGATGAGAATAATTCTCATACTGAGAATTGCTGTGGGACAATAAAGAAAGACTACATAACTAGTGGGTCATTTGCCTCGAGTTCAGCCATTTATATTGGGAAACTCTCGAAGTTAGACGAGTTTACCTTGCTCTAACTCCTAGCTACTCCAGCCCAATTCATCTACGCGCTGATAGTTCGCAGTACCGCCCCTATCGTCCACGCACCGATTGAATTGTGGAGGCAGTAGTATTTAGTATTACCTTGAACCAGATTTCTCCTGATCTCGCTTATCCTCATTCCACCGTTTCTAAGGCAATAGAGTGGGCAACTTCTGGCAATTGAATCTGTTCGGCGACGGGGGTGTAGCCAAGCCAGTGGGTTGCCAAACGATTAAAGGTGGTTGGGCAACCGCTGACGCAGAATCGCGTAGGTTGGGGCGATCGCAGATTTCGTAGACCCAACAGATCCAACTCTTGGGCAGCGGCGGTAATCACATGCACTGCGGGATCAACCAGTTGCACCGAGGATGGCAAAATCCGTTGCAGCACCGGAGCTAAGTAGGGATAGTGAGTGCAACCATAAATCAGCGTGTCAATTTTTTCGGCTAGCAAAGGCTCTAGATAGGTTCGCGCAATTTTATAGGTATAAGGATCTTCTACCCGATTTTGCTCTACTATCGGCACAAACTCAGGGCAACTCACTTGCCAAACATCCACGGTGGCATCCACTTCCAAAATGGCACGACGATAGGCATCACTGGCAGCCGTGGCAGGCGTGGCAATCACCCCAATCCGGCGACCACACTGAACCGCAGCACGGGCACCGGGCAAAATTAGACCCAAAATTGGCACCGTAAATTCATCGCGGACGGCTTCCAATGCTAGGGCAGAACTGGTATTACACGCCATCACCACCATCTTGACTCCGCACTGCTCCATCCAGGTGAGAATTTCGCGAAAATATTGCTGGATTTGAGCTTGAGACTTTGTGCCATACGGCAATCGAGCGGTGTCGCCAAAATATAGCACCGACTCTTGCGGAATCTGGCGATAGAGTTCTCGTAAAACAGTCAAACCGCCTAACCCGCTGTCAAATAATCCAATTGGAGCCGCATTGAGTAATCCATTTCCTGGCAACCTGCTAATAGAATCTTGACTTCCTAACACTCCACACACCTCGTAACGTAAACACCACACAGAAACACACAAGGTTGCGACTTTCTACCCTAAGAGGTTACAGCCGCGCCGCTCGTTGCAGGTATTGTAAAATACCACGAGCGATCGCGTCTGCCATTTGGGTTCGATACGCCGGATTGGATAATCTCGATGCATCATCCCGCCCGGTAACAAACCCCACTTCGACGAGAACGGACGGCATGGAGGTTTTTCGCAACACATAAAAGCGCGCTTTACGAACGCCGCGATCGCTCGCTCCTGTGAATTGCAAAACATTTTGGTGAATGATTTGCGCCAGCCCTAGCCCAGACTCATGATAGTAGGTTTCTATTCCGCTAATATCGGGACGGCTGAGACTAATTGCATTCGCATGAATACTAACAAACACGGTTGCATTACTTTGTTCTGCCATCTGGACACGAGGTTCTAAATCGAGATCGCGATCGTCTGCACGAGTGAGTAAGGCTTGGACACCCTGCCGTTGCAACAAAGCTGCTACCTGATTGCCAATATCTAGCACAATCACTTTTTCTTGAAGCCCATTAATGCCGACTGCACCCGGATCAGGTCCGCCATGTCCTGGATCGATGATCACTACTATTCGTCCATTGGGCGATCGCGGCATCGGTATATTCGCCACGGATGGATTAAACACCGACATTACACGGGGGGCGATTGCAGGAGCAGCCGAAACTAACCGAGCGCGTTGGATTTGCAAAGTGACCAATCGTTGATTGGGTTGATTCATCTGCCCCAGTTGAACTCCGGTTGCAGGCTGCACCAAAATCGCGACAGTTTGCGAATTTTCTTGTCGCAGCTTAACCCGCGAGATGGGGCTACCCGCTCCTAGCTCCGGTCCTTTTACCGAGTTACCCAGTTGCGCCGGACTGATTTCAATTCGATAAGCCGCCAGAGAGGTATCCCAGCGGGAGGTATACCGAATGGGTTTGTTTGCCTGGATCATCAGTTGATTGCTGCTGCCGTTTAGCTCTACCGACTCGATCGCGGCAAGCTCAGACTCACTAGCGCGTGAGGGTGCCGACAAGCGGGGAACGGCCGAGATCGAAGGTATAGAAGAGGTGGCTAGTTGAGGAGTAGGCAATTTGATCAACCAACGGCGATCGCTAATCCCGCGAAATTTTATTTGACTCGGTTCCAGAGTATAGCCCGGTGCCAATTCAATCACAATCCGAGTCGTATCGCGATCAAATTGCCCAATTCGCATAGATCGCACCGTTCCACTCATTGACTCGTTGATGACGGGGCGACCTAAGACAATGCCAGGAAGATCAATCACCAGCCGAGTCGGGTCAGCAACCAATTGGGCTTTGGGCTGCACTCCTCCGTCTGTTGTAATTTCAAGCTGGTTTTGGCTGCTGTTAAATCGCCAAGATTCTAGCCTCGCCGCCTTTGCAGGAGCCGCCGTCAACACCGCAAAACACGCAAAGAATAAGGAGTAAAAAAACTGATTGACTCGATGGGTCTGCTGATGGTGTTTCGACCAACGAATGAGCGAAGCAAAAAAAATCACAACCATGGGCTTAAAACCTGTCACGTTGCCAGAGTGCAGGATTGTAAAGAACGTTAGAAAGCTGCGGTCAAATATACTCGATGTTTGCCAGAGCGATCGCGTTTTTTGTAAGTGACAACTAACAGGGGGCAGGGGTCAGTGAAAACCTGAAACCTGAAACCTTCCTTCCTATTCGCCCTCCTCTATGCCCTCAGCCGTGGCAGGTTTTTGTGTGAAGGCAAGCCGCAAAAAGGGAGGAGCCACGAAGGTCGTGAGAATCACCATGGCGATAATGGCAGCGTTGAGCGACTTGGAAAGTACGCCGCTGGCTGAACCGACTGCCGCAAACACCAAGCCCACCTCACCACGAGGAATCATGCCAATGCCGATCGCCAGCCGATTGATGCCGGGTTGCCCAAATACCGTCAGTCCAGTCACAACCTTGCCAAAAATAGCGACCACGATCAGAAAGCTTGCCACAATCAACCCTTCCCGATTTTCTAGAACAAATGGGTTGAGAACACTGACATCCGTTCGGGCACCTACTGCAATAAAAAAGATCGGCACGAACATATCCGCGATCGGGATAATCTGTTCTTCCAGTTCGCGCCGCCGTTGACTTTCCGCCAAAATCAGCCCTGCGGCAAACGATCCTAAAATAGCTTCAAGCTGAATCACATTCGCAATATATGCCAGGGTAAAGGCAAAGATTAATGCCGAAATCAGCAATTGTCCGCGTGTTTTCAGTCCATCGACCACCGTTTCAAACACTGGAATCAGCAAGCGCCCTAACCAGATTGCCCCAACCAAAAAAGTCGCCGCACTGACAATCAAATAAATAACTTTGCCAATTTCAACGGTGCCTTCCCGCGCCAGACTCGCAACCACCGCCAACACAATAATGCCCAAAACATCGTCCAGCACGGCTGCCCCAATGATGATTTGTCCTTCTCTAGAGGTCAACTGCTGAATTTCTGCCAGCACTTTCGCCGTAATGCCGATACTGGTTGCGGTGAGAGCGGCTCCTGCAAAAATTGCGGGCACCACAGGGATCTGAAAGAGCAAAATTAAGCCGATGGTTCCCAGCGCGAAAGGAACTGTGACTCCCACTACCGCAACAACGGTTGCTTGAGATCCAACCCGCAACAGTTCTTTTAAGTCGGATTCTAAGCCAATTTCAAATAGCAGAATGATCACGCCCAGTTCTGCCAAAACGGAAATGACCTCGCTTTGGGCTTCAAAAATAGACGTGACCGACTCCGGACTAATCGTGGACGTGAGTTTGAGCAGGGTCATAATCAGTGAGCCGCTGCCATCTTCTCCGGCTCCTGGAAAAACAAGAATATCAAAGGCGGAAACGCCGACCACGACTCCCGCCACTAACTCTCCTAAAACCGATGGCAGGTCAAGGCGCGCACACAGTTCACCCCCTATTTTGCTACTCACATAAATCACAACCAGGCTTAAAAGCACCCCTGCAAGCACGAGGGGCGTATCCGTTGCCGCCACAGTAGCAAAGAAAAGTGGAGGAAGGAGAGAGAAGGGAACAGAAGGAATAGAACCAACTGAAGGAAGCGAGGCGACTAATAGTTCTGCGTGCATGTCGTCCGTAGGTGGGTTGGATAAACTTTGTTACATAGTAAGACGAGTTTGAGCGATCACAATCAATCTGCTGCTCTAGAATGTCTAGCAACTGGTCAGGGTTCAAGGTTCAGGGTTCAGGGTCTAGAACTCAAAACCCTTCCCCTCCTTACCTTCAAAGGTTCATTTCAGCAGCACTCGCCATGGTTCTCCTTCTCACTGATGTTTTTTTGCTGCTCACCCAAGTTTTTCTATGGCTTCTCGTTGGATTCATCATCTGGTATTTTCTCCAAAATATCCTCAAGAAAGAATTTTTGGGGCTGTTGGTGCTGTTGCTGTTTCTGGCAGTAATTGCGCTGTCCTTTTTTCAGGGAGGGATTAGCGAACCCACTAGCATTTTGGCGATCCTGTGGCGGCTGATTTCCTTTCCGCTGACTCCTTTTGGCTTGGGGATGATTCTATTAACGGTCATTCTACTGGGTGGAGTGAAAACAGTTTGGGCAAAACGATTCATTATGACGGGGCTAATTTTGTTAGCGATCGGCAGTGTTCCACTGGTGTCCTATTGGCTTGCTCAGGAGTTAGAAATGGAAGCAGTTGAGTTGATTACGCCCCTCCGAGCGCTAGATCCAGGAGCGCGCCCAGTGATTATGCTGTTGGGGCATAATACAACCCGACTCCAGTTAAAGCCCCGTAGAGAGGCACTCCCTGCTGAGCCGCCGAAGGTCGAACGACCCATTACGCCATTTCAGTTTGAGCTACTCAGTCAATTACCGATTCAGATGACTGAGGCGGGCGATCGCATTGTCTATGCTGCCCAGCTTTATCGGGAAGGATTGAGTGGTGGAACACCGCCGCTGATTCTGGTAAGTGCCGGAAGTAGACCCGATCGCATCAGGAAGGAAGGTGAAAATCGAGAAGAGGTCACTGAAGCGCAAGATATTCAAACGATGCTGACGCGCACCTTTAATATTCCAGAAAATGACATGCTGCTAGATCACAACAATGGCAACATTCACAGCAGTGCAGAAAATGCGAAAAAGCTGCTCGAAAACCGCCAAATTAACTATGGGCAGCAAATCATTTTGGTTGGCACTGCGCTGAATATGAACCGCGCCGCGCTTACCTTCCAGCGGATATTTGATGAAAGCTGCATTGCCGTGCGCCCAACCGACTTTTTCACAGTGCCCCCACCCGATTCATTACGGCAGGTTGCCACTGGACGCGATTTGATCGAACGAGAGGTTTTGGTCACCGATGTTCTGCCTACCGTGGATGCTTTTTGGCTAAGTTCCAAAGCTTTTCAGGAATATCTCAATGCCTTATATTACTTTTTGCGTGGCTGGATCAAACCTTTAACCACCGTGAATCCAAACTGTCCTCTTCCTGAAAGAGTTCCAGTGAATCGGTTGAGAAGTCGCAGCGAAACTGGGACTTCTGGCGAAAATAAGACGCTTGATGGAACTGGAACTTCTAGAGAAACTGGGACTTCTAGTAGAACTTCCGGGCAAAGATAGTAAACAGGCGTATGGTAGCGCTTAAGTGCCCAAAATGACCTGTGCTGCCCAGCTATTACCTGATTCGTTTAGGATAGGAAAGCCTGTTTAGTGAATAGTGGCTGGAATCCTCATGGCTCAATCTCGATTGCAAAAGTTAGGGCAATATCTGCGTCCTCACTGGCGAGGTGCGTCTTTAGGAGTAGGTTCGTTGTTCATCGTGAATTTGTTGGGCACCTACATTCCCCTATTAATTCGTGACGCGATCGACAAGGTGCAGGTTGCGTTCAACCTAAACCAGGTCATGCAATATGTGGTGCTGGCATTTGTGCTGGCATCGCTGATGTGGGTAGCGCGAATGGTATCGCGGGTGTCACTGTTTGGGGTGGGGCGGCAGGTTGAGTTTGATCTGAAGCAAAAGCTATTTGCTCATTTTCTAACGCTGGAACCCTCTTATTTTGCTGCGAATACGGTGGGAGATTTAATTAATCGAGCAACCAGCGATGTAGATAATATCCGGCGATTATTGGGGTTTGCGGTGTTAAGTTTGGCAAATCTGGTTTTTGCCTATGCCCTGACGCTGCCGGTGATGTTGGCGATCGACTGGAAGCTGAGTTTGCTGGCGCTGGCGGTCTATCCGGTGATGTTTGTGGTGGTGATGATATCGGGCGATCGCCTGCGAAATCAGCAGCAAATCGTGCAAGAAGAACTCTCCAACATCAGCGAATTGATTCAGGAAGACATGAGCGGCATTGGGCTGGTCAAAATCTATGCCCAAGAAGAGAATGAACGGCAAGCGTTTGAAGGACTCAATCAAGACTTGCTGGAGGCAAACCTGACGCTGGCAAAAACGCGTACCCTTTTATTTTCAGCATTGCGGGGACTGGCGAGTGTGAGTTTGTTGGTGGTGCTGTGGTTTGGCGTGGGCGCAATTAGCAACGGCTCAATTTCGGTGGGCGATTTTGTGGCACTGCTGCTGTTTGTGGAGCGGCTGGTATTTCCAACGGCGCTGCTGGGCTTCACGATTACGGCATACCAGCGCGGTGAAGTGAGCATCGACCGGATTGAATCAATTTTGACGGTGGAACCCAAAATTCAGGATGCTCTAGGTGCCTTGACTCTAGAGCGATCGCAGGTAAAAGGAGAACTAATTGCCCGTCATCTCACGTTTACCTATCCCTCATTGGGCGGCTCATCCCGCGCCGCACTGGATAACGTCAGCTTTCGGATGTCTCCACAAGAAACCGTCGCGATCGTCGGTCCCATTGGGTCTGGCAAATCCACGCTGGCAAATGCCCTGCCTCGCCTGCTAGAGATTGCGCCCAATCAGCTATTCCTCGATGGCTATGACATTACTAAACTGCGGATTCACGATTTGCGCGGCGCGATCGCCTATGTTCCCCAAGACAGCTTTTTGTTTAGTACCACCATTCGCAACAATATTCGCTACGGCGTTCCCCATGCGGAGGAAGCGGCAGTTTTGGCAGCGGCGAAACAAGCCCAAATTCATGATGAAGTCCTCAACTTTCCCCAGCAATACGATACAGTCGTCGGGGAACGCGGCATTACCCTATCGGGTGGACAGCGACAACGAACGGCGCTAGCGCGTGCCCTTGTCGTGGATGCGCCGATTTTGATTCTCGATGACTCCCTCTCCAGCGTAGATAATCAGACGGCAACCCAAATTTTGCAAAATCTGGCTGAAGGCAGCGATCGCAAAACGGTCATCTTCATTTCCCATCAACTGTCTGCTGCTGCCATGGCAGACCGAATCTTTGTGATGGATCAGGGCAAAATTGTGCAATCGGGCAACCATGAAACCCTGATCGCTCAAAAGGGGCTATATCAATCGCTGTGGGAAGAGCAAAAGTTTGAGGAAGCGCTGAAATAACAAAGTGCGAAATCCAAAATGCATTGGGTTGTGCCTCAGATAATGGTGGGATAGGTTAGGAGACCATGCCAAGTCCAGGGGTGCAATGTCAATCCTGCTCGTTGGGCTGCTGTCGTCTTCAACCGACTATGCTGCCAAATCCAATTGAAGTAGCTGACAACTATAGGGATATGCCCCGCCCAAGGCGTACGGGTCGTCACTTTCGTTTGTTCCCATACATACTTTGCCAAACTTGTTCCGCCTGCGTTCGCGTAGCGTGCCGCAGGCTTAGCCAGCGCCCAGCTTGCTACCTGACAATGCCATTTGTCCGCTCTAACCGTTGCATCTTGTCTTTGCCAATGTAGTGCAGAGTTTCGGGGGGCAATACTCGTTCATAGCCTCCCCATACAGCTTCGCTCCGCCAAAGGGGTAGTGTTCTAGGTTTGTTGTTTTCCATCAGAGAAACTGGTTTGATGGAGAGGTTGATC
>QBMH01000171.1 GCA_003249025.1 Leptolyngbya sp. | reverse complement strand
CACAGATGGTTGGGGAGCTTATGAAAGACATCTCGACCCAAGTCTGCACACGGTGGGTAAACGCAATACTCAGAAGATTGAACGCAAGCATTTAACCTTACGGACTCGCATTAAACGACTGGCTCGCAAAACCATTTGCTTTTCCAAGTCAGTGCTGATGCATGATGTGGTCATTGGGTTGTTTATTAATCGCTATGAGTTCGGCTTATCTATTTAGGGCAAAACAACAAGTTTATAACATTACCCACTCTTAAGTTGAGTGATTAGATTGGCATTTAGCTTTTTCCATTTTAACTGCCATTCAGCTTACCATCTGAATCAGATCAGATACTAATCCACTCAGATATGAAGCCAAAATCACACAACCCAGATCAATCTCCACAGTATGGAATGACTGCTGTTAAGAAGCTGCCAGAAATTACCATCTTTTTCTGGATTATAAAATTGTTAACGACCGGCATGGGCGAAACAACTTCAGATTACCTAGTTCACCAGATGGACCCAATTTTTGCGGTGGCGCTTGGGGGGATTGGATTGGTCGTTGCGTTACTAATACAGTTTTCAGTACGTAGATATATTCCCTGGGTCTATTGGTTAGCGATCGGGATGGTTGCTATATTTGGCACAATGGCTGCTGATGCCATCCATGTCGGATTGGGTATTTCGTACCCTCTATCAACCGCAGGATTTTCTGTAATACTTGGCATTATTTTTGCAGTTTGGTATGTGAGCGAAAAGACATTGTCCATTGATCATATCTACACGTCTCGGCGCGAGGTATTTTACTGGACAACGGTCATAGCTACATTTGCACTTGGCACAGCCGCAGGTGACATGACAGCATCAACTTTGGGTTTGGGTTATTTCACATCGGGACTGCTTTTTGCAGGGCTGTTTGCTTTACCAGCCATTGCATACTGGCGCTCAGGACTCAACGAAGTCGGGGCCTTTTGGCTCGCATACATCTTAACTAGACCGCTGGGCGCTTCATTTGCAGATTGGATCGGTAGATCCCCAGATCTCGGTGGAGTGGGTTTTGGCACAGGGCGGATAAGTCTTGTTTTAGCTATTCTAATCGCTGGTTTCGTTGCTTATCTTACATACTCTAGTAAAGGCAGGAAGATTGCTGGTGCAACTACTACTAAATCAAAGTAATTACCTTCACAGGAGTTCTACTCCTGTTAGGCGATGATGAGTTCGCTCATAAAAAGCTAAGCTTGTGCGGCGAATGGAAAGGTAAGCGGCACTTCTCTCAATGACCTTACATCTTAATCGAATAAAATGTTGACACAGCCTCCGGATATTGTAAGCTCCTTGGGCTATCTAGGCATTTTTCTATCGCTCCTTCTGCTTCCAATTCCTCAAGAGATTGTGCTGCCTTTGGCAGGGTTTATGGCTGCACAAGGTAAGCTGAATCTTGCGTATGCTGTCATGTCTGGAGTCCTGGGTAGCGTCATCGGAGCGCTGCCTTTGTATTGGGCGGGAAGGTATATCGGAGAGGCGCGATTAGTCTCATGTGCAGAGCGCAAACGCTGGATCAAACTATCCGCCGCTGATATTCAAACCGCAACAGCCTGGTTTAATCAGCACGGGCATAAAGCAATCTTCTTTAGTCAATTGATCCCTGGAATGAGATCGCTGATCGTATTACCCGCAGGCATCAGCCAAATGAATTTGGGATTGTTTTTGGTCTATCTAATATCTAGCGCTAGTCTGTGCCAGGGGTTACTCGCTTACGCGGGTTATTCACTCGGCAATCACTATGAGCAGATCAACCAGTGGGTAAATCCCTTTTCCCGCATTGTGGTGATTGTGGTGATTGCAGTAATCGTTTGGTTCGTGAGACGAAAACGATCAAATGCCTGAAGGATTGAAATTTCAACTGACTAATAAAACTTAAATGACCCAGTATCTGTTGCCGTTTCTAGTCACTGCTGCTAGAGCTACGAAGGCTAACTTTGTTCGTAAAACCCGTCACACGTTAACGGCTCAGGAGCAATTCTTACGCTCAGTCCTGGTTGCTCATCAAGACACTGAGTACGGTCGAAACTATGGATTGAGCGAGATCAAAACGATCGAGCAATTTCAAGCCCAAATTCCAATTCTGCCCTACAGCAGCTATGAGACCTATATTAAGCGCATTATCCAAGGCGAAAAGAACATTTTGACCGCTGATCCGGTCGTTTACTTTAGTCATACCAGTGGCTCGACTGGCAAGCAGAAATTCATCCCAGTCACCCAGCGATTTCAGAACTCGTTGCGGCGAGCAAACCTAACCAGCATCGGCTTTTTGAGTGATGCCCTGCAAGCACGAGGAAGTCAGTTCGGTAAAACGCTGATTGCCAACTCAGCGCAACTGCTAGGGCGAACTCGTGGCGGCATTGATTGCGGTCCTGCGTCGGCAGGTGTGTTTCGGATGGGGAAATTTCTTTATCAGCAACTCTTTGCTCATCCGGCTCAAACCCCCCTGATTTCGGATAGTTTTGCTCGTCACTATGTTTGCTTGCTGTTTGCGCTGCAAGATTCATCGATGCGGGCGATCGCAGCGAATTACCCGATGCTGATTCTTCGCATCTGTCAGTATCTAGAGCAATACGCGGAAGAGCTAATTCGGGACTTGGAAACGGGAACGATTTCCAGCGAGCTGACCTTGGAGCCAGACATCCGAGCCAGTTTAGAAAAGCAGTGGTTTCCCCATCCTCAGCGAGCGGCTGGTTTACGAAAAATCCTGCGTTCAGAGGGGCGATTGATCCCGCAGCACGCTTGGCAGGATTTATCGGTGATCGTGACGGCGCGGGGAGGGACTTCGGATTTTTACTTCGAGCGCTTTCCTGACTACTTTGGAGAGACTCCCGTTTTTGGAGCCGCCTATGCCTCAGCCGAAGGCAACATTGGGATTTGTCCTGATTTAAATTGCGATGGCACTATTCCTGCGATCGAAAGCGGTTTTTTTGAGTTTGTGCCTCAAGAGCAGTGGGAAGTCGATCATCCTCAACCGCTTCTGGCAAGCGAAGTTAGGCAAGGAGAGCAGTACCGCGTCCTCATGACCAACTACAGTGGCTTTTACCGCTACGACATCGGGGATGTGGTAGAAGTGGTGGGGTTTTATGAGCAGGCTCCCCTCATTGTGTTTCGACACCGTGTTGGTGGACTGCTTTCTTCTACCTTTGAGAAAACGACTGAATTTCATGCGACTCAAGTGATGCAGGCACTCCAACGAGAATTTGGTATCTCCTTAGAAGACTTCTGCATCACGTTGTCTGAAAAGGATTTTCCGGCTCAATACCTGGTCAACATTGAGCTTTCTGCGGAACAGACAATCAACAATCCGCAAGCGTTTTTATCTAGCTTTGAACGTTGGCTTCAAGAAGTGAATCTCATTTATGCAGCTAATCGCCAGAGTCAAATTCCTTCACCTCGCCTCCGAATTTTAGCGCCGGGTAGCTTTGCGATTCTGCGACAGCGCCAAGTGCAAAAAGGAATTCCAGACTCTCAGCTTAAATTTCCTCATATTAGTGAAGACCGAGTTTTTCTAGCTGGGCTAACTGTTTTGCAGGAATTTCATCTCCAATAATAATTGGTTTGCCGACTGAAGATCGGACCGTTTAAACTAACAGTCACCTAAACCAAATAACTGCTTAAAGTCCTACCGTATAAGCTTCCTAGCCTTAACGACCATTTTTTGTCCGTTGCTGTAACTGAGTCTATAAGGAGTACAGCGATCGCTGCCCTAATGGAAGTGAGTTTTTGGCTGAGGCTGAGCAGGAAGCAAAGGTTAAGCGGTTGGGGGTATGGTCGTTGAACAATGAGTAAGCAAACCCCATTTCGCAAGCTACCCGAATGCGATCGCTGTTTTAACAATTCCATAACCCTCCTCTTTTCTGTGCCATGCATCCCAAGCATCTGCCACACTTGCAGACCTCTAGGCAATCCCAACGCCACCTGTTACACCGTAGACTTCTCCAGTGATATAGCTTGCCTCTTGTGAAGCAAGCAGCACATAGACAGGAGCAATCTCGACGGGCTGTCCAGGTCGGCTTAGCGGCACTTCGGAACCAAATTTCTCAATTTTGTCTTGAGTCTGCCCGCCGCTCGGCTGTAGTGGTGTCCAAAATGGACCAGGCGCAACCGCGTTGACGCGCACTCCTTTCTCAATCATCTGCTTAGAAACGGATTTGCTGAACGATACGATCGCTGCTTTCGTCATTGCATAGTCAATCAGGCTCTCTGAAGGGTCATACCCCTGAATAGAAGTAGTATTAATGATGGATGCACCCGGTTTTAAGTGCGGCACTGCCTCCTGCGTAATCCAAAACAGCGCGTACACATTCGTCTTAAGTACCTCATCGAACTGCTCAGAGGTAATATCACCGAGAGAGGGCTGAGATTTTTGTTTGCCTGCATTGTTCACAAGAATGTCCAAACCGCCGAGCGCTGCTACTGCATCTTTCACGAGTTTTCGGCAAACACTCTCATCTTTAATGTCACCTGGAAGTGCGATCGCTTTGCGTCCTGCTTGTTCGATTAGGGTGATTACCTCTTGGGCATCCGGCTCCTCACTGGGCAAGTAGGAAATAGCTACATCTGCCCCTTCCCGTGCAAAGGCGATCGCGACAGCGCGTCCGATCCCAGAATCGCCTCCAGTGATCAGAGCTTTGCGGTTTGTCAGCTTTCCACAGCCTGTATAGCTCTGCTCACCGTGATCAGGTCGAGGCTGCATCGTTTTAGCAAGTCCAGGCGTAGGCTGCGGTTGACGATTAAAGGGCGGTTCTGGATATTGATGACGCGGATCTTGCAGCTTCAATCGCTCGTCTGCCATGTGTCACTCCAAACGTGTAATGTGTCAATTGATGTATTAGTTATAGAATTACCTTCGTGTCGTATCATCCTACTTTGGATAGAGTAGGAGCCGATTTTCTGGTTTTAGCTTAAACCTCACCGGGTTGGACTGGTTTTCCTTGCCAGGACTTCTTGCCTTCTGCTGCTGTATGGCAACCTTGACCAAACCGTTGAGTGTTGACCCCTAGAAACACACACTTGTCCTTGTAACACCCAATCGCTCCAGCGGTGTGTTCGGCATACAGCAGGTTGTACCGATGCCCACGGCTGTTCAGCCAACTGTCCACAACTTCCTTAATGGGGGACATTTTTAGATGAGTGAAAAGCTCTTCTGAAAAGTTGGGATAGCCATTGATGTTCTCTGCCACAAATTCATTGGGCGTAAATCCATAGGCTGCTTTCATCGTATCGGCGCAATCGCCAGTCTTTAAGTTCATTAGGAACGGCCTCTCAGGGGTTTGAGGCTCCCAAGTTCCAGAGGGTTCAACTGGTACATGCTGATCTAGCAGCTTAACGGTACTCTCTGTTCGGATGATACTCAACCCCCCATTGCCGATCTTGACTGAACCTGCCCCTCAACCGTCGTAGGGGTAAAAGACAGACGTTTGGTTGTAAGCCCGAAGTTGACAGTAGCGCCAACAATTTATACTACAAACATACTTCAATTTGTACGAAATGGACGGCTTGACTGATGTAGCTGGTTAGACGCTCCCAACAATTTCAGAGGTGCCCAATGCCAGCACTCACCCAAACAAGTCCAACAGCTCGCTCCTATGTTGATGAAACGGACTTACAGGCGATCGCCGCTTTGATCAATGACTGCGAGGCGGTTGACCAGTTAGACCAAGGAACCTCCGTTGAAGAACTGCGACGGGACTTTGCTGACCCAGAGTTTGACATCAGCCGCGATCTCCGCTTGTGGGTAAATACCCAAGGACAATTAGTCGGCTATGGTAGCCTCTGGCTGCCACCAGCGGATCAGACACAAGATGGTTTTCTGGGCTTTAAGGTGCGTCCGGACGTTAGAAGCAGGGGGATTGAAGACCAGATTCTAGCTTGGGCGGAGGACCGATTGCGGGAAAAGAGTCAAGCCAGTGTCTTACCGCTTAACCTAAGGTCTGGTGCCCGCGAGCATCAAGCAGACCGACTTGCCTTCCTCAAAGCGCATGGCTTCAGCCGTGTGCGCTACTTCTACCAGATGGTGCGCCCGTTTGCTATGGAGATCCCAACACCACAACTACCGTCAGGGTATCGGGTGCAATCACTGCAACCGAGCCAGGTCGAAGCTTGGGTGGAGATGTTCAATCAAACCTTCATTGACCACTGGAACTTTCATCCGCTCACGGTGGCACAGCGCCAGCATTGGATGACAGATCCTGACTATGAACCGGGTTTAGATCTGGTGGCACTAGACCCAGAGGGCACGTTTGCGGCTTTCTGCCTGGGCTATATCTACCATCAAGATAATCAACGCACGGGACGACATGAAGGTTGGATTGCGGACTTAGGAACCCGCCGTGGGTTTCGGCAACAAGGCTTAGGTCGAGCCATGCTGTTAACGGGACTGCAACACCTAAAGGCGAAAGGGGTTGACACGGCACTGCTCGGTGTCGATGCCGAAAATCCCTCCGGTGCTTTACGGCTCTATGAGTCTGCGGGCTTCCGCCAGTTGTTCACTAGCATTGCTTATTGCAAAGCCTTGTCTGGCTAAACTCACTAGCCTTGCTCCTGGCTCTCACTAGCCATCTTTACCCCTTGTGCTTCAAAATTGAAGCACAAGGGAAGTTCATGCCCCCATGACAGGCGGTGCTTGCTTGTGATGGCGAAGGAGCAAACAACCATCGTGCGGTTGCCCGAGTGCTTTTCGGACCAGCGATCGCATTTGAGCGATACCCTACTCTCTCCGCTTTTTTGCATTCCATCCTTAATGTGGGCATCGTTTTTATCTGGCAGTACGTCGATAGTCCCAAGGCATGACTCGAAGCGGGTTACTCCGATTCCATACTCCTAGCTCCTGTTGCTTGGAAATCGCCTCTGCATTCACATATTGGCTTGCATCGCAGCGACTTAAATACTGGCGATACACAACCGCCTGTCCTTCCTGCACCATTTGTAAATTCACGCTACGTCCGTTTGCCATTAATTCAGCCACTGTGCGCCCGTAGCGATCTGTGTCGAGCCGTCGCACTTGGACACCCTGTCCTTTGGGTAAAAGCTGCTTCAGACGAGTTGCTGCATTGATGCCCCAAGGAGTCTGAGAGCGCTCTGGGGCATCAATGCAGCCCAGTCTAACCGTGTAGGACTTAGAGCCATTCTGCACCCGCAAGGTATCTCCATCCCCAGTGTTAACAACCACGGCTTGCTCAGTCGCAAAAGTCTGGTTCTGCTAACACTCGGTGAGTCGTGAGCGACTTCAATTAGATTTGGCGGCACAGTCGCTTCAAATCCACCACCGCACAACGGGCAGGATTCGCCTCTCGTCCTTGGACTCGGCAACGATCTAGCAACTTATCCCACATTGCCCTGACGCACTACCGAATATTTAGCCTCAATCCACAGGTCTAGTCCATTACCACCCCTATTCACTGCCTCGCTTTACTGAAACGATCGAACTATGACTCTCTGCCCTTGCTGTGCTCACTTACTACTACGCCACATCCGTCGTCAACAGGTGTACTGGTTTTGCCGCCAATGCTGGCAAGAAATGCCTGCACTAAAGCAAGAAACTTTTGTAGGTGTCCCATCATTGCTGGAAGCAAAATTCTCAAAGTCTGTCTTGACGAGATCGCTCGTTAGTGGATTGGCTTGATCACAACATTCTTTTTATGATTTACCCTCACTCACGATCTACCTGTTCAGCCTCAGCCGCATTGTTACAGAACTTGTCAATAACGCCTGCAAATACATGCAAGCCGGGGGAATTATTACAGTATCAGCCAGCATTGAGGAGTCCGAAGTCCAAAGTCAGAATTAATTCAAAAATTTCTTCCCTCCTCAAAGTCAGCAATGTTGGTCAAGAAGTTAGTGGAACAAATCGGTGGCACGATCGCGGTAGAAAGCGCCAATCAATGTACCTATTTCATCGTCAAATTGGCGATCGCACCTGAATCAAAAAACTATGAAAACCCCTGAATTTCTACTTGATTCTATTCTCTCTTGTACAACGATGCCCTGCACCAACGAGCTGACACGACTCAAGGCAGTGTATCAGTTTCAGGATCTAGAAGCTGCACCCGATCAGGCATTGGGTGACTTGACCGCATTGGCGGCTGATCTGTGCCAGACCCCAATGGCACTCATGAGTTTTATGGGAGCCGATCGCCAGTGGGTTAAATCTAAAGTTGGGATCACGCTGACAGAAATTCGCCGCGATCTCGCGTTTTGTAACCACACCATTCGCCAGTCGGATGTCTTCGTGATTTCAGATACCCTGGATGATCCCCAATTTGCCACCCATCCCTTCGTCACAAATGCTCCCCATATCCGGTTTTATGCCGGAGTCCCCCTGGTCACGGCGGGTGGTTGCGTTCTGGGTACACTCTGTGTCATGGACTCCGAACCGCGTCACCTGAACCCGAAACAACGGCAGGGCTTACAAACGCTTAGCCGGCAGATCATGGCGCAACTAGAGCTAAAGCGTAATACTACAAAACTGCGTCAAATCATCCCTGAAGTTAAACAACTGAAGCAGCAATTGATTAATCGGGAATCGCTCAGTCAACAAGATTCCATTCTGTTTAATCTGGCAAATCAAATCCGTAATTCTCTGGATCTGGATACGATTTTGCAAACTGCGGTGAATGAAATTCACACTCTGCTACAAGTCGATCGCTGTAACTTTGTCTGGTGTCTGCCCCATGGCGATCAGTTCAGATTCACCATCACGCACGAAGCAACCAACGCAGAAATTTCCAGCGCCATGGGTGAAGTTCCGATCAAACCTGGCTCTATGCTGACGCAAGCCATCTTAAATCTAGAAATGCTCCGGATTAAGGATGTTTCTGCCACCTCGACGGCTCTTACCCCGCAGGATCAAGCCCTGCTGCACCGACTACAAGCCATCTCGGTACTGTTGATCCCACTCAAAACCCATTCGGGTCAATTGGGTGCCATTGTTTGCCATCACTGTCACGGTTCTCGTCAATGGACCGAGAGCGAAGTCCAGTTACTCAAAGCGGTTACCGATCAAGTGGCGATCGCCCTCGATCAGGCAGAATTGCTTGCTCAAACACGCGCCACCGCCTTTGCTGCCCAAGCTCAAGCAACCTATCTAGGAAGTGCGCTGAGCCAGTTGCAGCAGACCCAAATGCAACTGGTGCAGCAGGAGAAAATGTCGAGCCTGGGACAATTGGTGGCTGGAGTCGCTCATGAAATCAACAATCCGGTCAACTTTATCAACGGCAATATCGCCTATGCGACCGATTATGTCCGGGATTTGTTGGAACTGTTGAATCTTTACCAGGCAACCTACGCCAATCCAACTGCTGCGATTCAGGAAAAAGTGGCGGCGATCGACCTAGATTTCTTGACAGAAGATTTGCCCAGTCTGTTGTCATCCATGCGGATGGGCGCAGAACGCATTCGCCAAATTGTGCTGTCTCTGCGAAATTTCTCTCGCCTGGATGAAGCCGAAATGAAACCAGTGGATATTCACGAAGGGATTGACAACACGTTGTTGATTTTGAAGAGTCGCCTGAAGTTAACCAGCGCTAAATTTGAGATTCAAGTGATTAAAGAATATGGCAATTTACCACTTGTCGATTGTTATGCAGGGCAATTAAACCAGGTGTTTATGAATCTTTTGGGTAACGCGATCGATGCCCTAGATGAAACACCCAATCCCATCATTACGATTCAAACAGAACTCATTCTTAGACAGAAATCGAGTGCTCATTCATCCCACGCCGATAGTGTCATGATTCGGATTCGCGATAACGGTGCTGGGATGACCGACACAACGCAGCAAAAACTATTCAATCCATTTTTCACAACAAAACCGATCGGCAAGGGCACCGGACTGGGATTGTCCATCAGCTATCAAATTGTGGTCGAAAAACATGGCGGCATTCTGAAATGCTCATCAGAACCGGGAAAAGGCAGCGAATTCTGGATTCAAATTCCGGTTGAGCCTCTGGTGAAAAACACCTAAACGCCAAGATTCCCAACTTCTTTAAGCAGTTGGGGATCTGAACAACCACAACAAGCATGTAAAAAATTATCAAAGATCAAGCACTGAAGTCTGGTTTTGGGAATGCTGGGAGTAAACGCCACTGATGATTCATTCATCCACTTATAAAGTATGCCCGATGGTATGACAAGCTTACCGATCGTTCTTGCGCTCGACGACAGCCCGGTAATTCATCAACTGATTAAACGGGCATTGGAGCCAGACTATCAGGTCATAACAGCCGATAATGCGGTTGATGCCCTGTCGATCATTTATCATCAATCGATTGCGGTGCTGCTATTGGATGTGCAGATGCCGGATGTGAATGGGTTGGAGTTTTGCCGTACGGTGCGAAGTCTGCCCCAGTTTCAGCATTTGCCCGTCATTATGGTGACTTCTCAAGATAGCCCGTTCGATCACGTGAAAGGAC
The DNA here is from genome assembly GCA_003249025.1 of Leptolyngbya sp. GTDB lineage: Bacteria > Cyanobacteriota > Cyanobacteriia > Leptolyngbyales > Leptolyngbyaceae > ULC077BIN1. Next base: position 563 of record QBMH01000171.1, on the reverse strand, counting down.
ATCTGGCGGGGGCAACGGAATATTTGACCAAGCCTTTTGATGCTGCACAATTACGAGCGACAGTACGGAAGTTTATTGGCACCTCGTCTGCTTCTTCCCAGATCTCCGACTTCTTCGAGAAGTCAGAGATCTCATCCCCGGATTAAAGAGTGGGTGCGTTACGCTACATTAACCAATTCCACACGAGAGGGGCGATCGCTCCTAAAAAGTCAGCGCGATCGCCTCTCAGCGCCGAACCAGGATTTGCTAAAATTGGCGCATCCAGTTTTCTAGACTGACAGCTTTGCTGTGGCGATCGCGGAGGCTCCTCACCATGACTCAAACTGCTCCCAGCATACCCAAGTTGATGACAATGGCGGACTACCTTGCCTATGACGATGGCACCGACACGCGCTATGAGCTTGTAGATGGAGAGTTAGTAGAAATGCCCACTGAATCCCCAGAAAACTGCAAGCTTGCCAAACTTCTCATGATGGAATTGGCAAGATACATGTCGATCGTGCTGATCACTCACGGTTCGCCCATTTTTGAGTGAGGTAGTGACATTGGGCTAGAGTTCGTTA
>QBMH01000170.1 GCA_003249025.1 Leptolyngbya sp. | reverse complement strand
GCCAGATGGTTGGTAATTCAGGTTGCTTATGGGTCATCTTGATAGGTTTAAGTCAATCGACGGCTATTTCCATTTAGCCCATCCATCGACCCATTGAGCGGGGAGTTTTCCCGTATTCTTCTGGTGAAATAACCGTCTTCCTAACTCGCAAGTTTTATATCAACATAGGATTTAATCTAACTCTTACTGACTTTTCGGATAGGCTCTTAGACCCTGCTTCAAGTTGGCAGTGTCACAACTAATTCAAAGCTACATTGGAGCCGCTAGCTTGAGCAAAATGCTGAGGCACAGCATCAAGAATGCATCGATCGCAAATTCACGAGGTTTGTAACGTCTTGCCATAGTAAGAACTGCTTAACTGGTTGCTCTCTATACTACAGCCGTTTTCTACTTGCTCTAGCCTCTCACCTCTCCTGCTTTCACCGTAAAAACTTGTGAGGAATTGAGCCATTGAGCATCAAAAGAGCCGAGGTGAGTAGTGGTGATTAAGGTTTGGAAGCGATCTTGAATTGCGTCGAGCAGTTGATTTTGACGGTTTAAGTCTAGCTCTGCCAACACATCATCCAGTAATAATAAGGGCGGCTCACCAATGACATCTTCAATTAACTTGAGTTCAGCCAGCTTTAATGCCAAAACGAGAGTGCGCTGTTGTCCTTGCGACCCATATTGACGGGCGGATGTTTGGTTGATGGTGAAATTAACTTCATCTCGATGAGGACCAACCAGCGTTGTGTGTTGATATTGCTCAGCGATCGCCCGTTCCTGAATTTTGGCTAAAAATGTCTGCTGCACGATAGCTGGGTCATCGCTTTGCAACTCCACATTGGGCACGTAGCTGATCACTAACTCCTCGGTACTGCCGCTAATTTCTCGATGCCAATAGGTCGCCAAGGGGGCAATTCGCTGAACAACTCGAGATCGTCGTCGAATCACCCGCGTTCCGGCAACTGCAAGTTGGGCATCCCATAGGGCAAGTTCTGAAGCAGGCGGTGAATTGTCTACTGTGGCTACCTGACTTCTAACGCCTGTTGCTTGACGTAATAACGCGTTGCGCTGCCGCAAAATATGAGTGTATTGCTGCAAAATGGACGCATAAACAGGCTCTAGCTGGATTAGCAATGAATCGAGCCAGTTGCGGCGCTGCTCAGGTCCACCTCGGACTAAATCAAGGTCTAAGCTGGAAAACTGGACAATATTGAGCGTTCCTAGAAAATCTAACTGGCGGCGAAGCGATTGACCGTTTAAAGCAACAGTGCGACGGCTGGAGTTTCTCAAGGTGATGGCGAGATCAACAGTCCCTAAATCCCGCTCCAGTTGAGCCGAAATTTGCCCGATCGCTGCCGCTTCTCGAATCAAATCGCGATCGCGAACAGTCCGATGCGATCTCAGGGTCGATAATAACTCCACTGCTTCCAGCAGATTGGACTTCCCTTGAGCGTTGTTGCCTACCAGAATCGTTTTAGGAGCCGAAAACTCCACTAACTGGTCTAGATAATTGCGAAACTGACGTAAATGGAGCGATCGGAGATACATGACACCTGGAGTAACGGCAATGAGCGATCGGCAACAGTAGATCACTCATTGCCAAGGATTAGCTTACAGCCGTTTTCACTTGCATTCTCTACCCATCCACTCATCCACTCACTACCCCACCATCCTCTAACCTGCTATCGCTTTATCCTATTCGGTTATTTCTTCCGCAGTGAAACCCAGCGGTAAACCAATTTTTCCATTTCAATCCAAACAAACATCAACAAACTAAAGCCAATGCACACGCCTAGCTCATTTAGGTTGAGAAAGTGGGTTCCAAAAAAGCTGCGGAGCGCTGGTACATAGATCAACATCAGTTGCAAAATGCTGGTCAACACCACCGATGCCAGCACATAAGGGTTAGAGAATGGGTTCATTTCGATCGTCAAGCGAGTGCTAGAACGAATTGCCATCGCATGACCCATTTGGGCAAGGCAAAGGGTGGTGAATACCATTGTTTTCCAGCGATCAGGGTCGGGAGTGCCTTTTGTATAGTTGTAAGCGCCCACCATCAACACAATCGACAAAATGGCAAGAATTAAGCCAATTCGGAGCATATAAGCCCCTAAGCCACGAGCAAAAATACTCTCCTGCGGGTCATAAGGAGGACGCTTCATCACATTGGGGTCAGCCGGTTCAACGGCAAGCGCGAGAGCAGGCAAACCATCCGTGACCAAGTTCATCCACAAAATTTGCAGAGGGGACAGCGGTACACCTCCCAACCCAATCAGTGGTGCTGCGCCAATGGTAATGAGTTCACCAATATTGCTACCCAAAATATATTTAATAAAGCGGCGAATGTTGTTATAAACCACCCGACCTTCTTCCGTTGCCGCTACGATAGTTGCAAAGTTATCATCCAGCAACACCATATCGCTGGCATCTTTGCTGACATCGGTGCCTGTAATGCCCATGGCAATACCAATATCTGCTTGTTTTAAGGCGGGAGCATCATTCACCCCGTCACCTGTCATGGCAACAATGTGATGTTTACGCTGCAATGCCTGCACAATTCGCAATTTATGCTCTGGTGCCACTCGCGCATACACACTCACCTGCTCGACAACTTGATCCATCTCAGCGTCAGACATGGCTTGCAGGTCGCGTCCGGTGAGGGCACGACTGGATTCATTATCAGTTTTACTATCGTCTACTTTGACAATGCCTAAATCTTCTGCGACGGCTTGGGCGGTTAGCTGGTGATCTCCGGTAATCATCACGGTGCGGATTCCGGCGGAGCGGCAACGGGCGATCGCCGCTCGAACTTCAGGACGGGGCGCATCTAACATACCGATTAAGCCTAGCCACACGAGTTCTTGCTCGACTAGATCTTCGTTTTGCGTATTGGGAACGGCGGTCAATGGTTTGCACGAGAACCCCAGAACCCGCAGCCCCCGTTGTGCCATCTGGTTGTTGCGCTCCAGGATGCGATCGCGTTGCTCAGCCGTTAGCGGTTGCGCTTCATCATTCACTTGAATTTTGGTGCAGCGCTCTAGAATCAACTCTGCCGATCCTTTGGTAAACATCATGTAGCGAGATGTGTCCGTGGTTGCGATCTCCTCTTGATTGGCTGCCTCCACAATCACGCTCATGCGTTTGCGTTCTGAGGAAAAAGGAATTTCAGCCTGACGAGGCAGTTTGTTTGTTAATAAATCCTTTTGAAATCCGGCTTTTCCGGCGACCGATAGCAGTGCTCCTTCAGTGGGATCTCCTAAAATGACCCAGTCTCCGGCTTCTTTTTGGAGGACGGCATCGTTGCAAACGGTACAAGCAGTCAGCAAATTTAGCAGTTCCGGCTCGTCTTCTGGAGCCACTGGGAGAGCAGAATCTAGCTTTTCAGTGACGGTGTAAAATTTGCCGTCTGGATCATAGCCTTCGCCGCTGACTCGCAGAGAGGAGGTGCAGGTATCTAGCAGCTTTACGACCATTTTATTTTGGGTCAGGGTGCCTGTTTTGTCAGAGCAAATGGTGGTGACGGAGCCAAGCGTTTCGACGGCAGGCAATTTGCGGATCAAGGCATTGCGTCGCACCATCCGCTGGGTGCCTAGGGCAAGGGTGACGGTGATCACGGCGGGTAAGCCTTCGGGCACGATCGCCACTGCCATACTCAGCGATACTTCTAATAGCTCTTGCCATCTGCCCAGACCGAGATAGAGAATGCCGCCGAAAACAACGATCGCGACTAACACCAATGCCCCTGTGACCAGCGTTTTGCTGAGTTGATCCATTCGCTGTTGCAAAGGGGTGGGTTCAGATTCCACGGATTGCAGCAGGGTGGCGATGCGCCCCAGCTCGGTTTTCATGCCCGTGTTGGTGACGATCGCGCTGGCTCGTCCCTGCACCACATCGGTTCCCTGAAAAATCAAATTAGTGCGATCGCCCAGAGAAGTATCTTCTGGTAGTTCTATGTCCACCGCTTTGGTCACTGCCAGAGCTTCCCCAGTCAGCGCCGCCTCGCGCACTTGCAGATTGGCCTCTTCAATCAATCGAGCATCAGCAGCCACTTGCACCCCAGCTTCCAGCAGCATCAGGTCTCCGGGCACCAGATCTTTAGAGTCTATTTCAGAGGGTTTGCCGTCGCGAATGACGCGCACCCGTGAAGAAGTCATTCGCTTCAAGGCAGCCAAATCTTTTTCAGCTTTGATCTCTTGAAAGTAACCCAACATGCCGTTCAAGATGACGATCGCCAAAATCGCGATCGTATCTTTAAAGGGAATTTCGTTTGGTTTGAGGTTCCCTGCTTGCAAATTGACAAAATCCAAAACCCCAGATACCACCGCCACTGCAATTAGCAAGATCAGCATGATGTTGGTGAACTGATCAAGCAGAATTTGCCAGGGGCTACGTCCAGCAATTTCTTCAAGCTCGTTAACTCCATACCGTTCGCGGCTTTGGGTGACCTGAGAAGTGGTCAATCCGGTTTGGCGATCGCTTTGAAAAGACTCTAGAGTTTTATCTACACTGGCTGAATGCCAAGATACAACAGGATTTGAAGCGGGATGAATTGTCATGGCAAGGTAGGGGAAAGGTGTGACAGGACAAGCAGCGGTTGAATAGCGTGTTAGGATTCTACCGGACGGCACTATTATATAGTGCGAACTTTGCAAAAGTTAAGCCGCTATCAGAGGCTGAAATTTGCCCAGTATTCCGTTATTGGACTTGCCCTCTATTCCTCTATGGGTGCCAATCTTTTTACTATTAAACATTTAGTCGGTCGGCAGGCAGAGCTAAATCAGGTCAGCCAAGTGCTGGCTACGGATGGCGACTTGCTCATTGCTGGAGTGCCTGGAAGTGGTCGCCGCACCTTGGTTCGGTATGCGGCTGAGCGCGTGGACGCTCGAATTATCGAAATTGACTGTTTGAGAGCCACCGACAGCGATCGCTTTTTGCATCTGTTTGCCGAAGGGCTGTTGCAAGCGTTTGAGTCTGCGGCGGAGCGATCGCTGATTCAACAATGGAGCGCCCAGCAACCCATTCGCCTAGAACACACTGCTGATGAAACGCAGCTAGTTTGGCATGAATCTACCGACGAATGGACGCTGCTGGAAGCTTTATTAGGGTTGCCTCAAACTTTGGCAGAATGGCTTATTTGCCGCGTTGTGATCGTGTTTCAAAACTTTCCACACATTCGGTCTTGGGATCGATCGCAGGAGTGGGAAAACTATCTTCGCCAAGAAATTCAGCGGCAACCGCAAGTTAGCTATGCGTTTATTGCCACCGTTGCCGAAAGTTGGGTGCAGCAGAGCGAGTTGCAAGTGGTGTTGTTAGGTCCGCTGAAATCAGAAGATCTTCAGCCTTGGTTAGAGAAAGTCATGGCAACTCAAGGACTCACCCTTGAACCTGAAGCGTTGGCTTTATTTTTGGACTATGTGCAGGGCAACTTCGGTGACGCGATCGCCCTCATGCGCCGCCTTTGGCAAAATCACCGGCTTACAAAAATTGCTGAGGTTAATCGCTTTCCATCTTTGCTCAGAGATTCTTCTCAGGCTTCACTTCCTTCTGCTACTTCCCCAAATCTAATTCAATTGGAGCAAGTTCACACCAGCACTCTTGCACTGGTTGAAGATCTTGCACGAACTTTTGAAGCCTTGTTAATGCTGCTGCCGCCCAGCCAAGTAAGACTGCTGGAAAGTTTGGCACTCGACCCAACCGATAGTCCTCATTCACGGGAGTATATCCAAAAACATCATCTATCCCGTGGAGGCGGCTTGCAAGGGGCGATCTCCAGCCTCCAACAAAAAGGCTTAGTCTATGGATCTGAGTATGGCTACCGAATCACCATGCCCCTACTGGCGTTTTGGCTAAAATATAGACTGGCGTAGAGTTTCGGGTTTCAGGGTACGGATGTTTCGCACTCTCTACGCCGCACTCTTGATGAAATTAAGCAAAATTTCCCGATGGGGCTTTCCTAAAGGGCGCACTTGGTCAATTTTGGCAGAGTAGCGATCGCCCCGCTCAATATCCTCTGGTGTGAGCCACTCCAAATCCATCCCTTCTCCTAAAACCAGTTCACTCACGGTCTTATCTAATTGCCCATGGTAGATATAGCGAGTGACGTAGGTATCTTGATGGTAATCAAACAGAGTCAGACTTGGCGGACAATAGCTGAGTTCTTCCATCAGTTCGCGCTGCACGCCCGTTTCAGCATCTTCCCCAGGCTCTAAATGACCGCCAAAAAAGCCCCAATGCCCAGGGTACAAAATAGCAGGATTGTCATCTCGTAACTGCATCAAAAACTTGCCATTTTGATGAAGAATCGCGAGAGCCACCTTAGGAAGAGACTCAGAAATAAGCTCAGTTGGGACATCAGAAGTCATTCAATGCTGCTCCTCTAAATAATTCACAAATTTAGCTAAAGTCTGCCCACCAGTTCAGCAAAACAACTTAATAATTCGTTAGGATTAAGCTTAATAGAACTACACATATTTTTCAGCAATCATCTCTCCATTATGAAAAGCCCTTCTTTTATTCTGCGGCGTTCCTCTACCATTCTGGCAGTGAGTGTTTTGACTCTAACACTGCTAGCTGCCATTACTGGAAGCTTGCTTGCTTTCAACTATCAACCCACAGCGGGTGGTGCATTTGAGTCTTTAAGCAAGATCACGACTGACATACCTTTTGGTTGGCTGGTTCGCCGAGTACACGACTTGGCGGGCAATTTGGTGATTGTGGTGGCGCTAATTCAAATGGTGGTGATGTTCTTGGGTGAACGCTTTCGTCGCACTTGGCTAACCGCCTGGATTAGTGGAATTTTGTTTATTTTGACGGCGATCGGGCTAGGGTGGACTGCCATGCTGCTGGATTGGTCACAGATGGGTTTCTGGCGATTGCGGGTGGAACTGGGCATCATTGAATCCGTTCCGATCGCAGGATCGATTATTCGGAATATTTTAACGGGTGGCGGCGCGATCGGGTCTATTGCCGTCGGTCATATGTATGCGCTGCACAGCTATGTTCTATCTGCGATCGCGGTATTGCTATCTGTCATTCATTTAACTGGGCTAGTGTTTCAAGAACGAGAAATTGCTCAGTTAGCGGTTCAGCAGTCTACTTCTGAAGTAATTCCTCCATCTACGCTTCCAACTCCCGATTCAGACAGCAACACAGTTGTGCCTGTTTAACGCCATTTAAGGGACATGAAGTAGTGCTGATAGGAAAAGGCGTGAGTCATGCTCATGCCTTTTCTGTTAGGAAAAAGTGGAATTACCCATTATCAATTGACTGAGGGGTATGATACATCTTGCAATCTTTATGATTTTCTGATAATCGAAGCGATTCCCTTACTAAGAATTTACTGAGATTGTTAAATAGAAACACTAGCCTAGAGATAAGGATTTTTTTCCTGAGGCTAGACTGATTAACTCGTAAAACTACGTTAGAGCGTCATTCTTCTGAATTATTCGCAAACTAAAATCTCACACACAGGACGTTCGATCATCACTCTAAGTAAGATTAAGCGCCTGAGTCATTGGTTGCAGGGTGCATGTCTAAGGTAAGCAAGGGGGGCTAACCGTTTAGCCGCTTTACTTGCCAGGTGAAAGAATTTGCTGTATTTGATTTTGCCAAACTTCTTGTGGAGATTTGTCGCGTCAGCTAGCCTCCACAAAAATTTGTGCAGTTTGAATTGGGTCACTCGGTATTCGTAGTTGGAACACAGGAGCGTCAGTTGGCAATGCAAGCGACATTTCTCGTTAAAGAGGCGTGGGAACTTTTAGAAAAATCAATGGTGTATTTTCGGGGACGACCTGTTGGCACGGTGGCGGCGCGTGATCCTTATGTGGAAGCGCTGAACTATGACCAATGTTTTATGCGTGATTTTGTGCCCTGTGCGCTGCTGTTTTTGACGAATGGCAGAAGCGAGATTGTGCGGAATTTTTTGATTGAAACGCTGGCGCTGCAAAGTAGCGATAAGCAAATGGATAGCTTTAATGCGGGGCAGGGGTTGATGCCTGCTAGCTTTAAGGTAGAACTGTGGGATGAGGAGCAATATCTAACGGCGGATTTTGGGGAACATGCGATCGGTCGGGTGACTCCGGTGGATTCTTGCCTGTGGTGGCTGATTTTACTCAGAGCCTATGTGAAAGCAACCGGGGATATTGCCTTGGCGCACCAGCCAGAGTTTCAGCACAGCATCATGCTGATCCTAAAGCTGTGTCTTGCCGATCGCTTTGACATGTACCCAACCATGCTGGTGCCGGATGGCGCATTTATGATCGATCGCCGCATGGGAGTATACGGGCATCCCCTCGAAATCCAGGCATTGTTTTATGGGGCGCTATGTTCTGCACGGGAACTGTTGAGTGGGCGCAGGGGCGAGTTTTATAAGCAAATCGTTAACCAACGCTTAAGTGTGCTGAATTTGCATATCCGCCAATATTACTGGATCGATTTGAAGCGGCTGAATGAGATCTATCATTTTCGGGGTGAAGAGTTTGGTGAGACCGCGATCAACAAGTTCAACATTTATCCCGAATCGATTCCCTACTGGCTGACCGAATGGATTCCTGAAACGGGCGGCTACTTGGCAGGAAATTTGGGTCCCGCGCAAATGGATTTTCGGTTTTTTACGCTGGGCAATTTGATGGCAATCAATTCATCTCTGGCAAGCGATCGCGAATCTCAATCCATCATGGATTTGATCGAGCAGCGTTGGCAGGATCTAGTGGGTTATATGCCCATGAAAATCTGCTTTCCTGCCGTGGAAGATCTGGAATGGAAAATTTTGACGGGCTGCGACCCCAAAAATGTGCCCTGGTCTTATCACAATGGGGGCAATTGGCCTGTGCTGCTGTGGTCGTTTGCAGCGGCGGCGGTGAAAACAGGCAGAACGGAGTTAGCATGGCGCGCGCTGGAAATTGCCGAACGCCGACTCAGCGAAGATGAATGGGCAGAATATTACGATGGTAGAAACGGTCGATTAGTCGGCAAAGCCTCACGCAAGTTTCAAACCTGGAGCATTGCTGGCTATCTGCTTGCCCGTGAATTTTTAGAGCATCCTGAACATCTAGCCTTGATTAGCTTTACCGATGACCCAGAAATGCTGGAATGGATGGGCTATGCCCGCAATGGCTACGATAGCCAAAAATGTTGATTTCTCCTCAACTATGGCGATCTCTTCCTCGGTCAATTCATACAACTCATCAACTAATTGATCAATCTGGCGATCGCATTAGCTCAAGATCACGCACATCTTGAACCTTGCGGCATACCTCGATCACAGATGATGGTTTCTGGGTGATCTTTCATTGCTTTTTGCCTCTCATTCCTTGGCAGAGGGCTTCAATACCCGGATAAATCCGGCTTGCTCAAAGTGTTGATCCGTTGTCATGGCTTGCTGGATGCCCAACTGCTGCATCACCACAAATGACGTGCAATCGACCAGCGACCAATTTTTATCAGGTCTTGCTTTGCAGAGTTGCCAAGCAACAATATCTGTTTAAGCGTCAATGTGGATGATTTGCACGAAGGAAGCTGTTTTGATAGAGTCAACAATCTCAAACAGACGAGGACGAAAAATTCGTAGTGGGCTATCGAGCAGAGCGACCAGTTCTGCAACCACGTAATTTGTAGTCACCAATGTCTCACGTTGTTTTCGTACTTGCTGAAAACACCCAACAGCCTGGGAGTGGTAGTCTTCAGTTGGAATATACAGATTTGCCCAACCGGAAGTATCAACGAACATCTTATTCGGATTGCCTTAGTTCTCGTAACAAAGCCTGTCCGATGTAATAATCGTGATTTTCTCCAAGATCATGTGTTCCAAGATGTAAGCTTCCAAGGAGTGGAGTAATCGGGTCATACTCAGCCGGCTCCGATGCAGGTTCAGTTGCAGTCGCTGCCGATTTAGCCAGTGAGTGAAGCAGTTCAACCAGCAATTCTTGAATGCTACTGTGGCGAGACTCTGCGATCGCTTGGGCGTGTTGAAAGAGTTGTTCGTCTACTTGAATTTCAATAGTTTTCATAATTTACTCTCAAGCCCTAAGTTGTTTAGCCCAAAAAGCAAGCTTCTTCCAAACCCTAGCATGAAGATTAAGCGTTGGCTGGTACTTACGGTCTGCGGCGAACTATTTGAGAAAGGGCACGACGCAGTTCTACACTTGTAATCGATCCTAGCAATGACTCTGGGAGCCGTTGAGTCAGCAGTTCTACAATCCTGGCATTGACAACTTTACTCGGAGTGTCGTCTGGCAAATTAATAGACTTCTTGCATAAGTCGATTTTTGGCACGAGTTTCTAATAGTTTGAACCTCCTAATTTGCCACTTTTGCAAGAGATCTAATGAATATGACACCTGCTGTAAAGTTCTCATCCCAGCTTTTGATGTTGGTAAAACCCCTGTCTTTGGTGATGATAATGGCATCTTTGCTGAACCGCGATCGCCATCACTTCGGTATCGGGTTGCCCTCTTAGCCCAATGTCACGCGCATCTTGAACTTTGAAGCCTAAATCGATCAGTTGTCGTGCCAGAGAACGAGGCATATTCTCGTCAATCAAGATGTTCAAGCTATTCCCCTAATGGAACGACTTCAGTTTGAGCGACTAACGTTGCAGCGTAGACTAAGGCAGCTTGGATTTGCTCAGCCGTTAGCTCATATTCTTGCATGACATCTTCTAAACTCATGCCACTGGCTAAGAGGGTAGTGTTCTAGACCTGTGGAAACCTCTAAACCAGCACGCCAAATTCATAGCGATTGATGAACAGTCCAATGACGACATCGTGTAACCAGATCGACTTAGAAAAGCAAATCGGGTAGTGCCTTTTCGTAAAGGGTAAGGGAAAAAGTAGTCTCAAGTTAGCCGAAATCCCGATGAAACTCTACTTAATCTGTCCAAGTTGCGGGTCGGATGACATCATGAAAAATGGAACGACTCGACGGGGTAAACAGAATCACAAATGCCGAGACTGTGGTCGTCAGTTTGTCGAAAATCCTCAGTGGAAACCAAAGGATAAAGATACTAGTGTTGTATCAATTTTTAGTTGATGGGTAAAGACGATGTAATTTCACCCGTG
>QBMH01000016.1:6688-40182 GCA_003249025.1 Leptolyngbya sp. | reverse complement strand
GGGCTGGGAACCCCCCAGGAGGGTGCTAAGGGAGGCTAGGCTTGCCAGTATCCTCAAGGGACGTTTCATCCATTCTCCTCACACATGGCGATTATTGGGGCGGTTAGTCGTCGGGTTGATTTCAGATATTGCGGGTGTAGCAGACACACGTCAACGTTCGATTTGCAGGTCGTCTTCCTGAATGATGATTTCGATGTCACGAACGTCTTTGTAGAGGAATTCGGCGCGGCGATCGCGGGCAAAATCCAGCTTGTTTCTGCCAGGGGTTGCGGGTTGGCGTTCTCCCTCAGAGCGAATGGTGATCCGTTCTGCCGCAATCCCTTTTTTGAGTAAGTAGTTGCGGGTGTTCTGGGCACGGCGCGCGCCCAACGCCAGGTTGTAGGCATCGGTGGCGCGGGGATCGGTGTGTCCAATAATGCTGACCAGTACCATGGGATTCTCTTGCAATACTTGGGCAATTCGATCCAGGACTCTAGCGCTGGCAGGACTAATAAAGTCTTTATCCAGGGCAAAGTGAATGTTGCGGGGCACCTTCAATACGATTGGTGTGGGCACTACGGGCGGGGGTTCCGGCGGTGGGGGCGAAAGTGTGACACATCTTGGCGCTGAGGATGGCGGCGTGGCAAGCAGAGAATCTGTGGTGGTGGGGATTGCTTGAATCTGAGCAGGAACCGCAGGCTCGGAGGTGCCGTAGCGTGGATCGGTGGCGATCGCGCTAATCTGTTCACCCAGTTTCAACCCGCTGAGAGCAGCGGTAAATTCACCTTTGCTGTCGGTTTCAGCTTTGGCGATCGGCTCGGTTAAGGACGTTTCGCCGCCAGCGCTGGTCACCCGATAAATTTCAATTTCGGAGCCGGGATCAGCTTTGCCATAAATTTGCACGGGCGAGATCTGAGCCTGCCCATCGGCACTGGCGAGGGCGACAAAGTTGCGGGTGATGAACTGGGGAGCGGCGATCGCGGCATTTCCTGTTTCCAAGCGGCGAAAGAAATTGTTGCGCGGTGGATTCAAACCATCCCCTACCTGATAATCCAACACGTTGGTATTTTGCTGAGTAATCAGGTCGATGCTCAGTCCTTCTAAGCCCACAAAGCGATTGCCGGTGATCACTGCCCGTTCGCTATGAGGCACCGCTGCCACAACCACGCCGGGACCCGCTTGATAACTCACCTGGTTGTTGGTGACCTGGTGATTATTGCCCATCAGGTAAACGGCAGCCCGCCGCAGACGACGACCATTATAGGCAATTTGATTATCGCGAATTTGCACCGCGCCATCGGGTTTAAACAAATACACAGCGCTGCCATCGTTGCCACAAATCACATTGCCCGTAATTTGTGCCTGGTCAACATTGCCCTCTAGCCGAATTGCGTCGGGCATTCCCGCCACACCATTCGCCAAAATTGCGTTTTCGGTGACTTGCAACTCTGTGGCTTTTACCGAGGTAATAATGGCGCTGCCTTCGTGATCGGCAATCCAGTTACGCCGAATGATCGTGCCCGTGCCGTTGAAGACCGAGACTCCAAAGGCAGAACGAATGCCAGTAGTACGCCCAGTGCCATCCGCAGACGGGGGAATGCCCAGCCAGTTATTTTCGATGAGGGTGCCTTTAGGCGGCAAATCATCGGGGTAAAAGGGGGCGAAGTTTGCGGGAATCCGCTGTTTGCGAATATCGGCTGGCGGCAGACGATGGGCAATAAAAATATCGGCTGGTGGCGTTGTGGGTGTGTTAGGCGTGTTGATGGCGGGTTCTTGATGGTTAGAGGTGAACCCATACAGGCTTAAGCCCCGAATGGTTACGTCGTCGGCTGCCACGGTCAAGCCGCGAAAAATGAACGCGCCTTCGGCAGGAGCGATCGCCACGATCGGCGCTGGTAGTGACAGTTCGGTAATCACCGAGCGATCGCCCTGGTATCCGGGTTGGGTTCCCCCATCGATCATCATTCCTGTGGCAAGCGGCGGCAACTCTTCGGTTAAGCGAATGGTGGTGTCGCCCATCAGATTGAACTCAATTCGCGATCGCTCGGTGCCAGGGCTAACCTGCATTTTTTCAGCATCGCTGAGCTTATCCATCGGCAAGGTGCCATTCACAATCGAAATTGCTTCTCGTAGCGTTAGTTCGGCATCGGGCTGAACTCCGTCTTTGGTACTGTTGACAATCACCCGCATGAATTGGCGGTCAGCTTGTGCGAAGGCTGGGGTTGCTGCCGCGATCGCTAGAAAAGATGCCGCTATATAAATGCCTGGTCGGACAGGACAGTTTGCACAATCTCTGAGAAAATTGCGCCACGCTACAAAGCGAGATACTTGCGGCTGCGTGCTGCTGTGCAAATGATTCACTCCTCTTATGGTCATTGCGCCACCTCCTCAGCAGATTGGGCTGCCACAGGGGCTTGATTGGAATTCGTTGATGGCAAGCTGGACAATGGGGGAGCCGTAGTTGGTTGATTTGCGATCGGTTTCACTACAGATTCTTGCTGTTGCGGTGGGGCAACTTTGCGACCGGGCAGAGTCACGCCAAACCCGCTTAGCAGTTGATCCAATTTCAGGCTGAGAGTGACATATACGCCATCTTTGTTGCGACTTAGGTCGCGATCGTTCGCCTGCCCAAAGTTATAACCCAGCGCCACCCGCAGGTTAGGGTTAAGGTAATAGCCTGCTTCCACTGCCAAGCCGACTTCATCAAAACCGATGACCGATTGGCTAATCCAGCGCACCTCACCCGCCACATCCACCCGATAGCCCAACCGATACGCCGCCCGGAACTGCCCCAGGGTGATGGCATTGGTGCCTAGTAAATCTCTCGCCAGGAAAGACTTAGTGCTTCGCAGCGCAAATTTGCCGTAGAACTCCCAGCGCCAGTTCGGTGCATAAATCGTTTCCAGCGCCACCAGATGCACGTTAGAACCCGTCCCTGAACCAAACAAAATCGTATCAGGCGTGAGAGCAGGGTTTTGACGATATTCATAGCGCAGTAGAGCGTTAAATTTATCATCACTCGGATTGCGATATGCCATGCCCAGCTTCAGGTTGACCGTATCCGACAAGCCAGAATCCGTTAGTAGCTGGTTGGCAAAATTGCCCTGCTGGTAGCGACCTAGCATCGTAAACGAGGGCGATATCTTTCCGGCGGCTCCTGCCGAAATCACCATCGTGTCATTGCGACCTTCGCCATCGCGATATTCAAACCGACCGTTGGCTTTGAAGTTGGGATTATCGATGTAATCTAGCCCAACGCTATAGCTGGTGTAGGCGGATAGTCCTAAAGAGGAGACACTTTGTCCTGCCGCGATCGGTTGGAGAAACTGCTGTCCAGCGGCAGCGTAGGGAACCACATCGCCTGAAATTCTCTCTAAGCCTAGGCTTGCCCGTAAGCCAGGGGCAAGCAAAATGCGATGGCTCATCCCCATTGCCGCCTGACTCGACCAACCATTGATCCCATTGATTAAGGAGTAGCGGTTGGTAAAAGTGGTGTCGTCTGAGATGCGCTTGTCCGACAAAATATCCAGGCTGGTAAAGGAGTTGTCTCTAAGCTGGGCAGTACTGCCGATAAATTGCTGCGCCAGACGCACGGTGACATCTTTATCGGCTGCCCAGTCTAAGCCGACCGTGGTGCGGTTGGGATACAGCGGGTCGGGGCTACTGCCCAAGTTGCGCTCATCTTGAACCCGGAAGGTAAGGGTTTTGAAAATGGGATAGTTGAGCCGGGATATAAACTGGTTGGTATCGGCTTCGAGCAACTGCGGAAAAACCCGATCTTGGCGCGATCGCCGGACGAAATCTAACCCTAGCTCAATCGGTCCCAGCTTTTGCAGCACTCCCGCCCGAAACGTACTCATGCTGTTATCCACCCGACTGCCCGGAATTGGCTCAGTCGTGGGGTTAAATAAATCTCCAAAGCCTGCTCGCGTAATGGCAGTAAGACCTCGTATTGCAGGCGCAATCCCAAAGTTGACTTCTCGGTCAAACTGCACCGTTGCCTGAGTGGTTGGGGTCACTTTGGCGGCAATCTCGGTTCCATAACGGGTTTGTCCGGGAGTGAAGCTAGCCGAGGCGTTGTTGACAAATCCAGATTCAACCGAGCGATAGAATGCCTTGCCCACTACTCCGGGAGTCAGAGTGCCCAGCAGTTCAAACCGATAGGCATAGCCGCCGATGTCACCTCGAAAAATCGAGTCGAAGTCGGAACGAGCCACTTCTCCGGTCAGTTGGGCATCTTTGCCCAGAGATATCAACGCATCTCCGCCATAAAGCTGGAATCGCTGGTCGCCCTGATTTTCTTGGAGGTAGGTCACCCCTGCCCAAATTTCCCTGCCCAATTCTCGTGACAAGTTATATTGGGCACGTCCGGCGTAAAGTTTGCCGCCATCTTTTAGGTCTTCAAACTGGTAGGTGGCAATGATCCGGCGAACCAGTGTGCGACCGAAAGGGTCAAACTCCAAGGCATTGACGACACGCCGAAAAATAATTGCGCCGCGATCGTAGTCAATGTCGTAGTCCGTACCGCGATACAGCGGTTTGCGCTCGACTACGGTTCCAGGACGGTTAAATTCTTCGGTTTCCAGGAAGATGTTTTCGCTGCCTCTCGTCAGCAAGCGACGCGATAAGTAATAGTAGCCGCTGGTGCCGTTGGGGGCGATCGCGTCTCGCTGAAATCCGCTGACGTTGTTGGCATACATGCCCGTCAATTGCAGGTCGCCCAAGTTGTAGTTGAGCTTAAATCCATGCAGTTGACGCGTGGTGGCACTATAAAACTGAGACGCTCTGGCAAACTCTGAGGTGGTGTAGTCGCCCCACATGGCAAAGTCTGACCCTGCGCCGATTGTGGGCGATGTGCGCTCTAGCTTGAAGTAGACACTATCGATCGATGGCGTGAGGTAATCAACGGTGGAACTATCGCCATAAACGGGATAGACTTGATCGCAAAATTGTGGGTCGCGGAACAGCCGCGTTGCCCCAGAGCAGTCTTTGTTTAAGGCGCGCTGATTGTTGAAAGCTCCAGTAAACAGCCACTCTCCAATGCGCCCTTGGGCAAAGGCTGCCGTGCTGAAATCAACCCGATAGCCGCCATCTAGTAGGCTCGGACGCAAATAATCTTCAAAACTGCCGAAGTAATCCAGCCCCCCTTGCCCTAAGCGGAGATTGACCGCACCCGACAAAATAAAGGGGCGGAGATTGGTCGTAAATTCTGCTTGGGTGTAAGCTTCTAAGGTTTTATCTGTTGGATTGGGTGCGAGTAGATAGGGCGGCTTGTTTAGGTCGGGGAAGGGGACAACGGGTTTCTTCGTTTCCGATCGCGTCACCTGCTCGTGGCGATCGACGGCTGCCCGAATCCGTACCATCTGCGCTTCTAGCCCCGACTGGAGCCGTGCTTGAAACTTGCCATCTCGCGCTAATACCTGAAAGCCAGGACGATCTTTGTCGTAATCTGCGCCAACAAACTTTCCGCTGCTGGCAGTCAGAGTGACGACAGCATTTTGGGCGATCGGTTGCCCCGCTTCATCCAGAATGCGCCCCTGAATTGGCAGCACCGATCGCCCATCGGCTGGGATTCTAGATTGCTGCGTCGGTAGAAACTCAATCTTGGCGGAGGTTTCTTTCACGGTCAGGGTGATGCTGACGGGGGCAGCATCCTTGACTTGTGCCGTGATGGTGTTTTCTCCAGATATCAGCGGCACTCGATACCAAACCTGAGTCACCTGGTTGGTTGCCGGATTTTCCTGGGCTTGGGTAGGTGTGGCAGGATCAAGCGGTTGCTGGTTGACCGTAATTTGAACCTTCGCTCCAGTCGAATACTGCACCACCAAGTCAGTAAACTTGGCTCCACTGACTAAATTGGTGGGGCTGAGAATTTGAATCGACGATGGAGATTGGCTGCTCTCCGGAGCCTGCGCTTGGGTTTGCTTCACCTCAGCCGATTTTAATAGTGCCGCTGGAGTCGGCTTAAGGGCGGCGGCTTTGACTGGCGAAGGACTTCCTGCCTCAGCTTGAGCCGATCCGAGTGGCTGTGTTTTTTCCAGCTTGGCACCACTCGCAGGCGCGCTTGCTGGCTCAATGGCATGGGCTGCCACAATGCCGAGTGCCCCCAAAAGGGTTGTTAAAAGGTTAAGACCAAATAAAGCAATTGAGTAAATTCGCATTATCGCTGTCCCTCCCTAAAGGTTGGCGTTACCGCAAAATTCATCCGCACCATGCCTCCTGGCGATAACTTAACAAGTCGGGAGGGGCTGTTTGCTTCAATCCGATAGAGGTTGGGAGCTAGCGTATATCCCGGCAGACTGGTTAAATCTAATGTGCCTGAGCGGTATCCCGCGATCGCAAACGGCAAAGAAAACAAGCCATTCGGATCGGTCGTGACACGATTCCCGTCATCCATAAAAATGACCGCATTCGGGATTCCCGGCTCTCCAGGCTGCTGCTCTCCATCAAAGTTTTTGTCTACAAACACCCGACCTACAACCGTGCCGCAATCCGACAAAATACCCGGACGAATCCGTAGTTGAGCGCTAGCCGTATTGCTTCGCACCTCTCCACCTCCCACATTTTTAGCAGCAGCAACCACCACATTCTGCCCCGAACCTCGGACGGCATCTGGTGAAAGCAGCGCCGCATAGACAATCACTAAAGTCTGCTGAGGCGCAAGGACTGGATAAGTAAATGTAATCGTTTGACCATTCGTTATGACGCTAGACAACGCAACAGGCGTTTCTGGGCTACCCGCTGTGCTGATTGCTGCTTTCGCAGAATTATTCAAAAATTTAAATCCTAAAGGCAGCGTATCGGTAACCGCCACGTTTGTGACAGGGCTACTACCAGAGTTTTTGACCAACAGCCGATAGGACACCGAGTCGCCCGGTTCTGCGGCACCGCGATCGGCAACCTTAATAATCTCTAACCGTTCGTTCAACAAAGGAACCGTCACCGTATTGGAGCGAACTGTGCGGAACGGTCCTCCTGGCGTACTTTGAAATCCTGCCGTTGCAGTATTGGGAATTAAACTGGTTTGGGCGTAAGCAGCAAACCCCTGGTAGCTTAGACCGCCTGCAAACACTGCAAAGAAAAGCGTACGCAAACGTCTAGCTCCCAACGGTGATGTTGGAGTAGTCATCCAAAAAAATCGGACCTTATTACAAATGTCTACAGTGTGTGGAGGAAAACTTTGGAGTCAGAACCAGCGATTCAGATAACTTGCCTTGCGTTAGAAGAATGAATCTCAAATTAAATCAGCGGGCAAATCTTTGAAGTTAAGTGTGTGAAACATACTCTACTGCAATACAAAGAAAGTGATCATCTAAAAAACGAATCAGTATTCGTACGTATTTACTGCGGGAATGATTACCCGTTAGAAGTTACCGCTTCAGTAACACTTAAGTCAACCCCACCAGAGAAAAATAGATGTAGTTCGCCGCAGTTCGCTTAATGTGGCAATAAAGGGCAGAAATTTTTGATAAGGAAGTGGGAGCATTAACTGGGCGCGATCGCAGCTTTCAACGTCCGGCAAAAATCGGCAATATCCTGTAAGCCTTTTTCGGGCGAAGCATCGGCTAATCGTTTTACGAAAGCGCTACCGACAATTACTCCATCTGCGCCCCATTCCATGGCTTGCCGCGCGTGTTCTGGTTGGGAAATACCAAACCCAACTCCAATGGGCTTATCCGTCACGCCGCGTAACTCTAGGATCATATCTTTCACGCGGGATTCCATCTGGGCACGCATTCCGGTTACTCCCGTCGTGCTGACCAGGTAAATAAATCCTTGAGACTGCTGGGCGATCGCCAATAACCGCTCTTTTGGCGTAGTGGGAGCCACCAGCAACGTCAACTCAATTCCATGAACTGCCGCAGGCTTCAGCAAAACCTCTGCTTCTTCCAACGGCAAATCGGGCACGACTAACCCTTTCACGCCAGCCGTAGCAATTTGTTGCAAAAACGAGTCAATGCCCCGATTCAAAATCGGATTGTAGTAGGTGAACAAGATGATGGGCGATCGCAACCGAGGACTCACCTGCTGCACCACCTCCAGCACCTGCTCAAACCGCGTTCCTCGCTGAAGCGCTCTCGTTGCCGCCGCTTGAATCACCGGTCCATCCGCTAACGGATCAGAATAGGGCACACCTAACTCAATCAAGTCAGCGCCGCTTTGATCCAGTCGCTCCAATGCCTTCGCTGTCACTTCTAAACTAGGATCGCCTGCCGTCACAAAAGGAATCAGAGCGCAACGGGCGTGGCTCCGGAGATGCTCAAAGCATTGAGATACAGAAGTCATGTTCAATTCAACCAATCATCAATCAAGCCAATCATTCATCATTCTTTCACTGAATTGGCTTGGAAGCAGCTTTCTTCTCTTGTTCAATTTCGGCTTGCAGCGTTGCTAACTCCTCTGGACTAAGCTCATCTAACCGCTTTTGCAAAACAGCATTTTCATAGTCGCGCCGCTGCTGATGGTAAGTCATAGACCCGGTTACAGCGCGCGACACATAGGTTGCAAGCCAGCCCACCAGCCCACCAAACAGCAAAACCTGAGTCCAAATACCCGCATTTGTCGCATCCAGCCCCGCGACCTGAAATGCAAAATAAATCAAACCCGTTGCCGCACAAACGCCCAGCCCAATGCCGAAAACATCAATCCGTCGCATCTAGCCCTCAACCGGACGGCGTTTAGGACGAAAGTTTAGGAAGGGCGAGAGGAGTAATAATCCAGGAAAGAAGAAAAACACCAGAAAGTACATGAATGCACGCTCAAAGGAACTTGCGACATACCAACGGGCTTGAAGATAAAAATACAGAGCGCCTGGAATCACGACCAGAAATGCTCCAGCGATCGCCAAATAGAGCAGTGCAACAACCATAATCTCAAGGGCAGTAGCTTCAAAAAGAAAAATTTAGACTGAAATTAAGTAAAACTTTCAATCAAGCAAAACTTTTTCAGAATGGCATCATTCTACCTCTTGTAGCCCCTAAGACAAGGGGTTCATGCATTGAAAAACTCAGGCAAAAGGATTGAGCGATCGCCTAAGCATGGACTTGCCAGTTCGCAAAAATTTATTTTAACCATTGCATAACCCCCCAATTGATGGTGGAATAGTACGGGGTTAGTTTTTGACTACCCCTCAAGCCATGGGGGCATGGCGGAATGGTAGACGCTACGGACTTAGAAAACTGGGCCTTACTGGAGAAACTCAGTAAGTGACGGCTCTCAAATTCAGGGAAACCTGCGTCTTGAGTGATTAATTAGCCGCTAAGTGCTAGAGAAATACATAACTCTTAGTATTTAAGCTTTCTTCTCACTACATAGATATGGCAATCCTGAGCCAAGCCAAAAAGATTCCAGATTGTTTAGAGAGAAAATTTTAGATTGTCATCAATCCAAAAATCCATACTCTAAGGTCTCCAATCTTTACGGAAGGTGCAGAGACTCGACGGGAGCTACCCTAACGCTTTTCCACAAGCAATCTACTTGTATAAAGCGTGGGTAAAGGGAGAGTCCAATCCTCAAAACTCATCAACGTTAGTTTGAGCAGCAGTGAAAACTGCAAGAGGATGAAAATCCGTTGACCGCAAGGTCGTGAGGGTTCAAGTCCCTCTGCCCCCATTAATAAACCAGTTGTGATTGCATAATTTTTCAACCTTCGTCTGAAATAATCACAGAGGGTATTCATACACTTGGTCTTTTTTTATTCAATACTCCGGACAAAAATTGAGCAGGTTTTGAGCCTCAAACCCTGATTCAACCGTAGACAGGATCTTATTATCAAAGTCAGGGCTAGAGCTAACTTTAAAAAAATAGCCCGATCTTGGAACTGTAAGCCCTGAAGTCCTTGTGAAGCCGTTCAGAAAATTGTCCGGAGTATTGTTTATTGAGACTGCCAAAAAATGGTACGAGCTTCTCCCGGACGAGTTGTTTAAGCAATGAAGAAATTAGCTTAACCTAAAGAGGTGAGACAATTTAGGTTGCCCTCGCGTATGATTACTGACAAGGTTGATTTATAGAATCAACTAGCGCTCTCAACTAGCGCTAGTACTTAGGTTCTTTAAGTTTAAACATTTTAGTACGGGTGCATCTCAGGGATTGATTCCATTATCGGTGAGAAAAATCGACCAAAAGTAAGTGCAATATGGCTTAAAGAAACTCTTTGAGCACATGCAGCCCTTTAAGCACATATATAAATATTTCGTCCAATTGATGGGCGGCACTACTTCGTTCTTCAAGGTAGTGTGATTTATGATTTTGATCACCTTTGAATTAAGAGTTGATCACTTGCTCAAGTCTAACTGGATCACCTTTATTAAGAATTTGCTCATGTTAAACTGCCAACCTAAGTAATTTACATACTGTAAGATAGTGAGCTTGATACTCATTCGTAATCAAGCGTTTTATAGCCCACTTTTAGAGAGTGATAGCTTCTAGCAAAGTTAGCTTTGATACACATCAAAAGCTGATGGTTAAAGAATTTAATTTTTACAAAAACTGCGTTTAAGCATTTTAAGTGTTTATGACGATTGGGGAGTCAAAAGATATCCAGAAGAATGAACAACCCTACCGATCAAGGAAAGGGGTGAACATTCAGCAATCTCAAGAAACTATCTACAACTTTTTGCTAGAGATTGTAAAAAAGTGGCCGCCTGAGGAAGTGCTGCTAGAGTTCAAGCGGCTATTTATTTACCACGTTGACTCCATCAGTTCAGGTGCAATACAAGCGGTTTATGATATTGTCTTTTCTAATAATCAAGAGGATTTTAGGCACACTCTTAAACGATCTTGCTACATTCTAATTAACAATTGGGATGCAAGTAGAAATTACAAGCCAATCCGAGAACTGATTCAACTTTTCTGCGATCCATCTTTTAATCGCCATACTGCTTCCCCTACACTGAAGCGATTAAGATTTTGGATCAATGAATTTGTCGCTAGTAAAGATTTTGAAGAACTAGAACTTTTTACATCTCGCTATGAAGATCAAAACAAAGGTCCCTGGTCTTCTCGTTACACTTCCTATTTGCTAGTTCCGCAATATATTGATCTCAACAATCCGATCGAGCAACGAGAGGCAGCAAGAGCACTATCTAAACAATTGAAAGATCGCTTTAAATTTGATTTGGCAATGTTTATTGCGCGATCGCAAACTCGCTCAACAGATAGTAGTAGTTCCTCCAAAAATCCTACTGCTCTTGGAGATGAAGCACTGCGACTTATCAAAATGATAGTAGCGAGAAGAGGGCAATTTAGCTATGTCAACATAGCCAACATTTTTCTCAGTCAAATTGAGCAACTAACATTCAGAGAATTTAAGCAAAGTCTCCAAAAATATCTGACATTTTCTATAGAAAATAAAATCTTTGCAGAGACAATCAGAGAGAAACTCAATGGAAAACTAGAAGATCTTTATTCTAGGCATGACGAAGAAACTGTCTCAACTGCACTAATTTTAAGAATTTGCAATCGAATCATTGATGTCCTAACAACAGATAATCAAACTGAGCCTTCTTTGCTGTTCATTCAGCTACTGTCTCAAGGCAACCCAGTCACATTAGTCATTGTTTTTCTGAAAATTATTTTAATCTGCAAGCATTCAAGAACTCACTTAGAATCTCGAATTGCTGAATTGATTCGGCACTATCAAGCATATCCTGAATCGGATTGTGAATGGGTTGTAAGCTTTTTAGAAGTTTTCAATGTCACGTTCGCAATTTATGCTGAAAATGTTCAGTACAACTTAATTAAAATGCAGGATCAGGAAGCAGTTAAAACTCATGAGAATGCTTTTGATCCAGACACTTATCGCATCTTTTCTCAGTTGAAGCATGTAGATAAAGTGGAGCTTTTTTCTGGAGCGCCCCCTGTCGAAGAATTAGATCTGGAAGACGAAACAATTGATTGATTTCCCAATTAGTGACCAAGTTGTTGATCCAACCAAGCCAGCCCTGCGCCCATTGCTTCAGAGGTTACGCTGACCAGTCGATACAGGGCGACACTGCCTAAGAGCAATCCTGTTGGAAAATCGCGACCTAGTAAGGCGATCGCGGTTGCTTCAAACACTCCCACTCCACCGGGCGCACCTGGAACCAAGAACCCGACTAGCCAGGATAGGCTAAATCCACTCAGCAAGAGCGGAATTTGTTCTGAATTAAACGGCGCGATCGCCCAAAATGTCGCTAAAAATCCCGCACCTCTTAATAAAAGAAAGCTTAATCCTCCCAGGAAAGGCAGCACCGGATAGCGCACTAGCTTAACTGAAGG
This sequence comes from Leptolyngbya sp., assembly GCA_003249025.1. Classification (GTDB taxonomy): domain Bacteria; phylum Cyanobacteriota; class Cyanobacteriia; order Leptolyngbyales; family Leptolyngbyaceae; genus ULC077BIN1. The sequence continues at coordinate 27,945 of QBMH01000016.1, read as the reverse complement.
GGCATTTTCTGAAGAACTTGCCGTTTTTTGCTTGAGGTTGCCCAAATATCCCATCACCGGATTGAGGACTCGTGGATGAATTGCTAACAGCACCCCAATAAATCCTAGCCATTGCAACCACAAAGCCATAGAACCGTAGTGAGCAACAATACTCTTGCTTGCTAGCAGAGCTATCAGCAAAGCCGCCGCAGCCATCAGCAGTGGCTCTAGAAGCACGGTCACAGTGGCAGTTTCTAAAGAAGCACCCGCCGTGGTGGCAGCCTTGATTCGACCATAATAATGCCAGACATTACCGGGAAGATATTTTGCAATATTGGTCTGAAGATACGCCTGAATCATCTGCCCGCTGTCCACTGGTTGCTGAAAATCACGGCGGAGGGTTTGACTCCAAACCCAACCAGCACAAATGTGAGCCGATAATGTGATTCCCAGGGCGATCGCCAAACATGCCCATCCAGCACCATCTAAGCGAAATGAAGTAACATTTTGCCAGTTTTGCCCTAAGACTCCTGCTAAAAAAAATACACTGGCACCCAAAATAACCCAGCGTATTAGCGGTTTAAGCCGAGATAAAGCAGATTTCATACCCTAAACCAATAAAATAAGCACGCTAGAGTCCTAACGCGCTTGAATGAAAAATCTACTTCAGTTCAATCAAACCTATAAACGGAAAGCGCCACCTAACTTACCTAACTTAAATGAGTTTTAGCGCTCTAAATCCAAGGTAAAGCCCCATTGCCACTGCAAAAGCACCACCTAAAATTGCAACGTAGGAAATTACAGCAGTCATTTTAAACTTGTCTCCACATTCATCGAACACAATTCACCTAAAACAAACTATACAAAAGAATTGCCCCCGGTAGTGCAGTAGAATCAGCGCACGGATATTTTTCGTTACCCCGTTATTTTAATTGTGTCAAATCAGTCGGTTATTTCAGTTCCTCTTCCGCAAAGCTCTTACGAGATTGTGATTGCGCCTAACGGGTTGAGTCAGATTGGTTCACGGCTTCGCTCCTTGCAGGTTGAACAAAAGCAGATTGGACAAAAAGTATTACTGGTGTCCAACCCTGCAATTTTTCGACAGTATGGTGAATCGGCGATCGCGTCCTTATCCGCCGCCGGATTTTCAGTCGCAATCTGCCTACTGCCTGCCGGAGAACGGTACAAAACTCCTGCCATGCTCCAAAAAATCTACGATGCTGCCCTGGCTCATCGCGTCGAGCGCTCCTCGACCTTTGTTGCCCTTGGCGGTGGCGTGATTGGGGATATGACGGGTTTCGCGGCAGCAACGTGGCTGCGAGGAGTATCGGTGGTGCAGGTGCCTACTTCTTTGCTGGCGATGGTGGATGCTGCGATCGGTGGCAAGACCGGGGTGAACCATCCCCACGGCAAAAATTTAATTGGCGCTTTTCATCAACCACGCCTAGTGCTAATTGATCCAGACGTGCTAAAAACTTTGCCTCCTAGAGAATTTCGGGCGGGAATGGCAGAAGTCATTAAGTACGGGGTTATTTGGGATGAAGATTTATTTTCCTTGCTGGAACAAGCTCCCCGATTAGATCGACTTGCTGCGCTTGCAGAAGATCGATTGCAGGAGATTTTAACGCGATCGTGTGAGGCGAAAGCACTTGTCGTCAGCAAGGATGAAAAAGAAGCCGGACTGCGGGCTATTTTGAACTATGGGCATACGATTGGTCACGCTGTGGAGAGCCTCACTGGTTACCGATTAATTAATCATGGCGAAGGCGTGGCGATCGGCATGGCTGCTGCCGCAGAGATTGCCAACATGCTGAATCTTTGGGAAGCGACTGCAACGGAGCGGCAAACTGCCTTAATCAAAAAAGCGGGACTGCCAACCCATTTGCCAACAGGTATAGATATTGAAGCGATTTTAGAGGCGCTACAATCGGATAAAAAAGTGGAAGCGGGTCAAGTCCGGTTTGTGTTGCCTACTCAAATTGGAGCAGCGATCGTGACGGATCAAGTATCAACCGAAGTCGTTCGGTCAGTCCTTAAAATGCGAGTGGCTCAGCAGCCTGAATGACGGGCAATTCAACTGTAAAGCAGGTTTGACCATTGCTGCTTTCTGCGTAAATGGTTCCGCTCAAGTTTAAAACTAGCTTTTTGACAAGGGCTAATCCTAAACCAGTACCGCCATGTCGATGGGGATCATTGGTGGGAATTCGATAAAACTTATCGAAAATTTGCTCTAGTTGATTTGGCCGGATTTCGACACCTGAGTTAATGACGCTGATGAAGACTGTTTTGGGCGATCGCGTGTGCCCTTCACGAAGTCCTGCTCGGAAAGCTATCGTTTCTCCGGCAGGAGTATATTTACACGCATTCGTCAACAGCTCAACAAGAATGCGTTCTAAACTTTGCGAATCAGACATCAGATCAGGCAACCCGCTAAAAATAGCAACATTCAAGGTTTTGTGTTGACTAGCAGCTTGGTCTTGAAAAGGGCGAACGATGCGATGCAAATATCCTTCTAGTTGAATTGGTTGGGCAGCAATGGTTTGAGTTTCTGCTTCTAAGCGCTGTAAATCTAATAGATCGGTGATTAGCCCAATCTCCCGATTACATTCATCATTCAAAATCTTGAGATAATGGGCTATTTTATTAGCCTCTAAAGATGACTTGCTGGAGTCTGGCGCTAGTAGACCTTCGCGACTTAAAGCTAGGGTTAACATTTGAATCGCCATTTTGATAGTGGTAATGGGAGTCCGCAGTTCGTGAGAAACAGTACTGAGAAAATTATCTTTTAGCTGCGGACTTTCTGGAGGAAATTCTTTTTGAACCACAAAGCAGCAAATAGACTGCCCTTGATAATTCGCAAAGCTGACGGTTACCATCGCTTTGAGTAAAGTGCCATTGCGACAACGAAAATCCACAAAACCAAGAGATTGATGACGTTGATCTGCCGTCTGCTGGATATTAAGCCCGTGAGGAAATTGAGTTTCGTCTACAAGATCGGTCAGGCTTAACCGGGAAAGTTCTTGGTCTGTGTACCCTAACAACTCTTGTAAGGCAACATTAATGTCTAAAACCTGCTGAGTTTTAGTTTGCAATAAAAGAATGCCATCAGAGGATTGATTAAATGCAATCTGATAGGGACTTTCGGATTTGCTGGAGTGTTGTACCCAAGAAAACTGGGAGGGTGTCATTGCTTCCAAATCCCCTATTACTGTGGGACGCTTAATCAAGAGAGTTATGAAATGAGCTATGGAAGCATCTGATTTACAAGTCTGAGCAAGCCTGACTAAAAATCAGAAGTAAGAATTGTCTGCTGGTTGCTTTATTGATCAAAATTCATCCCACACTGGTTGGTTGATCACAGAGTAGTAAATGAGAATATTTGAGTTTATTTACAACGGTTTGAATGATTGAACTTGACCGTAACTATTCCATAGTTCAAGAACTTTTGAATCGTAACATCTACTGAATCCAGCTACATAAAGGGTTGCTGATCCAGGTTTTACTACGGAGAGAATGGATAGGAATACCTTTGGCGACCGATATGTCTATGAATCCTCAACTTTGTAACCTAATTCGGCTAGGTCATTCCGTGAATAGCGCCATTTGAGTTGCACTTTAACGAATAGTTCAAGATACACTTTCCCCGCAATTAATTTCTGAATTTGCTGACGGGCAGATGTGCCAATTTCTTTGAGCATACTGCCGCCTTTGCCAATTAAAATTCCTTTTTGGGAGGGTCGCTCAACATGAATAGTGGCTAAGACACGGGTCAGCGTCGGTTCTTCAACTACTCGCTCAATGACGATCGCGGTGGAGTGGGGAATTTCTTCGCGAGTCAGCCTCAGCACTTGTTCTCGGATGAGTTCGCTCATAATAAATCGCTCTGGTTGATCTGTGACGAGATCGGGGGGATAGTAGTAAGGTCCTAAGTCAAGGCGCTGAATTAACTGCTCTGATAACGCTTCTAAACCCTCTGCTGTGACTGCTGAAAAGACGGCGATCGCCCAGCCATATTCAGATGCCAAATGGGTGTAGCCTGCCACAATCGCCTCAGAGCTTGAAGACTGCTGGTCGATCTTGTTGATGCCTAAAATCACCGGAATTGGACAGTGTTTTGCCAGTTCGGCAATGAAGCGATCGCCTTTGCCCACTTCCACAGAGCCATCTACAACAAACAGTAGTAGATCAACAGAGTGCATGGCATTTTGGGCATTTTTGACTAAAACCTCTCCTAATTGGTGCTGCGGTTTATGGATTCCTGGTGTATCCACAAAAATGATTTGAGCCGTTGGAGTGGTCAAAATCCCGCGTAGGCGGTTGCGGGTCGTTTGAGCGATCGGTGAGGTAATTGCAATCTTTTGCCCCACTAGCTGATTCATTAAGGTAGACTTGCCGACATTGGGGCGACCCACTATGCCCACAAATCCAGATTTAAATCCGAGTGGAGCGGATGGAATCAACCCTGTTCCTACCAATCTGTTCTCTACCAAATTATTATCAAAACTCTCGTCTTCAGGTGTCATGGTGTTTGTAATTACAAATGATGATGGAATCGATGCGCCCGGAATTCGATCGCTGCTCAATGCGGTTCGTCACATGAATTTAGAGGCGATCGTGGTTGCGCCACAGTCGCCGTTTTCAGGCTGTGGTCATCAGGTTACAACAACTCAGCCGATTCGAGTAGAGCAGCGTTCTGAATATGAGTACGCGATCGCAGGCACCCCGGTAGACTGCGTTCGCATTGCTCTCAGCCATCTTTGCCCTCACGTTGAAGGCGTGCTGTCTGGTATTAATGCAGGCGGAAACTTGGGGACAGATGTTTATATCTCTGGTACCGTTGCTGCTGTCCGAGAAGCCGCTATGCATCGCATTCCTGGTATTGCCTTCTCCAATTATCGGCAGGGAAAATGCGAAATTGATTGGTCAGTTGCAACAAGCCTAGTAATCCGAGTTCTGGAAAAATTGCTGCCCAACTCGATAGAACCAGGCACTTATTGGAACGTCAACTTACCACAATATTCTGCTCGATTACCAGAGCCGACTCTAATAGTGTGCGCCCCCTGCACCCAGCCTTTACCCAATACCTTCCGGCTAGAAGAAGGCTGCTTCTATTACAACGGTGACTATGCAAAACGAACCTATGATTCAGGGGGAGATGTGGAAACCTGTTTCTCAGGACATATTGCCATCACGCAATTATCACTTTAAGAATTCATGCTAAAAGTTAAATTTTTTCCTACTAATTAATCGCAAGCATCTTGATTAATCAAGAACCCCGCCGCAAGCGGACGGGGTATGGAAGCAGATTTACTCCCGAATGCCAGATTCGGATTGCAAGCCCCGGATCTTCGCCGCAGAGCGGTGGGGAATCGACCTGTACTCGATTGAAAAATTTCCAATCCACTGGAAATACTCAAGTATTGTAAAAGTTTATTAACATCTTGGCATGATGACCGTATTGCTAAATGTTCAAACTATTTGACAGAATTGAGTAGAATCACTTACACTTTTTCTCAAGTGTTCTCTGGTTAGAGTAGATTTGTCAGAAATTCTTAACTTTTTGGTTATATTAGCAAGTAAAAATCTCCAGCAATTTGCTAAAAGAATTTTCAGATTAAATGAATCGTTGTTTTAAGTAAAAGAGCGGGTCAGGGGGGCTACCATGCTTTCGATTCGTGAAATTGTTAAAGAGGCATTTACCCTAGGGTTGTTAACAGTTGAAGCAGAGGATCAACTGCGGCAGCTTTTGAAAACCAAATATGATGCGAAAGATTTTAGAGCGTTCATGTTGCTTCAACATGCCGTGATGGCTGGTTCTATTCGCCAAGAATCACGCGAGCTTAGTACGGATCAGCGATCGCTAGCGATCGCATCTTAAAGAGCGATCTTAGCAACCTGTTTTATTATTCTAACCATCCATGCGCCAGTGGGGAGTCACCAATGAAGACTCCCCACTTTTTTGTGAGTTTAAGAAGCGATCGCCGCTGCAACTTTTCGGGTGGGTTCTTTGCTCACCTTACGAGCTGCTGGTGGTGCATCGGTGGTTTGCATCAGGAATACCAGCAAGGGAGCGCTTTGCATTTCGCGCTTCAGCATTTTCACTAATTCTCGCTCAATTTGAGTTTTCACTCCAACCCAATCAATGCTGTTTGGGACATCGGCATAGGATGGTGCCAGTTCTTTCCAGTAGTTTCGTAAAATAATCTCAATCGTTTCGCGAGTTTTATCTTGAAAGCGCGATCGCTCGATTGAAGTAACTACGCCTCGGAAATGCACTTCTGGCTGAGCAACCAATTCGCCCCGGTTATTAACTGTGGCAGCGATCGTAACAATACCCTCTCCAGCAAGCCGCTGACGCTCCTTCAGCACTTGGGGATTCACTACGCCAGAGCGAGACGAATCAACCAGTTCAATTCCAGAAGGCACTTTACCTGCAATCCGAATAGAATCTTCGGTCAACTCCACCACATCACCATTGTCAATAATGATCATATTTTCTGCGGGAACCCCTACACTCTGAGCCGTTTGGGAGTGTTTGACCAACATCCGGTGTTCACCATGAACCGGCAAGAAAAACTTGGGTCGTGTTAAGCCCAACATCAGCTTTTGGTCTTCTTGGCAGCCATGCCCAGAAACATGAATTCCATGTTCTTTGCCATAAATCACCTTAGCGCCCAACATCATCAGCTTATCGATGGTGTTTACAACGGCGATTGTATTTCCAGGGATGGGATTAGCTGAAAATACAACCGTATCGCCAGAACGCACCTTAATTTGTCGATGATCACCATTTGCGATTCGCGTCATTGCAGAAAGCGGTTCGCCCTGTGAACCTGTGGTCAAAATCAGCACATTCTCATCAGGCACTTTTTGAATCAAGTGCAAAGGCTGGAGGAGATCATCTTCACATCTGACGTAGCCTAGATTCCGGGCATGGGCTATCACATTTAGCATGGAGCGTCCTAAGATGCCCACTACTCTGCCGTGCTTTTTAGCCAGATCCAAGATCATGTTGATGCGATGGACTGAAGAGGCGAAGGTCGTTACTAATATGCGTCCCTGTGCTTGTCCAAATACGCGATCGAGATTAGGATAAACCGCACGTTCAGAGGGCGTAAAACCAGGAAGTTCTGAATTAGTGGAATCGCTAATTAAACACTGAACTCCCTGTTCTCCATAGTCCGCTAGCCGCTGAAAGTCGAAAAATTCGCCGTCTACAGGGGTATGGTCAACTTTGAAGTCGCCCGTGTGAATCACCACTCCAACGGGAGTCCGAATTGCAACGGTGAAGCTATCCGCCATGGAATGGGTATTGCGGATAAATTCTACGAAAAATGCAGAGCCAAGCCGGACAATATCGCGGGGTCCGACGGTCCGAAGTTCGGTGCGATCGCTGACTCCCGCTTCTTCAAGCTTGTCTTGCAGCAATGCCATTGCTAACCGAGGACCATAAATCACAGGAATATCAAACTGCTTCAGATGAAACGCAATGCCGCCAATGTGATCTTCGTGCCCGTGGGTGACGATCATGCCTTTAATTTTGTGGCGATTTTCCCTAAGGTACGTCATGTCGGGGAGAACAATGTTCACTCCGTGCATCCCATCGGTTGGAAAAGCGAGACCAGCATCTAACAGAATGATTTCATCGTTAAATTCAAACACACAGGTGTTTTTGCCAATCTCATGGAGACCGCCGAGGGGAATAATTTTGAGAGCAGTTGCAGAATTTGTTTGGGTCATTTGCGTCATTTAGATAGAAAGGGTTTGAGTTAAAGAAATTTAGAGTTCACTAAGAGCCGTTTGGTTGAAAACCGTAGGACTAGAGAGACAGAGTGTTGAAGCTGAGTTAAACAACCGAGACTGGAATAGGAGCGGATTTGAAGCAATAGACAGGATTTGAGAGAGTCTATCTTCATGTTTCTACAGTGTTAAGCAAGGGTTATTTAGTTGTAGAAAGCTTAAAGAAGCAGTGCTAGAGAAGCGCTAATTCTGCTAGGACTAGTTTCAAAGTTTGAATGACTTCAGGGGGCGCATCGGCGAGAGGAGAACGAGTAGAGCCGACCTGCCAGCCTTGAATTTGCAGTGCAGCTTTCACTGGAATAGGGTTCGTGGTCAAAAACAATGCCTTGAATAAAGGAAATAACGCCAGATGAGTTTGAATTGCTGCTTGAATGTTGCCGGCAAAAAAGGCTTGAATCATTGATTGAATTTTCGTTCCGGCAAGATGGCTTGCCACACTAATAACTCCATGCCCCCCAACTGCCAGTAGAGGCAAGGTCAGTGAGTCATCTCCAGCGTAAATGGCAAAATCATCAGGAGTGGAGCGGCGGATTTGGCTGACTTGATCTAGATTACCGCTTGCTTCTTTAATTGCTACAACATTCGCAATTTCTGAAAGCTGAATAACTGTTTCGGGTAAAAGGTTTTGTCCTGTTCTCCCTGGAATGTTATACAGCACCATTGGCAGATCGGGAATGGATTCGGCGATCGCCTTAAAGTGATTATACATCCCTGATTGAGGTGGTTTGTTGTAGTAAGGGACGACCTGCAACGAACCATCTACTCCTAGTTTAGCTGCTTTTTGGGTGGCTTCGATCGCTTCCTGCGTCGAATTTGATCCTGTCCCGGCGATTACCTTCGCTTTCCCTGCCACAGCTTGCTGGATTACCCGAAATAATTCATATTCTTCGCTCCAAGTCAGAGTGGGTGACTCCCCCGTGGTTCCACACACCACTAAAGCATCACTACCATTGTTAACTAAGTAGTCAGCTAGTTTCTCTGCGATCGCGTAATCCACAGCGCCATCTTCGGTAAATGGCGTGACCATCGCGGTTAAGACTCGTCCAAAATTCACCACACGTTGTTGATCTATAGAAGGTTACTACACGTAATTGCTGCTCATTTTATTAAGCAGGTTACTCTATATTGCTCATCAAGTCATTGCCACTATAGGCTTAAGTAACTGCTTTTGCACTAGCAACTCAGCAATTTGAATTGCATTGAGCGCTGCCCCTTTGCGAATTTGGTCACCACACAGCCAAAGCTCCAAGCCACAAGGGTGAGAAATATCTTGGCGAATTCGACCCACCAATACGTTATCTTCTCCACTTGCATCGATAGGCATTGGAAAATAATTTGCCGACCAATCCTCTACTAAACGGACTCCAGATGCATGACTCAAAATTTCTCTTGCTTGAGCCACACTGAACGGTTGCTTAAACTCTAGATTAATCGCTTCTGAGTGAGCGCGCATTACGGGAACCCGTATACAGGTTGGAGTGATTTGCAAATCGGGTACTCCAAAGATTTTACGCGTCTCGTTGACCATCTTCATCTCTTCTTCACAGTAGCCCTGCTCATTTAGCTTAGAGTTGTGCGGAAAAAGATTAAAGGCTAAGGGATAAGGAAATATTTCAGCCACAGGTTCCTGCCCATTGAGGATTGCCTGCGCCTGCGTCTTCATTTCTTCCATTGCCCGTGCGCCTGCGCCGCTAGCAGATTGGTAGGTAGCGGCAACAATCCGTTGAATGGGCTGCACTTGATGCAATGGATAAATTGCTACTGCCATCAAAATGGTGGTGCAGTTGGGATTTGCAATAATTCCCCGGTGGAGTGCGGCGGCTTGAGGGTTCACTTCAGGGACAATCAGCGGCACCGTAGCATCCATCCGAAATGCGCTGGAATTATCTACGACCACTGCTCCTGCCGCGATCGCTTTGGGTGCCCAAGTTTTTGAAATCGATGCACCCGCTGAAGCCAAGACTAAATCAATGCCATCAAAAGAGCGATCGCTAACTGCCTCAACAATCAAGGGTTTTCCTCGAAAGTGAAGGGTTTGTCCCGCAGATCGTGAAGAAGCTAGTAGCTTTAACTGAGAAACTGGAAAATGACGTTCTTCCAACAACGTCATCAACTCAGTGCCAACGGCTCCTGTTGCGCCCAATATGGCAACTCGATAAGATTCATCCAAATTACATATCCCCCCAAGGCTCAATTAGTTAGTAAGTTTTTCTAAAATAAAATTTTGTTGTGACTACCCTTGTTTAAATCATTTATCTTAGCCTTAGAAACAAGCGGTTACATCTAATGTGTACTGGCTCTACGACAAACATATTTTTAACACTGTGCCCAAAATACGCTGTGTCCAAGATTTTAGCGGATTCTTAAATTTTTTACTCAAAAGTCTAAATCGTAAAGTCACTATACTTAGGCTAATATCTCCCACTGTCTTTACTTTTCAACCTTAGGAAGGCAAGGATTTTAGCTTCATCAGGTCTACTTCAACAAGTTTGGCGGTACGGATTTAGATTCCAACGGGGGCAGTATCGTCCATAGGCGATCAGAATCCGTTAATATATCTAATTGCAGCACTGCAAACTATATTGTTCGCTGTCAGCTACTTAATTATTTATAGAGCAAAGGCTAAAACTAGCAGCTTTTTCAGAGTAGCTATGCGTTTTAGGGAACTCTATCTAAAGCAACTAGGTTCCAAACCTTTTAAGAAATACCTTCTGAGAATCTAACTCAATACTCTCCCATTCTAACTCTCACGCTAAAATCACCGCAATCTCTTTAGAAATCAATGAAAGTCATTCAGGAAAAGCTTCCCGCCAGCCAAATCGGTTTGCAAATTGAAATTCCATCAGAAGTATCTAAGAAAGCCTACGAACGAGTAGTGCAAGAGTTTACGCGGTCGGTCAACATTCCTGGATTTCGCAAAGGTAAAGTTCCACGCCAAATCTTGATTCAGCAAGTCGGATCAAGTCGGATCAAAGCTGCTGCTGTTGAAGAACTGGTGGAAAACAGTATTAAAGAGGCGGTCAAACAAGAAAACATTGAGGCGTTGGGCAACTTTCAATTGCGATCGTCCTTTGAAGAGTTGGTCAGCCAATTCGACCCAGCGCAGCCGCTAACTTTTTCTGCATCGGTGGATGTGCAGCCAAACGTCCTCCTGAAACAGCACTCAGGTTTGCAAATCCAGGCAGAAGAAATAAAACCAGATCCTAAACAGATTGAGGTTGTCTTGCAACAGTACCGAGAGCAAATGGTAACTCTAGTTCCCATTGAAGGGCGCGCAGCTCAAATAGCAGATGTTGCTGTAGTAGACTTCATAGGGGTGTTGAGTAGCAGCGATCCAGAGCAAGAACCTGAACCCATTCCCGGCGGTGAGGCACAAGGGTTTCAGCTTGAACTTGCAGAAGGTCAATTTATTCCAGGATTTATTGACGGCATTGTCGGCATGAATCCCGGTGAGACGAAGGAGGTAGAGGCAATCTTTCCCGAAGATTATCCTCAGCCTGATGTGGCGGGACGCGATGCCGTTTTTACAATCACCTTAAAGGAATTGAAGGAAAAAGAATTTCCTGAACTAGATGATGAATTTGCTCAAGATGCTAGTGATGGCGAGTTTCAAACTCTAGTAGAGCTACAGGCATCTTTGGAGACCAAATTTAAACAAGAAGCTGAAAACAAAACAAAATCCAATAAAGAACAGTCTGTTTTGGATGAGCTGCTGAATCATGTCGAAGTTGATATTCCAGAGACATTGATTGAGCAAGAAGTCACATTCATGATCAACCAAACAGGAATGCAGCTTCAAAATCAAGGGATTGATGTTCGCAAACTTTTTACGCAAGATATGATCGCTCGGCTGCGTGAACAGTCTCGACCCGATGCAACTCAGCGGATCAAACGTACTTTAGCCATGGGTGAGGTGGCAAAACAGGAGTCTATTCAAGTTCAACCTGATGAGCTAGAGACAAAAGTTGCTGAGCTTCTAAAGGAATTGGCAGATCAAAATTATGATCAACCAATAGACCAAGAGCGAGTGAAAGCGGTTGTTTCGGAAGATTTGTTAAAAGAAAAAATTGTGGATTGGCTGATTGAGCATTCTGCCATAGAGCTTGTTCCAGAGGGCACTTTGACCCAAGAGGACGATTTGGTTGAGGGAGAATTAGCCGCAGAAGACCTAGGTGAAGAAGAAGCTGAAGTAGCAGAACTAGTTCAAGAGAATGCAACGGAGATAGAAACGGCTACCAATGACCTTGTAGAAAAAGCTTATCCTGAAACGCAAGTGCAACAGCCGACGCAGTCTGCTGATGATTTAAAAGCTGAAGTAGATGTAGAAGAGATCGCTGCTATCAATGAGGTAGCCGATTCTGAAACTGCTGCAAAAGGTCGCAAAACAACCAAGAAGTCCAAACCGACCGCCACAGAAGAATAGCCCGTCTTAGATTTTTACGATGGTTTTTCTCATCTCTATTGAGGCTTTTCCAAGTCCCTAATGAGTTGAGGCATAATGTTGAAGTAGGCTAGTGCGATCGCGAGATACGCTACTATCCAATCTAAATTTGAATAATTTTAGGCAAACGCCGACTATGCTTACATCTAACTCCACTAACTACTTGGTAACCAGTTTTAATTCTTGGGACGTTTCCTCCATAACCCCCAGTGGTGTTGTTCCAATGGTGGTTGAACAATCAGGGCGAGGAGAGCGCGCGTTTGATATTTATTCGCGGCTTCTGCGAGAGCGGATAGTTTTTTTAGGCACTCCCGTGGATGATACGGTCGCGGATTCCATAGTGGCTCAAATGCTCTTTTTAGAGGCAGAAGATCCCGAAAAAGACATTCAGTTTTATATCAACTCTCCAGGGGGTTCTGTCACGGCTGGCATGGCGATTTATGACACAATGCAGCAAGTTCGCTGTGATGTTGCTACAATTTGCTTCGGGTTGGCTGCAAGCATGGGAGCTTTTTTATTGACAGCAGGTGCCTTTGGCAAACGGATGTCACTTCCTAGTTCTCGGATTATGATTCACCAACCTCTTGGCGGTGCCCAAGGGCAAGCAGTAGACATTGAGATTCAAGCTAAAGAAATTCTTTATCACAAACGGAAGCTGAATGAGCTACTGTCATATCACACAAAGCAGCCCTTTGAAAAATTAGAAGCAGATACAGAAAGAGACTTTTTTATGTCTGCCGAGGAAGCAAAGAGCTATGGTCTGATTGATCAGGTAATTGTTAGGCAAAATCTTCCACAACCGGGAGAAGCTGTGGCTGCGGTATAGGTTAAGAGGAACATATGTCCAAGTACGACTCTCATCTGAAATGTTCTTTTTGTGGCAAATCTCAAGAGCAGGTTCGCAAACTGATTGCTGGACCCGGTGTCTACATTTGTGATGAATGTGTAGACTTGTGTAACGAGATTTTGGATGAAGAGTTGTTTGACTCTAGTGCAACGTCTCCTCAGCCTGTGCCCCGACGCGAAGCTTCTCCTGAAAAGCGGAAAGTGCGGCAGTCTAACATTTCCCTGGGTCAGCTTCCTAAACCACGGGAAATCAAAAATTATTTGGACGACCACGTCATTGGTCAAGATGATGCAAAAAAGGTGCTTTCAGTAGCGGTCTATAACCATTACAAGCGGCTAAGCTTTTTGCAAGCGAAAGGGAGTGGCAAAGTTGCACCGGAAGACTCTATAGAATTGCAAAAGTCCAATATTTTACTCATTGGACCTACGGGCTGCGGCAAAACTTTGCTGGCTCAAACACTAGCTGAAATTTTGGAAGTTCCCTTTGCTGTCGCCGATGCGACCACTCTCACTGAAGCAGGTTACGTTGGTGAGGATGTGGAGAACATCTTGCTGCGTTTGCTGCAAGTAGCAGATTTGGATATAGAGGAAGCTCAACGCGGCATCATTTACATTGATGAAATCGACAAGATTGCCCGGAAAAGCGAGAACCCTTCGATTACACGAGATGTATCGGGTGAGGGGGTTCAGCAAGCTTTGCTTAAGATGCTCGAAGGGACGGTCGCAAACGTTCCACCTCAAGGCGGTCGTAAGCATCCTTATCAAGACTGTATTCAAATTGACACCAGCAATATTTTGTTTATCTGCGGTGGTGCTTTTGTTGGCTTAGATAAGGCGATCGAACAACGAATTGGCAGAAAGTCAATCGGCTTTATTCAACCAGGAGATACCCAATCGAAGGACAAGCGCACGGCTGATATGTTGAAACATCTGGAGCCGGATGATCTTGTGAAGTTTGGAATGATTCCAGAATTTATCGGGCGCATTCCAGTGATGGCAGTGGTCGATCCGCTAGACGAAGATACGTTGACCGCCATTTTGACTGAGCCGCGTAATGCTTTAGTGAAGCAATATCAAAAGTTGCTGAAGATGGATAATGTCGTTCTTGAATTTAAGCAGGATGCCATTCGGGCGATCGCGCAAGAAGGATATCGCCGAAAAACAGGGGCACGAGCGCTTCGTAGCATCGTTGAAGAGCTAATGCTTGATGTGATGTATGAATTGCCTTCCCGCAAGGATGTAACCTGTTGCACTATTACTCGCGAGATGGTTGAGAAACGTTCTACCGCTGAGTTGTTGCTCCATCCTTCATCCTTACCAAAACCTGAATCTGCTTAAAGTGTTACCTATTTTCTGATTGCTATAAAGGTTTGAAATCGCGCCTTTATTCCAGTCTTATCTGTGTTTAAATCATGCCCTACAGCTTGGTTAACGGGATTAATCACTATTACGAATGGATTACCTCATCAGGAGATGCTACGCCCTCCGATAAACCAGTCATGGTTTTTGTGCATGGCTGGGGTGGTTCTGCTCGATATTGGGAAAGTACTGCCCAAGCAATTTCTCATACTTTTGACTGTCTGCTCTATGACCTGCGAGGCTTTGGGCGATCGACCCTTTCCCACTCTTCAGCTTTAGTAGAAGAGAATCCTTTAAAGCACGAATCTCCTAGCTATGAATTAGAAACCTATGCCCACGATCTAGTTGAATTATTAAACACGCTGGGATTAGAGAAGATTTACCTGAACGCACACTCGATGGGTGCTTCTATTGCAGTCTTTTTTCTAAATTTGTATCCAGAGCGGGTGCAACAAGCAATTTTGACTTGCAGCGGCATTTTTGAATATGACGAAAAATCATTTGAGGCGTTTTATACCTTTGGTGGCTATGTCGTCAAGTTTCGTCCCCGCTGGCTTTATCAACTGCCAGGGATGGATCGCCTATTCATGCAACGCTTTTTGCACCGTCCTCTGGCAGGAACCATAAGCCGTGATTTTTTAAATGATTTTCTGATGGCAGATTATGAAGCGGCGGTCGGCACAATTTTTACCTGCGTTAGCAAAAAAGCGGCTGAAGAAATGCCTGGGGAGTTTTCCCAATTAAAGGTTCCGACTTTGATGATCTCTGGCGATCGCGACATCATCATTCCTGCTGACTTAGGGCAAAAAGCTGCTGCTCTCAATTCTGATTACATTCAGTTAGTGATCATGCATGATACGGCTCACTTTCCTATGTTGGAGGATACGCCCACCTACCTGCACCATTTATCCAATTTCCTGAAGTTTGATGATCCTGTTGCCCAACCTTTAACTTCACAAATCAGCTAAATCTACTATGCTCTTGGACAAGATGTCATAACTACCCAACACTTTGAGGGTATCTGTATGCTGCCGCAGTTCTGCTAAAGCCGATTGAACGAAGCTTTGGCGAGTATCCGCTTCTAAATCAATAAAAAATAGATAGTCACCCAGCGATCGCTTAGTCGGGCGAGATTCAATCCGACTAAGGTTGATTCCTTTTTGAGCAAAAATATCTAGTGGTTTCACTAGTGCTCCGGGTATATCATGCACACTAAAAGCAAGCGAGGTATAGTTTCCCCCGGTTGAGGGTTGCAAGCCTAACACCCAAAAACGAGTGCAATTGTCAGGGTGATCATTAACCGGGTGAGCCAAAATTGGCACTTTGTATAGCAACGCTGCTCTTTGAGAGGAAATCCCTCCAGCGTTCACATCGTCTGCCAGTTGTTGTAAGGCTTCCGTTGTTGAGTTAGTAGGAATTAACTGAGCATTTGGGCGATGGCGCTCTAACCAAGCCTGACATTGGGCAAGTGCTTGTGGGTGGGAATAAATTGTTTGAATCGACTCAATTTTATTTGCATGAGATATCAAAGCATGAGAAATCGGCAGTATGAGTGCCCGCTGAATTTGCAGGTTGTCCAAAATCCATAGCGTGTCGAGAGTCGTTGTTACACTCCCCTCAATGGAGTTTTCGACTGGAACTATGGCTAAATCTGCTTGTTCTGAAGCAACAGCACTCAGAGTTTGAGCAATACTAGGATAAGGACAGAGCAGAGATTCTTGATGAAAATTTTGAGTCAGCCAGTTGGAATAGACCAGAGCGGCGGCTTCAGCATAGGTGCCTGAGGGTCCCAAATGTGCGATCGATACTGCCATCCTGTTCTCACCCCTCTTTTACCTAACCCACTCTTGACCATTGCCTTTCACCATAAACCTTACGCGTCTCATTAAAAATATGGATTCTCAGTGTTGTTACAATGCTTCATCCTGATTGAGCTTGACTTTTACAACTGTAAATAGATTTTTTAACTAAACACTTTCTAGAATTTGAGGCTATGGCTTAAAAAAATTCTTTAATGACTGATGCAATGTTGAAATTAAGTCGTTAAGGCTTCTATTCTAAACTGCAATGCAGAAATACACTTGAGTTGTATAGTGGTTTTACATAGCAAGATTGAGTTCATCTACTTTGCAAGTATTCATAATCAGTAATAATTCGCTAGACTTTATTCTTCTGTTCTCATTTGTGCCTTAAATGGATATTCAGTTTTTAGCTTCCCAATCAGTAGATATACCTGTTGTTGAACAGCCCGTGCCTATTCAGCACTATTTGCGTCAACCTCAACGATTGATTAATGCTTTGGCAGGTTCTAGCCAGATTGAACTGTTGGGCAATGATATTTTTCGGCTGAAGATGCGCCCCCTCAAATTTCTTATGCTGAGCTTGCAACCTACAGTGGATATGCGGGTCTGGGTAGAGTCGGAGGGCGTTGTTCGGTTACAGTCGGTAGACTGTGAGATTCGGGGGATTGAATATATTAATCAACGATTTTCGTTAAATTTGACGGGTCGGTTGCAAGTTGTTAATGATGCAAAAGTCACTCGGCTTAAGGGAAAAGCTGATTTGGAAGTATTGGTAGAGTTGCCGCCCCCACTGTGGTTTACTCCAAAGTCTATTTTGGAAACCACAGGCAATGGACTGTTGAAAAGTGTTTTACTCACGATCAAACAGCGGTTAGTATATCAACTGTTGTTGGACTATCGCACTTGGGCGATCGCCCAACTTGAGGACGCAATCTTAAATCAGCCTGGAACACTTCCTGCTAGTAGTTTTTAGACTAATTTTAATCTTGGCTTAACTGATTGGGGCTATTTTCTAAACATGCTAGGCGACAAGGACCAAACGATTTACGGTGATAGGACGTGATGCCGTATTCGTGAATGGCTTGTCGATGAATAGCAGTACCATAGCCTTTATTTGTGGCAAAACCATAATGGGGATAGCGCACTGCCATCCGAGTCAACAATTCATCCCGCCAAACCTTCGCCAGGATACTAGCAGCAGCAATCACGGTGGATTTTTGATCTCCTTTCACTAACGTTTCTTGTGGAATCAACAATCCAGGGATGCATTGGTTCCCATCAACCAAGCAAAAATCCGGTTGCACTGATAATTTCAAAACTGCCCGCTTCATTGCCAAGAGCGATGCTTGTAAGATGTTCAATCGATCAATTTCTCGCACTGAAGCATAGCCAATCTGGTAAGCAATCGCAAAGGAGCGAATTTGCACAGCCAGCCGTTGACGTTGGGGTGCAGACAGAAGTTTGCTATCGGTCACTCCAGCGATCGCTAAATCAGCTAGAGTAATATCGGGCAAGATTACTGCTGCCGCAACTACTGGACCAAATAATGCGCCACGCCCTACCTCGTCTACTCCTGCAATGATCAGGCTGGAATCCCTATTTCTTAGTCCTGGAAGTTCAGGCTGATCAATCGTGAGTGCTTGCCTGCGTACCATCTTGAATGCTGGTTAATCAGTAGGGCTAGCGGAAGAACGACGGCGACGGCGACGAACAATTCCGTTATCGGGTTCTTCCAGTTCTGGTTCTGGATCGGGTTTCGTCGCCTCAAGAGTTACTTCCGGCAACTTGGGCATGATTTTGATGGGAGCCGCGATCGCGACTACCTCTTTCACCTCCACGGATTGGCTGTAGTTAGAGGTTTCTGGCTTTATGGCTGGCTCTAGTTCTAATGTATTCACCTTTAGGGAGGATGCTTCCACTGCATCGACTGTTAATTGAACTGAAGGCGCTTGTCCTGGTAAAACAACCGAAATAACTGCCGATTTAGGATTTTTTACATCTTGTTGAGACAAGACCAACGGAGAAACACCCATCCATGCATAAACCTCTTGTTCTTCGGGAGTCATTTCAACCATCACCATCTCTGGTGGTTCTATAGGCTTACTTTCACGCCGAGAGCGCCCCCGTTTTTCCTCTACTTCAGATGAAACTACAGTCTCTTTCTCTTCTGCGATGTCTCCTTGCTCTAATCCATTGTCTGGACGAATACTGTCTGGACGAATACTGTCTGGACGAATGCGGTTTTGCACCAATCCTTCACGAGCATCGCGCCGACCACGAGGCGCTTCCCGCCCTCTAGGCTTGCTTTCAACCTCTTCTGCCTCAGTCTCTCCATCCAACGTACTACGGTCTTCTACCCCATTGTTAGGAAGTCTGCTTGGCACCCGGCTTTCACCCCAGCCAGTTCCGCGCCCACGATCGCGACTAGTTGGGGGTTCTTCACCCGTGCGACGGCGGCGGCGACGACGATTGTTGCCGCCTACTTCTTGATAATTGGGATGGCTAAGCGTCTCTTGTAAATCGTCTGTTTCTTCATCTTCCCGTTCTTCCCAAGGAAATTCGGCAGGCAGAGAAATATTAGGCAACTCACGGCTCGGTAACTCTCGCCCCCGGTTAACTCCACGGTCTGGACGATATTCTCGAATTGGAGTGACGACAGAATTTTCAGCGACCTCTTCATCAGAGTGTTCTAGTTCACCCGGCAAATGTATTATTTGCCCCGTGCCACTGCAAGTTGGACAGGCTCGTCCAAATAGCTCATAAATATTTTTACCTTGACGTTTCCTGGTTAGCTCAATCAATCCTAATTCAGTCAGTTGAGCAATTTGAGGACGGGCTTTATCCGATCGCAGTGCCTTATTGAAATGTTCCAGCACTTGCAGTTGATCGCGGCGGGATTCCATATCAATGAAATCTACGATGATGACTCCAGCGATGTTCCGTAGTCGAAGCTGACGAGCAATTTCGGTAGCGGCTTCACAGTTTGTCCACAGCACTGTTTCTCGTGCCGTTGCAGAACGCGTGAAGGAGCCAGAGTTTACGTCAACAACGGTTAAAGCTTCGGTGCGCTCGATGATGACATAGCCGCCCGAAGGCAGATCAACTCTAGGTTTAAGCGCCTCCCGAATGGCGGCATTGATGCGGAAATATTCTAAAACTGGGATGCGATCGCGGTGATGATCAATCAAAACGCCTAAAGGCAATTTGCCGCCGCCCCAGGTTGTGAGATGCTGTTTGATTCGTCTTAAACCCGTGTGAGAATCTGCCACAATCCGATTCACATCGCCACTATACACATCTCGCAATACACGCTGAATAAAGTCATCATCCCGATTTAGTAGCGCTGGAGCACGAGTTGAAGTCGCTTCTCGGCAAATGGTTTCCCATTGCTCCTGCAATGCTTCCAAATCTTCAATGATCGCCTCTTCGGGCACTCCCTCCGCTTCAGTTCGCACGACTAAACCCATGCCTGCGGGTTTGATTAAAATTGCTAAGGCTCTTAAACGGTTGCGTTCATTCTCATTGCGAATCCGACGGGAAAGATTAACCCCCTTTCCATGGGGCATCAAAACCAGATATCGACCAGGGAAAGAAATATTTCCCGTTAAGCGCGGTCCTTTATTACCAGTCGGCTCTTTCATCACCTGCACTAGCACCTTCTGCTGAGGGCGCAGCAGTTCAGTAATCGATCCAGCGGCTCGTTGCAGTTTTAAAGGACCTAAATCAGTAACATGAATAAAGCCATTGCGATCAGAGTCTCCAATGTTGACAAATGCGGCATCAATCCCAGGCAACACATTTTCAACAACCCCCAGATAAACATCACTAACTTGATGGGTTCCAGTGGCTACAATCAGTTCTTGAATTTGATCTTCTGAAAAAACAGCAGCAATGCGGTGCTGTTCCGCGATAATAATTTGTTTTGGCATTCAGTTTCCTCAAGATTCGGCGATCGCATTGAGTGGCAAGCGTCCTGCTTAATAAACCACCCATCGGGTTAAAACAATTTTTGAAAGCGATAGAAGCTATAGGGCTTGAGATGCAGCAACGAACTCTCATCTAATCTAGGTGAAGAGCCTTAAAAACAGTTAGCCCCAACGCAGAATCACTGAGCCAAACAACTATACCCAAGACTGGAAAGCCCATATTCATTAGGGTATCAAGGTCTTGTTCGTTAGTAGAAAGCTTAGTAAAGCAAGCTGCTCCCAGTATTATCACTGGCGTATGAAGCGGTTCCCCAGGCGTTCCCAGTCCGCAACAGCCTCTATTGAAAAGCATTATAGCGTGCAGAGACTACTGAGATATTAAATTTAATAGATTTCAGCTTAATCGAGCGCTGCGTCACCCATTGGAAGCATTCAAATCAAAAACTAGAGGCAAGGACTCTAATCACTGATAGCTCAACGTTGCGGCATCTTAGGGTAGATGAGATTGCGACCAGTCACAGAAACAACCTAAGCAGCCTTTAAAATTAAGCGGGTGCGATGGGTTTTGAATAGGTGTAATGGTTGGTTTGCCACTTGCTCCAGCATCCGAAGTAGCGCATCGGGACGCAATAGGGTGCCGTCATTGCGACAGCTACCCCGATATCGCAGGCAGAAATGACGAGTGAGGAGTGAGGAGCAATCAGGGGGAATTAGTTCAAGGTGGAATAGGCGATCGCGCAAATTCACTGCATGGGTTTTCCCCGATTTGGTCGTCTGTTCTATCCAAATTTCCTGACTATCCCACACCGCTTCAACCCAGGTTTGCCACTGCTGAAGATTGACAGGGGTTCCGTCCTCTTGCCCTGCAAGACCTACAGTAAGCTCATACTCTGCTTGTTCAAGTAACTGAGTGGCAGCAGGCGCACTCAGGCTAATTTGCTCCACGCGATAAATGGGCATATTTGCTGGCAGTTGGGCACTTAACTGGGTCTCAAACACTTCAAGATCCATGAGCTGCGTCAATTCAAAGTCAACGATTTCACCAGAACTCGTTACACCCAACGGGAGCGCACTCGCCGGAATAATCCGAGGACCAGGATGAAA
>QBMH01000016.1:0-6678 GCA_003249025.1 Leptolyngbya sp. | reverse complement strand
GGGGCCGAGGAAGAACCCCGCCGGTAAACGTGATGGGCAAAGAGGCGCGTCGGGCGGCTCGATCGTAGAGTCGCATTAAATCTAAATGGCTAACTAATGCCATGTCGCCCTGTTTGCCTAACCACACCCGCACTCGTTGAACCCGCTGCTGGTTTGGCACAAATTGCCCGACAAATTCAGGAATCGCGGGTGGTGGCACCACAATATTGTGTCCAAAATCGACGCTGCATACCCCACAGTGAGAACAGCCTTCAAAGGAACAATCCGGTACGGTGGTGGCGGCTAATGCCCGTTGCAAATCCTCTATCAACCACTGTTTATCGATGCCTGTATCGAGGTGATCCCAGGGTAAAGGAGCGGTGTAGAAGGACGGCTCTGGAGTATGAGGTGTGGAAGTAGGCTGATTTTCGGGTTGATCAAAAATATTCCATTCACCGTTTTCAACTTGTCGATATTTCCACGTTAGCCCCGATTCTGCGATCGCCTGTGACCAGGCTCCATAGGCACGCTCTAGGCTTTCCCACCAGGCATCCATGCCAGCGCCTAATTGCCATGCCCGATGGATTACGGGCGCTAAGCGGCGATCGCCTCTGCCCACAAAATCCTCCATTGCCGAAATGCGAACATCGGTGAAATTGACTTTCAATCCCCGACTATGGCGAAATTCTGATTTTAGGAGGGTCTGTTTCCGCTGGAATTCCGCAGTAGAAACCGAGTGCCACTGAAAGGGCGTATGGGGTTTAGGCGTAAAGTTAGAAATAGTGATGTTGAAATTAAGTGTCTTTCTCCCTTGTGATCGGCACTCTTGTTGCAGCCAGCGAACCGTTTCCGCAATGCCGATTACATCCACATCCGTTTCGCCCGGTAGCCCAATCATGAAATAGAGTTTGACCCGATCCCATCCCTGCTCATGAGCCGTTTTGATGCCCCGCAGTAATTCTTCGTTAGTCAGCCCTTTATTGACAATGTCTCGCAGGCGTTGGGTGCCTGCTTCTGGGGCAAAGGTGAGTCCTCCTTGGCGAGTGCCACCGAGGATGTTGGCAATGTTTTCGTCGAAGCGATCGACCCGCTGACTGGGCAGAGCTAGAGAAATATTTTCGTCTTTCAGCCGATTTTTGATTTCTACGCCCACGGCTGGCAATGCTAAGTAATCAGAACAACTGAGGGATAGCAGAGAAAATTCGTTGTATCCGGTTGCTCGCATTCCTTGTTCGATCGCTTCAACGACAGCTTCCGGTTCTACATCGCGCGCGGGGCGGGTGAGCATTCCTGGTTGGCAAAAGCGACATCCCCGTGTGCAACCGCGCCGAATTTCAATCACGAGGCGATCGTGAACCGTTTCCACATACGGCACTAGCCCAATGGAATAAGCAGGCATTGGTGTCGCCACTCGCCGCAGGATTCGGGCGGGCACCTCTGCTCGATTGGGCTGCACGGAACCATCTAGTGCCAAGTCATAAAACTGTGGTACATACACGCCGGGCACTTGGGCAAGATCAAACAGCAACTCTTCCCGGCTTAGTTTAGCGAGTTTGCCTTCTTCAATCACTAAGCCAATTTCGGGTAGGAGTTCCTCGCCATCGCCAAGGGCAATAAAATCAAAGAAATCTGCATAGGGTTCAGGGTTTGATGTGGCGGTTTGTCCACCCGCAAAGATGAGGGGATAACTGCCTGTTTCAACATTCCACACACCCGAAGCATTGCGTTCTTTGGCAGTCAGGGGAATGCCAGCCAAATCCAGCATTTCTAGAATATTGGTCGCGCCTAGCTCATAGCTGAGGCTAAATCCTAAGATATCAAACTGGGTTAATGCCTGACGCGATTCCACGGCGAATAATGGCGTGTTCGTGGTGCGGAGTTTGGTGACAAAATCAGCGGCAGGCAGATAGGCGCGATCGCATAACTGACGAGGCTGAGCATTCAAAATGCTGTATAAAATAATGTGCCCAAGGTTAGAAGCCCCCACCTCGTAGACTTCTGGATAGGTCAACGCCCAGCGCACGATGGCTTCATCCCACACTTTATGCACCGCACCAAGCTCATTACCTAAATAACGCGCGGGTCGAAGAATATCTGGAGTCAGTAACGGTTCGACTGCGATCGCCACAAGCAACACCCCTTTTTAGGAGCTAACAAACAACTGTAGACTTCAGTATACTGAACGCCTGCTTGACAGAAGTTTGCAGCCTTGCAATATTCATATGGGGCATCCATGCAAAATGCCTCAAGAGAATGCTTTGAGGCATTTTCAAATTGATATTTAACTTTTGGGCTATGGCATTTAAAGGTCGCCCATATTACAACTGGACTTATTTAGCCTGCCAATTTTGCATGTCACAAGTAGGCTAACATTCCACAAAACGCATTTTAGGCGGCTATTTCAAAAATTGAGTCAAGCTCAGAAATGCTTTCAAAAATTTCGAGTACTCCATCAAGCTGAGTAAGTTCCAGAATCATAGAGACGGAACGAGGAACGGAACATAAGCAAAATCGCTTATTAGCCCTTTGAGCTAACTTCATCGCATTGACGATCGCCATTAAACCTGCGCTATCAATTGAATCAACTTGATTCATATCAATCACTACGCTGAAGTGCTTTTCAGACATTACGGCAGCATTAACTTGATGGATAAACCAAGTGACGCTGTTATTGGTCAACGAGCCTTGTGGTTGCAGAATAGCAGTAGTTTCAAGCTGAGTTTTCCGAGGGCGAATCAGTAGCGTCTGCATAAGCGAACCTTGTGCTGAAGAATGAATGAGCTTTATGCCAACTACCCTACCTAACACTCATTGAAGTTGCCTAGGAATACGTTAAGTGTTCGTCCAATCTTTACTCAATTTGCTACTTTTTAAAGGTTTATCAGTAATTTCCACGTATGTGTCTTTTGACACTTACGTCTTTCGGTAAAGGCATCTATACTTTGGCTGAGCTATGTGAACCTTAGCTAGAAATCTAAAGGTTGAGCGCCAAGATTCCACTACAGTGTGTTATCCAAGGTGTCCTTTAATACCGTGCGAGCCGCTAAGTGATTACGAGTAGAGGTTAAAATTTCTGCTTCTCGCTCAAGGCGAGAAGCAGTATCTTGAATTTCTAAAAGGGCTTGTTGCTCTTCGGCAACCCCGTACAAATTACTCGCAATCCAATAAGACAACTCTAGTGGTAGCTGTGGCAAGGTGTCTGGTAATTCAATAGGTTCACCAGTGAGCTTTGCAGAGAGCCGGACAACATCTTGCAAAAGCTGTGAAACACCTTCCGCCATGGAGTTTAAGTCTTGTTCGGGGGGATTATCTTCAATCCATTCGACCAAGCCAACTCGATAGGGCTTTTCTCGAACATATTCTAGGACGCGAAAACGCTGTTGCCCAAGTGTACGAATTTTCATCCGATCGTCTGGCAGCCGTTGAAATTGAATAATTTCAGCACAGCAGCCCACGGAAACGGGTTTGCCTTGGGCTTGATCCCACATTAATACACCAAAACGGCGATCGCTCTCCAAGATCGTATTCATCATGATCCGGTAGCGAAACTCGAAGACATGCAGAGGAAGTGGTCTTCCTGGAAATAACACAACTTCGGGTAATGGGAAAAGGGGCAGTTCTCGAACCGCGATCGAGGAAGAAGAAGCCATTAGTCTCCTAGTTTAAAGACGGCTGTGTTTTCCTACTGTAGCCCATCTCGACAAAGGATTGGGAAGGAGTCTCCCACATGTTTTGAGGAGGCTTTCTCTTGCTAGGCTAGGTTGAAAATCAACTCATTCATGTCTACTGTCTAAATCAGGTTAGCTGAGAACTCAAACTTCGGCTGGCTTCCCAATTTAGTTGCCTTCACATGTATCCTTTTATTTCAGTTTCCCATCCCGGCATTTGGAGAATGGCTGTTATGATTAGTCCACCTTCTAAAGCCAATCTTCATGAGCTAAGCAAATGTGTTTACATCATGAGCTAAACGATCAAGCAATAGTCAGTACAGAAAGCAGCGTTGAGCCTTCTGCTTGAGTCGGCATCTTTCTTTTTAAGCATCTCCTTCAGTTGTGATATGAGTTCTTCCCAACCCCAAATTTACTGTTCTAATCTAAACTGTGCCGCTCCTCTAAATGATTTTGGCAGTAGCGTTTGCAAAAGCTGTCAGACCCCTTTAATTTATCGTTATCTTTGGGCGGTGGGAGAAGCGGTGCTACAGATCCCGGTAGATAGTCAGGTAGGAGGGCGATATGTAGTCAAAGCGCCCCAAATTTGGCTAGATACACAGCCTGGACTACAGCCCGATTTTCCAACAGCAGAGTTGCCAGATGCTTTACTGCCCTATTTATATCTCTACCCTTATCGGCTCCATCTTCCTGAAGTGCATGGTCTGTGTTCTAAGATTAGCGATCGCCCAACCGAAGATTGCCCAACCGAAGAAATTTTCTTATTAGAAAATGTGCCTTTGGATAATCAGGGAAATCTATTGCCAGCGATCGCTCAAGCGTGGACACAGGCAACCGCAGCACGTCAGGTTTATTGGTTATGGCAACTGTTGCAACTGTGGAATCCTTTAGCCGAGCAAGGAGTGAGTGCCAGCTTGCTTGCGGCAGACAATATTCGGATAGAAGGATGGCGGGTGCGCCTATGTCAACTTTTTATGGATGAGGCACTACTTGCAATAGAAGATGAGGCAACGTTAGAAACCCCCATGTTGGGATTAGCCGATCTGGCAAATGTCTGGTTAGGGTGGATTGACCAGGCAAAACCAGAAATTGCAGCATCTCTGGAAAAACTGTGTCAAGAAATGCATGAAGATGATGCTGAGGTGGGGGCGATCGCAGCACAGCTTAACCAATTGCTGTTAGAACAAACGGCTCAACTCCCTTTGCGTTTGCAAATTGCCAGCGCCACCGATCCAGGACCCCAACAGGATCATAATGAGGATACCTGTTACCCCGATTTCACCAAAACAGTTGACACTCAAGCAAACGCTGAAGTTTTTCCTCGCTTGCTGGCTGTCTGTGACGGCATCGGTGGACATGAAGGCGGTGAGGTTGCCAGCCAACTTGCGGTTCAATCGCTGAAGCTGCAAATTCAGGCGTTATTGGCGGAAGTTGCCATTGCAGACAGCATCGTGTCTCCTGAAGTGGTCGCCGAACAAATTGAAGCCATCGTTCGAGTGATGAATGACATGATTGCTGCCCAAAACGATATGCAGGGGCGAGAGGCAAGGCGGCGCATGGGCACAACCCTGATCATGGCGCTACAATTGCCCCAGCAAGTTTTGCTGTCTACCGGGCAGGTCGCAGAGAATAGTCACGAACTGTACCTTGTGAATGTGGGAGATAGCCGCGCCTATTGGCTGACTCCACGCTACTGCCATCAGTTGACCGTAGATGATGATGTGGCTGCAAGAGAAGTGCGGATGGGGCGATCGCTCTACCGAGAAGCGTTGAAGCGCCCTGACTCTGGCTCGTTGATTCAAGCCTTGGGCACTCGCGATTCAGAGTTTTTGCGCCCCAGCATTCAACGTCTTTTGCTAGAGGAGGACGGCATTTTATTGCTTTGTTCAGATGGACTCAGCGATAACGGTTGGGTGGAGTCTTCCTGGCTGGAAATTATGGGTGAGGTTTTCCGGGGCAAAAAACCTCTGAGTGAGGCAGCCCAAGCTTGGGTCGATTTAGCAAATCAAAATAATGGGCATGACAATGTATCGGTTGTGCTATTGGATTGTCACGTTTCTACTCCTCTGCCAGACGTGTCATTTCCTGGCGTTCGTTTCTCCTTAAATTCAGACTGGTCAGAATCTTCGCGCGAACTTTTACAAGAGGCAACCACGGTTGATGAACAGATTGACAGTTCGGTAGGAAAAAGCAAATCAATCAATAAGTTGCTGTGGATTGGGCTTATTTTGGCATCGTTGTTGATTGGCAGTGGACTTGCGATTTGGTTCCAGGTGCATCGGACTAGTCAACCTCGCCAAGAACAACTCACCCCAAAGTCATAACGACCTTTATTGGGACAACCACGAAAACGCTATCCGCTAGCAAGGGAGAAGATGTCATGGTGGTACGCTCTTATGCAAAGATTAAAAAGCTGTCGGTAATCGACAGGAGAGACCGCGAGGAGCAGCGGCGATTCGTGAAACGTTAGCGAAGCTTGCCGCAGGAATCCAAACGGGAAGCGCTGTTGTGCAGGAATTATTGAATTATGCAAATTGATACAGAATCTTTTTCAGTGGGCGATCGCGTTCGCGTTGCTCAGCCTATCGTTGTTTACCATCATCCAGAGCATCGTAACGAAAAGTTTGATCTACAAGGGCAGGAAGGCGAAATCATTCAAATTGTCAAAGAATATCAGGGGCGACCTGTCAGCGCAAATTTCCCTTACTTAGTCAAACTGGGAGCCAAATTTAAAGTTCATCTGCAAGCGTTTGAGCTAGAAAAAGCCTGAAGAGACTAAGAGCCTATCCGGAAAATGTTAGGAGCTTACGACCGACAATCAAACAAGCGGCAATCTGAACAAATCCTAAGTAAGAGTGAGATAACTTAGCCCAGCGAATCAACACTCCTCGAAAGCGATTAAACCAGGAATGCGCCACTTCGACGACCCAACGGCGGGGCGGATGGCGGTTGGGGTCAGTTGGAGCTGGCAGGGGTGCATCTTTGTCAGGGATATGAGGAATATATCCTCGTGCCTCTGCCGCTTGCCGAC
>QBMH01000169.1 GCA_003249025.1 Leptolyngbya sp. | reverse complement strand
ACCGTGTTTCACTACATTATCACTCTCACAAGCCGGACAAAGAACGGGTTCCAAAACCATGCTGTAAATTTAGCAATAACACCTGTGTGATTTTCTCTTATTTCCACAAGTCTAGAACATCACCTCTTTACCGTTAGGGTGAGACTCATGCCCCGTTGTTGCTGATGGCAGCTATGGCAAAGACAGGGCTAACTGATAGATTTGGCGGCGGGGCAGGGCGGTCTGTTGGGCAAGTTGACGGCTGGCTTCGGAGCGAGAGAGTCCCTGATTGATTAAGGTTTGCAATTCGGCTTTGAGGGCATCATCCGTCAGGACAAGCGGGTTGAGTTCGGCTCCTGCAAGAACCAGGGTGAATTCTCCCATCGGTTCACGATCGCGATACTGATCAATCGCTTCAGCAATTGTGCCGCGCCAAAATTCTTCATGCAGCTTGGTTAGTTCTCGTGCTAAAACGATCGCGCGATCGCTACCCAGCATCCGCAAATCTTGCAGGGTTTGCCGCAACCGATGGGGCGCTTCATAAAAAACCAGGGTGCGGGTTTCAGAATTGAGCCGTTCCAAATGGGCACGACGATCTTTGGGTTTCGCGGGTAGAAAGCCTTCAAACACAAAGCGATCGCTGGGTAAGCCCGAAGCAATTAAGGCTGCCACGACTGCACTACATCCCGGAATCGGCACAACGGCTAGCTCTGCTTCCACGCAAGCTTTGACCAATTCATAGCCCGGATCAGAAATTCCCGGCATTCCGGCATCGCTGACCAGGGCGATCGCCTGCCCTTGTTGCAGCCGTTCCACCAGTTCCCCGGTGCGAGTGATGCGATTGTGTTCGTGATAGCTGACTTGGGGCGTGGTGATTTGAAAATGGTGCAGCAATTTTCCGGTGTGGCGCGTATCTTCAGCGGCGATCGCATCCACCCCTTGCAAAATCCGTACTGCCCGGAAAGTCATGTCTTCCAGATTCCCGATCGGTGTTCCAACAATGTATAACGTTCCTGGCTGACAGACTTTTTCAGTTGAAGTCACAATTTCATCAAAATCATTCAAGTTTCACAGTCAAACACTCTTAACCAGCGTAAAGCTAAACGCCCCATCTAGTTGGCAGGTAGTGCAGATCGGGTCGGTTATTTATAGCAGTATGAGGAAAGGTCAAGACAACTTTATTCCTGATTGCTCGTTGAGAGGCGGATCTGTCCATCGCAGTTTTCTCAGTTTGAATGGGGTGACGGGTGAAGAATTTCGGAACATTTAGAGATGGGAGAACCGATTCAATCTTCTCCGTTGGGGGCAATTAGAAGTCTTCGACTGGAGATCCGAGGGTTGCTGTTGTCTGGAATCTTGGACTCAACTGGATACAACCTGAACTGGAATTGAAACCGTGAAAGTGGTTTGTCCAGCACTGCTAGTTGCTTGCACAGTGCCGCCTAGTTCTTGAGCCGTACAAGCAACCAGCACCAGGTTTGATCCGCTCATAGGACTTTCATCAGAGTGCTCAAATTTTTTGTAATATTGCATTTCGTAGAGAGGTTCAAACAACTTCGGTAAGTTGTCTAAGGGAATTTCTACACCAGGACTGGTGACAGAGATCTGTAGGTGAGGCGAATCGGTGAGAGATGCTGAGGGCGCGATAACATTGGCACTCAGGGTAACGGTCTCACCGGCTGGAATCAGACGGATGGCGTGATTCAGCAATCGCTGTACCATCTCACTGAGTAGAGATTGATGACCGATGACGATCGGTAAGGAATCAGCAACCTGAATTCGGATACTTTTTTCATCCGCCTTTAAGCGGTACTGTAGCGGTATCAAACATTCAGGCAGCCAGGTTTGCAGGTGGAGTGGGTGCAGTTCTTTTGAAGATTTGTCCCGATCTCGAATCTTGAGATAGTCACAATAGAACTTTGTCTGATCAGTCCAGTCATTGAATACCTCGATGCCGTGTCGAGCCTGATCTTGGGCAATCTGGACGTATCTCCTCAACCGTTCCAGCATGTCAGGCGAAATTTCGGTTTGACTAGGGTCGTCCAAGAGTTTGCTCATCAGCCTTAACGCCATGGAGATATTGCACAATGGGGTGCGACGATCGTAACCCATGCCGGAGCTTGACCACTCAAGAGCTTCCACCATAGCGCCTGCTGTGGCTACGATCGCCGTGGCGGCTGCACCTACAGCAGGCGCGATCGAGGTGGCAGCAACAGCCTCTGTTGCCGAACTGACTGCGGGTAAACTTGCCGCTACAAGATCCGCAGGAGCTAGACTTGAAGCGGCGATCGTGCCGCCTGTTGTCCACAAAAACCGTCGTCTGGAAAGTTTGAATTTCATGATTTCCTTGCGATTAGCGATCGGCGTGTCAGTTTGCTACGTTTCGGCGGTAAAGGCTTTGGGGTCAAGGTTTTGAAAGTGGTATCTCAGACCTTTAATTGCTTCTGATTCTGACAAGTCTACGCTTATGCAAAGAAGCCTCTTGCAAAGAGGTCGTTTTTTTAGAATCAAACTATTTCCTGTTTTTCAGGATCGTTCGTTATGGATTGGATTCGGCAAAGAAGATTACCTGAAGATTGACCAATTTTTTTAGCAGTGATGGTTTTAACTTGTCACAACCATCGCCATCCTTAGCACCGAGTACATACTGATCTGTCGAAGCTTGATAAGTTGCTTAGACAGTATAATTACGTAAAGGTCAGAGCGAAATAGCTTGAAACTGGGGTCGGTTTGAGTCTGGGCAAGGCGACTGGGGTCAAGCCCTCTGGCTTCTACAGACAGCGTTTTGAATTGGTTCAGGATGGCTTTTGTGTTTTCGTCATTGTAGTGATAGTCATCGTCGGCAGGGAGTCCTAGGTCGCGATCGCGATCGCGAACCTATACAAATGGCTGACAGACTCCATCGGGGCGATCGCTTGTTTGAGGATGTAGCTGAATCTGAATCGTGACGTAAGGACGGGTTCATGGGCGATCGCTCACACCTTTCAAGTATAGTTTTCTCCTATGCACGGATTGTTTATTGGCTTAACCACCCTCGATCTGATTTATTTGGCTGAGAATCTGCCTGCCAGAAACCAAAAACTGGTTGCCTCTGATTATGCGGCGGCGGCGGGCGGTCCGGCGACGAATGCGGCTGTGGCGTTTGGCGCGTTGGGTGGACGGGCGAGTCTCTTGAGCGTAGTAGGCTGTCACCCAATGACGCAGTTGATTAGGGCAGATTTGCAGCAGTGTGGTGTGTCGTTGCTGGATCTCGATCCAGAGTGGTCTGAATCGCCGCCCGTGTCTTCTATCATTGTGACGAAGCCAACGGGCGATCGCGCCGTCATCTCGATCAACGCTGCCAAACTTCAGGCAACCCCTGCCCAAATTCCCGCCAATGTGTTGCAAGACGTGGATATTGTGCTTTTGGACGGGCATCAAATAGCGGTGGGGAAAGCGATCTCCCAACAAGCCAACGCCCTCAATATTCCGGTTGTGCTAGACGGCGGCAGTTGGAAACCCGGCTTGGAGGCAGTTCTGCCATTCGTAGACTACGCCATTTGCTCTGCTAACTTTCATCCGCCCAACTGCACCACTCAAGCAGATGTAGTAGCCTATCTGACCGACTCAGGCATTGCCCATATTGCGATTACTCAGGGAGAGCAACCGATTTGGTATGGCGATTCCCGTAGGGAGTCCTGCGGAAAGCTTCGCGAACGTTTCACGAATCACGCTGCTATAGGCACCATTCCCGTCCCCAAAATCCAGCCCGTCGATACCCTGGGCGCAGGCGACATTTTTCATGGCGCGTTTTGCCATTTCATCCTGCAAACCAATTTTGTAGACGCATTAGCAAAAGCCGCTGAAGTAGCAGCGCGATCGTGTTTATCTTTCGGCACCCGCCAGTGGATAGGCAAATGACGATTGGCGATCGCGTAGGGTCTCGGTTACAGAGAGGGCGATTCGGGATAGAGACTGACAAGGGGGGCAATCGTAGGCTCAAACCTAAAAACTAGGCAGAAGCAGGCTCCTGAAAATTGTCCAAGCCTTCAATCACTTTGGCAGATTCAATCTTATCGCCTGCCCGAAGCTCCTTCAGCACCTCTTTGCCTTCTACCACAAAGCCAAAAATGGCATAGCGTCCATCCAGCAAGTTTGCCCCAGCGGGAGTTAACTCCGAATCAAATAGGAAGAAGAAAAACTGAGATGAGCCGCCGTTCGGGTCAGTATCAGGACGCGCCAAAGCCATTGCGCCATAAGCAGAAAATGGCAGCACAGGCTGCTCACGAAATCGTCCAGCATCTTCCAAGGTGATGCCATACACCGGAACCGGATCAGCTTTTACTTTGACTTCCAGCGGAATTGCCCGATATTGCTTAGTTTTGGGATCGACAAAACCGACTTCTGCCCCCGCCGGATCGCCCACTTGTAGGACGTAAGATTCTTCTGCACGGGTGAAGGGCAGTCCGTCATAAAATCCACGCTGCACTAGATCAATGAAGTTGCCTGCCGTGACTGGGGCACTGTAGCCATCGATCACTGAAACAATCTTGCCCTTGTTGGTGGTGAATTCCACCTTTGCTCGTCCTTTTAGCTGAGGCAGATTGCGATAGGCTTCCGGCACTTCATAAGGAAACTGCTGCACCATTAATTCTTCAACTTGCCCAACCAAATCTAGAACTTTGGCTCGTTCAGCCATTACCTGCACTCGATCTTTTGCTTCGTTAGCGGTTTGCAAATCGGGCAAAGCTGTTTTGATCTGATCGAGCAAGGCGATCGCGCTGGGCTGTTTGTCGCTAGGAATGCTCGCCAAAATCGCCGCCTGTTTATCGGTGGCAATCCGAGTAGCGCGGCTAATATCACCCGTAATCGCGCCCCAACGACTCTGTGACCGCAGCTTTCCAGTAATATCTTCCAGGCTTTCTTGCAAATCTCGAATTGCAGTGTTATCGATAGGCAAGGCATCGCGCAATAGGGCACTACCGTCGGTAATTGCGTTACCTGCGGGTAGGCGACTAATTTGAATCGGCTTGGCAGCGCTTAGCCCGATCGCAAGGGTAACTACCATAAACAGGTTCAGCCCCATTTTCAACCAGTGCTTCAGAAGATTTATTCCAGGGTGTTGCATGTCTACTGCTCACTAAATTGGCACAATGTTGAAGCGTTAGACTGGTCGCCTCAATCTATTATCTTGCCATAGGGCGACGCTGAAAACGCTGACTGGTGACAGGTGATTTAGGAAATCAATTGGTTTTGTTGAGGTTCCTTTAGCTTGATTGATTGATTACGCTCATCTGAGCGGTAAAATGAGTTGCCAATCATTATTTGCTAAAGCTTTAAGACCAATGATTTCCAGTAATGATTTTCGACCGGGCGTGAGTATTGAACTGGACGGTAATGTCTGGCGGGTGGTGGAGTTTCTCCATGTGAAGCCCGGAAAGGGAGCCGCTTTTGTTCGTACAAAGCTGAAGAATGTTCAGACAGGTAGTGTGGTTGAAAAAACGTTTCGGGCGGGTGAAACGCTTCCTCAAGCCAATTTAGATAAAGCGACCATGCAATATACCTATAAAGAAGGAGATAACTTCGTCTTTATGGATATGGAGAGCTATGACGAAACGCAGTTAAGTGTTGCCCAAATTGGCGATCGCGTTAAATATCTTAAAGAAGGCATGGAAGTGAACGTGGTTCGCTGGGGTGAGAAAATTATGGAAGTGGAACTGCCCAATTCTGTAGTGCTAGAAGTTACCCAAACCGATCCAGGCTTTAAAGGGGACACCGCTACGGGTGGAAACAAGCCTGCCATTGTAGAAACAGGTGCCCAAGTGATGGTGCCTCTGTTTATCACCACCGGCGAGAGAATTAAGATTGACACTCGCACAGATAGTTATTTGGGTCGTGAGTAAGGTGAGTTGAATTTTTAGCCCTATGACTTCTAGCCCGATCAATTTCTAGCCCCTATCGAAGAGGTTTGCACGCACTGTGTCGTTGAATTTGAATGAACTCCGTGAACTGTTAGCCGCGATTAACCAGACGGATATCGCAGAGTTAACGCTAAAAAGCTCCGATTTTGAGTTGATCATCCGCCGAGGGTTACGCAGAGACGAACAGCTTTTAGCCAGGGTTAATACGGGCACCCCTGAAATGGTGTTCCCAACCTCGCCAGCGGGGATGACCGGAGGGGATACTAAATCTTCCGATAGTGCGCCGTTGCCATCGGCAACTGTGACGCTGCCGCCCAACAGCGATCGCCGCTATCTCGAAATTTTGTCTCCCATGGTGGGAACGTTCTATCGTTCTCCTGCGCCGGATGAACTGCCCTTTGTTGAAACAGGCGATCGCATCCGATCTGGGCAAACTGTGTGCATTATTGAAGCGATGAAGCTGATGAATGAAATTGAGGCAGAAGTTTCGGGAGAGATTATTGAAATTCTAGTTCAGAATGGAGACCCAGTCGAATATAATCAGCCTTTGATGCGAGTAACTCCGTAGGAATGAATAATTTGGCATTAATGGATACCCGTAAAGTTCTAATAAAGTTTAGTTAAGGTTGTGGTTCTCCCTTGCGGTGTTTCGGGTGACTCGTTAAAATCTGGGGATCAATGCTTCTCACACCGTTTCATAATTGCCCATGAACTCTTCCCAGCCAGTTCCGCCAGAAGTTGTTCAACAACTAGCTGCTTACTTCAGCGTCTTGGGTGAACCAACCCGTCTCAAAATATTGAACTTGCTTCGAGATGGGGAACGATGCGTACAGGATTTAGTTGAGGCGATGGATACCAGTCAGGCAAATGTGTCTAAGCATTTGAAGGTCATGGTGCAAGCAGGCATATTAAGCCGACGCAGTGAAGGAACGCTGGCATATTACAAAGTAGAAGATGAACTCATTTTTGAACTCTGTCATTTAGTCTGCGATCGCCTTGCGAAGCGAATCGAAATAGAAGCGCACAAGTTTCGCGCCTTTAGCTTTTTAGGAAAGTAATCAGGTCTCTGCAATAGTGAATTGGGTCAGTCAACTACAAGAAACTGCCCAGCGGGGCGATTGGTCTGCCGTGGCTCTGACGTTGCAGCAGCGTTACCACGCGGGCGACTGGACACAATTATCTGTCGATGAAGTTGCTTCCCTGGTCAGTCTGGCGATCGCCGTCCTCAAATCAGGTGACTTTCAAGAGCGCTGGGACGTTGCGAAAGTATTTCCGGGCTTGAGGGAAGCGGCAATTGCCCCTTTGATTACGTTAGTTCAAGATGAAGACGAGCAGCCAGAGACCCGTTGGTTTGCAGTGCGGCTTTTAGGCGAAGCCCGTCATCCCGCTGCAATTCAGGCATTGGTAGAACTGTTGAACTCCGAAGACGACGACTTGCGCGAGATAGCATCTGAGACGCTGGCAACCTTTGGCACCCATGCGATCGCGTCCCTCACCGATCTGTTAAGCGCGCCCGAAACCCGCTTACTTGCCGTCCAAGCCTTAACGCAAATTCGCCATTCTGTCACGATCGCGCCTTTGCTGACGGTGGTGCAAGATGACAATGCCACCATTCGAGCAATGACCATTGAAGCACTCGGCAGTTTTCACGATCCCCAGGTGCCGCCAATTTTAATTCAAGCCTTAACCGATCCGGCTGCGTCCGTTCGCCGTGCTGCGATCGCCGGATTAGCCGTCCGCACCGATTTAACCGAGTCGCTAGGTCTAGTGAACCGATTCGTCGATCGCCTGTGGGATTTGAATATCGGTGTTTGTCAGCAAGCCGCGATCGCCCTCGGACGAATCGGCGCAGATGCGGCGACAGATGCGGCAGTCGATGCCCTCAGTCGTGCGATCGCCGCTGCCAATACGCCCGAAATCCTGCAAGTGGAAATCATTCGAGCGCTGGCATGGATTGGCACCCCCCCGGCATTTTATTCACTGCAAAATTTGCTAGAAAATCCACGCCGTCAAGCGGCTCAAGTGTCTCAAGAAATTGCGATCGCTCTGGGACGGTGGGCTGATCCCGGCTTAAAAAGCGCAGCGGCTCAAGTGCTGGCTCAATCCTTAAACCAGGAGTTTGCTCAAGTTCCTCAAATCCAGCAGGCGATCGCCCTAGCCTTGGGTCAACTCCAGCAACCTATCGCCATCGAGCCATTGATCCAGCTTTTGGCAAGTCAGGATGCAAGAATCGGGCTACACGCGATCGCGGCGCTGAAGCAAATTCAGCCGCAGCAAACCCATCAGCAACTAGCAGCATTACAAGCTAGTCAAGATATTTCCCCGGAGTTGCGCCACGGGATCGCGATCGCGCTGCAAGAATGGCAGATTGAATTGCCCCAATAATAGACCAATAACGTGATAGTATCCCTTTGCTGACTTCAAACGCTTTCCTGCACACCGTTTCTGTTATTGTCACTATTTTCAACAATACTGCTTGAATTTCGTTACTTTCAATTGTTGCTCTTAGGCTTTGTTAAATCTTCTTTGACTGCTCTGACTGAGTTTTTCAACCAAAAAGCGACCGGAGACTTAAAGAAAGTACGGAATAGAGTAGAGAGCCGGGGGAACGTTTTAACCAAGTGTTCCAAAGTAACAGTCTTTGAGTTTTAAGTAATCCTTACCTTCACAGTCATCCATGCAATTGCAAGCATCCCAGCGCCGAACGAAGATTGTTGCAACGATTGGTCCCGCGACAAGTAGCCCGGAAGTGCTGCGATCGCTGATTGAGGCTGGTGCGACCACCCTCCGACTCAATTTCAGCCATGGTACTCACGATGACCATCAGCGTAGCGTTCGGTTGATTCGGCAAATCTCCTTTGAATTAAATCAGCCCGTGGGAATTTTGCAGGATTTGCAAGGTCCAAAGATCCGGCTGGGACGCTTTGAAGATGGTTCCATCGTCC
Source organism: Leptolyngbya sp. (assembly GCA_003249025.1). Lineage (GTDB taxonomy): Bacteria > Cyanobacteriota > Cyanobacteriia > Leptolyngbyales > Leptolyngbyaceae > ULC077BIN1. The sequence goes on along the minus strand of QBMH01000169.1, from coordinate 2,286 downwards.
TAAAAACAGGCGATCGCTACATTCTCACTAGCAACTTGATGATGGGCAACCAAACCATGAATTGTGTTACCTATGAGCCACTCGCCGATGAAGTGCCCGAAGGTGCCACGATTTTGCTGGATGACGGCAGAGTGGAAATGCGCGTAGAAGAAGTGAAGCGATCAGCGGGTGAACTGCACTGTCAGGTAGTGGTAGGTGGCGTACTTTCTAACAACAAAGGCGTAAACTTTCCCGGTGTGTATTTGTCTATTAAGGCAATCACCGACAAAGACCGCAAGGACCTCACCTTTGGGTTAGATCAAGGGGTTGATTGGGTCGCCCTCAGCTTTGTTCGCAATCCGCAAGATGTGCTGGAACTTAAAGAGCTGATTTCTGCGGCTGGTAAGCAAGTTCCGGTGATCGTCAAGATTGAAAAGCACGAAGCGATCGAGGAAATGGAGTCCATCCTCTCCATCAGTGATGGGGTCATGGTGGCACGGGGAGATCTCGGCGTGGAACTGCCTGCTGAAGATGTGCCCATTTTGCAAAAGCGCCTGATTGCAACGGCAAACCGTCGCGGCATTCCAGTGATTACCGCCACCCAAATGCTCGACAGCATGGTGCATAGTCCGCGCCCGACTCGCGCCGAAGTTTCGGATGTGGCAAACGCGATTTTGGATGGCACTGATGCGATCATGTTGTCGAATGAAACCGCCGTGGGCAAATATCCGATCGAAGCGGTGAAAACTATGGCGCAGATTGCCCTACGGATGGAGCAAGAGCCACCCATTCGGCAGATGACCGACAGCGGGCGATCGATCCCCAATGCCATCAGTCAAGCAGTGGCGCGAATTGCCGGACAACTCGATGCTGCTGCCATCATGACTTTAACCAAAAGTGGCGCAACGGCGCGGAATGTTTCAAAGTTTCGTCCCCAAAAACCAATTTTGGCGGTCACTCCCCATGTGGATGTGGCGCGGCAACTGCAACTAGTCTGGGGCGTAAAACCTTTGCTGGTATTAGATCTTCCGTCTACGGGGCAAACCTTTCAAGCAGCCGTCAGCGTTGCCCAAGAAAACCAACTGCTACAGGAAGGCGATCTAGTAGTAATGACAGCAGGCACACTCCAGGGTGTTTCTGGCTCCACAGATTTGGTCAAAGTCGAAATTGTCACAGCCGTTCGTGGAAAAGGCATTGGCATTGGGCAAGGTGGCTCCGTCAGCGGGCGGGCAAGAATTCTGCACAATGGCTTTGAGGCAAGTACGTTTAACGCTGGGGAAATTTTAGTGGCTTCTAGCACTAGCGCTGATTTGATGGAAGCGGTGCGGAAAGCCTCTGGAATTATTACGGAAGATAGTAGCCTGACTAGCCATGCTGCCGTGATTGGGTTAAGACTTGGAATTCCGGTCATTGTGGGCGTGAAAGATGCTACCTCCGCCATTCGGGAAGGCGAGATCATCACGCTGGATATGCAGCGCGGCTTGGTCTATTCCGGTGCCAGCGCTAGCCAAACCGACGCAGCCCTCTCTCCGGCTTACCCTTAGCGACAAGGCGATGATGACATCGGATAAATCCGAATATATGCGGAACGTTGAGTAGTTACCATGAAGATTGTTCAGGAGATTTCTCTGATTAGTGTTGGAAGTTTTGAAGAATCAAGCGATTGGTCTATTATTCGGACTGAAATCCGTGAGGCTATTTCACTGATCGTTCATCCTCCTGACACATCAAGCTTCACCATTAACCCAACAAAACACGGCAATGGGGTCACGCCGATTAAAAAAGCTTGCATGATTGCTTTGAAAGATAGGTTTGGATGGAGACTGGAAGCTCCAGTTCAATTTACAGGAGTTTTTACTACCAAGGAAAAAGTTTTTCTTAGTAAGGTAGATGCGGCGAGGACTACTGATGATCTCCCGTTTGCTCTTGAGTGGGAGACGGGTAATATTTCCTCAAGTCATAGAGCACTCAACAAGATGGTTCTTGGATTTCTAACGCAAACTTTGGCAGGCGGTATTTTAATACTTCCAAGTAGAAAGCTTTACCACTACTTAACTGACAGGGTTGGCAACTATGACGAGTTATTTCCATACTTTGATGTTTGGCGGGCAGTTCCACTTGAAAAGGGATTCATTGCTATTTTTGTGATCGAACATGACCAGTATGATGTACCCCATAAATTGAACAAAGCAAGAAGAGAGACCCGCTGCACAATAGTCAGAGAAATTACTGAGCAGCAAAGAATTATGCAGCGAAAACAATACAGCACCGAGTTCAAGACTAAGGCAGCCCTCGAAGCCATCAAAG
>QBMH01000168.1 GCA_003249025.1 Leptolyngbya sp. | reverse complement strand
TACTGGCTCAAACAAGCCTACGCACCGAGTATCAGCCAGATAGCGATTGCGATTGGCAGGCATCGAGGCACGGTGCAAAAGTGGTTAGCGTTATACCGAGCGCAAGGATTAGAAGCATTGCTAGTGGTCAAACCAATCCCAGGAGGCGGCAACCGGGTGATTCCGATGTGGGCAGAGGTTGCCTTAGCCAAGCGATTGCAAGAACCGAGCAATGGGTTTGACAGTTATGGGGCAGTGCAGCAGTGGCTGTTGGAGAGTTTAGGGGTAGAAGCCGAGTATCATGCGGTGTACCAGATGACGCGCTATCGCCTCAAAGCCAAGCTCAAGGTGGCTCGTCCTCAAAATATCAAGCAGAACCGAGTCCAGCGAGAGGCTTTTAAGCAAACCTCAAGGGCGACCTCGACCTGTTGAGTCAGTACTATCGGCAAGTGCGCCAGGATGAGCGACCGATTCGCTACTTTGCCCAAGATGAGAGTCGCTTTGGACTGCATACCCTCATCGGACGATTGATTACAGCGTTTGGGGTGAAACCGATTGGGGCATGGCAGTCGATATTCAAAGCATTCTGGCTGTATGGCGCGGTGGAACCTGCCACCGGAGCATCCTTTTTCTTGCAGTTCTCTCATGTTGATACCGAGTGCTACCAATGGTTCTTGGATGAGTTCTCCAAAGCTTATCCTGACAGCCTCAACCTGCTGCAAGTGGATAACGGACGGTTTCACAAAGGCAAAGACCTGATTGTGCCAGAGAAAATTATCTTGGTGTTTCAACCGCCCTACTGTCCTGAGCTAAATCCAATAGAGCGCTTGTGGGAACATCTCAAGGCAGATCTCAAGTGGGCTTCGTTCAAAACGCTGGAGCAACTGCAAACAAAGCTTGATCACCTTTTGTCTCAGCTAACCCCTCAAGTGGTTGCTTCTCTCACAGGTTATCCCTTTATCCTAGATGCACTATCTGTCATTAGCACCATTTAAATTGGTATAAGGTCAGTAAATATTCTCGTCTTTAGGCAACCGACCTTAAACGAAAGCCAGAAAATTCAGTATTCTCCCCTGTCTTTTCAGCGTTCACTCCTCTCAATGTGAGGGAATGCTGTGTCTAGTGAAAAGCCTTTGCTTTTTTCCAGAGATCTACGGACGCACATGGGAGTTACGGGTGAGCATGAGCAGTCAAGAGAATGGATTATTTTGTCGCCTGGATGGGTTAACTGCTTCAGTACGAGAGCAGCAGCGATCGCAGGTGATACAACTGCTAGGTTTATTAGAGATTGAGAGCCTGCCAATTTTTGAAGAAGCAACCCAAACAGCCGCCCAATCCCTAAATATGCCAGTGTGCATCTTAGGATTGATGAGTGCAGAGCAAGAACGGTTCAAATCAGCAGTGGGTTTATCGACCTTGGGCTTGATGAATGAATTGGCAACCACTCGCCAAATCAGTCGGCAAGAATCATTTTCCGCCTATGTGGTGGATAGTGGGCAACCCTTGAACATTGCGGATGCTTTAACTGATCCCACTTTTGCCAACAGTATTTTGGCGTATCAGTACGGCATCCGCGCCTATTTGGGTGTTCCCTTGCTGACTTGCAACGGTGACTGTATTGGTGCTTTGGCAGTAATGGATAGGATGCCCCGCAGTTTTAGCCCACAAGATGTGACATTTTTACAACTGATGGCACGTTGGGCGATGAGTGAATTTGAACGGCAGAGATCGCAAATGACCCAAACCCAATCGGTGCGATCGATAGCAATAGAAAATGCTGCTCAATCTGCCGACCTTTCTCTTACCAACCAGCTTAAAGTAGACCTGCTAGGTCAGCTTGCTCATGAGCTTCGGACACCGCTAACTTCTGTGATGGGTATGGCAAGTGTTTTAAGCCGTGAAATTTATGGACCTCTTACCCCTAAGCAGAAAGAATATCTCGGTATCATTCACAACAGCGGGCAGTACTTGCTATCACTGATGAACGAAATCGTGGAACTGTCTGAGTTAAAGGAGATTGATCAGACTTTAACCTTGAGTTCTGTGGATATTGAAATGCTGTGTCAACAGGCAATCATTACCCTGGAACAAGCTGCCCAGCGACGCGATCAACAAGTTCGCCTCACCATAGAACCGGGTCGGCGCATTTGGCTACTGGACAAAGAAAAAGTCCGCCAGATGCTCTATCACCTCATTTTCAGCATTATTCAAAGTTCTACTGCGGGTAGTCTTGTGCGATTACATGTCTCGCGACAAGACACCAGCTTGAACCTCTCCATTTGGGTATCGCATCCTTGGCTCGGAGAAGGATTGCCCTATGCGGAGATATATTCTCAACCCTCTTTAGTAAGTGCAGTGAGCAGCAATGGCACAGCACCGACTGCTAGCTCGGATGGAACAACCGCGATCGCAGATCACCCTGTGACTGGAAATCATGTTCTAACAGCAGACAGGGACGCTGCGATCGACATCACTCCACGCAAAAATATAGGCTTATTACTCAGCCAGCATTTAGTGGAATTACAGGGCGGCAAAGTCACCATCCAGAGTGGCTCAGAGACTGGCTTTCGCTATATCATTACCATTCCTCAAAGTTTCAATTCAGGTAAGGAATAGTTGATCCCCATTCCAAGAACTTTTGCTAGAGAGAACTCCGCGACGCTCTCTTACCCCCGTGACTTTGAACTCTGCCCGTTGCACTTCATCCCTCACACTCAGCCTCGTATTCAGATGAAACTTACGAAGTAGGGTTGGGTGTATCCGCTGCAACACAATCTGTTTTATTGAGTTCAAATTTAATCGGAACATAGAATCCGCGATATTGCTTACCTGCTTCAAAGGGATGCTTGGCAATAAATTCGATGGCAGCTTCATCTAAACCTGTGAAATGAGACGATCGCAGTAAGGTTGGTTTTGCTGCGAGTTTGCCGTTGGGCTGAACAATTACCCCAACCCACGCTTCTCCTGCGATCGCTTTACCATCGTGTTTAAACTGGCAAGCTTCCTTAAGGTAGGGCGCAGTCATTGCATCTAGTTTTTCCCAGTCTTCACTCATGTTTCCTTTAGAAATATCCTGTGCCTTTTGACTTAAGGTAGTAGAGTTAGTTGCAAAGTCATCTTGAGAGGTATTCGCCGTACTGTAGGCATACTTTTGCTGTAACGCGATCTTGCCTTGATTATCTGGCTGCTTCGGCAATAAATCTTCTGCTTTTGAAGAAATGGGAGGATCGGAGTCCTTTTTTCCTTCTGGCTCAGCTTGCTTCTCGGTTTCCTTTGAGGGCGATTGAGTTTTGGTGTCTGAGTCTGAAGTTTTTTCGTCGGTGCTTTTGCGTGGCGATCGCTTAGTTAGGGGAGAAACTGAATACTGAATGATGGTAGGGGCAGAAGGCTGAGTCGGCACGCTGTAATACGATGTTGACTCTTGAGGCGTTTGAGGATTTACCGGAACCGTTGTCAAGGCATTAGGTAGGATTGAACTCGGCAGGGTTGACTGTTTAGGCAACGCGGATAGGGTTGAAGTAGAAATTTGAGGTAGCCGAGCTTGTTCTAATGGGCTAAGCTCCACCAAAGGTACAGATCTCTGAGTATCTGCGGATTGTGGCTGTGAGGCAGCCATCAGCGGCAAACCAACCCACAGCAGCCCATGCGCTCCCAAAGATGCCAACACTGCCAAAGACATCGGTTGGCATAGTAATGCCCAAGCCTTGCCTCTGTTTTCCGAATCAAACCGAGATGAAAAGCTTTTGGGTAATGAAGGAGAAGACATAGCTCAGAGTTCCGTTGCAAAAGGAATGAGACATCGTAGAAAAATAGTGGAAGAAAGAAAAATAGTAGGAAGCTAGGTTTCCAGCTTGATTTTAATCAAAAGTAGAAACGATTAGGTGAATAAAAATTAGCGAATAGTTTTTAGCCGAGTGTTTAAGATACATCTTTGAACCAGACGAGAGCGATCGTAAAAAGTTGCCGTAGCTTGGTAACAGGTCACGATCTACTTTACAGCGGTTACGATCGCCAATCCGGCACTTGGTTGCCCATCTGTTGAGTCCCGTGTTGGCGATCGAACCCAATGGGTTTGTATCAGGATTCGCTGTTTGATTCTAGACAGGAAATGCTGAACAATGCAATCAAGATCGAGGAGAATCAGCGCTATCCCGCTCTGTTCTGACCCACTTAGTTTGAGGCTTCCACAAGAAGCTAAAATACAACGGAATTTTCCACAAAACATAAAGGGGAATGGTTAAAAGTACTTTGGCAGGAATGTCTGTTCTGCAATATTTTGCCCAAGCAGAAACAATCGCAATTAAAATCATGACTCCTGAACTACCCAGCAGAATAACAGGAATCTGGGCGATGCCAAAGCGGGCCGCAACAAGGGCAATACCCATTGCTACAGCCCACAACATCACAAGCAAAGAGAGGGGAGGAATGAGTAAATCAAGGGCGATCGCAAGCAAGTCAAATCGCCGCTTTTGAAGAGCCATTTTGAGTAAACGAGGAACCTGGGTCAGAATGGTTTGCAGGTGCCCATGCTCCCAGCGGGTTCGTTGGCTTTTAGCGGCGCGGGCTTGTTGTGGGAGCGCGCTGGTCACTCGTGCCTCATGACAAAAAGTGGCGGGGTGACCCGCTAATGCTAAATCCAACCCAAGATTCATATCCTCAACAATATTGCCACTTGCTAAAGAAACCTTGCGAATTGCTTCCCAAGGAAACGCCATGCCTGCGCCCGTCAAAGGACAGGGTAAGTCAAACTGAGTCAGCCCAAGGGGACGAACTAAATTTTTGACAGTGAAGGCGAGGGTAGAAACGGCATCTTTTGGAGAAGGCTTAGGGGGTTGGGTAAGCAGATAGGTCGCCTGTACAGCACGATTACGAGCGATCGCTAACCGTGAAATTTGTTCAATTGCTCCAGGTGCAACATTACAATCCGCATCCACAATGACCACTACGTCAGGTGGACGATCAGCAAGAAAATTCATACCAAAGTCGAGCGCATACCCTTTACCACGGAGGGTATCATCAAAGCGCTCGATCGCAATAGCACCCATTTCTCGTGCAACTACCGCTGTTTCATCTGTGCAATTATCAGCAATTACAACTAATTGATCTAGAGAAGTCAGTTGCCCTAGCAACGTTTCTAACGTGGCTTCGATGCCAGATGCTTCATTATGGGCAGGAATTAAAACAGCAATACGAGGACGTGGAGAACCTTGCCAACGCCAGACTCTCGGCGGAAAAAGCGCTGCAACACATTCGATCACTAAGATGAGGCTAGGAATTAATAGCAATATCGCAATTGCGATTAGGATGATTTCAACTATTAGAAGTACCCAATCCGTCGTTGCCAAGTTCTTTATCCTTTACGATCTTACTTAACAAATAACTGGTTACTGCCTTGATCAAGGAGATGGAAACTTCATCAGCTTGCTGTTTACTAAATATTCTTTCCTAGTTAAAGCAACTCACCCTGCGCTTAAAAAAGTTAGTCTTACTGGGCATCGCCTGATTCCTTAAGCTTCCCAAAAAAAGCTGGATGTGCTTCAGCCGCATAGGCTGGCTGTTGACCAACGGGTAAAGCATAGGGGGCAATCTTGCCCTTTCCAATCCGGTTTGCCACCACTCCGACCACTGGCAAATGATATTTCTCCAAATCGCCCAATGTCTCTCGGACAAGGCTTTGTTTCGTTTTATTTAGACTAACGACTAACACCAGCCCATCGGTTTGTGCAGTTAGGAAGTTGCTATCTGTGGATGCATCTAAAGATGGACTGTCATAAATAACCAGGTCATAACTCCCTTGCAACCGTTTGACTAACCGTTGCATTTCACTAGAAGCAAACAATCGAGTTGCACCAGATTGAGCAGAACCTGCCGTTAATACAGACAAATTACTTTCTCCAGGGATCTTCTCGATGGCTTCAGATACATCAATTCGTTGTTGCAGAACATCAACCAAACCTTTTTGATTAGGCAGGTTAAAGTGCATATGCAGTTGAGGTAAGGAAAGATTGGCATCTACCAGTAAAACTCGCTGTCCCATTGTTGCAGCCATTAAAGCAAGATTCAGAGCAACTGTTGTTTTACCGTCTCCAGGTTCTACTGAACCAACAACTAGCGATCTCACGGGTGGATTGCATAAGAAACGCAGATTGGTATACAGCGAACAAAATGCATCAGTGAAGGGTTCCGAATTTTTTGGCTTGATTCCATCGGTTGATAGATTTGCCGCCATTTTTTGGCTTGGAATCATCCCAAAAAGTGGGAATGGTACAGCATCCTGCAAATCTGCTACCGTGACAAACTGATTGCGGAGTTTTTCTCTTAATAAAGCGGCAGCGACTCCTAAGAATGCACCAAACGCCAAACCACCTGGAATCATGGGCTGTGCCTTTTTGCCTCGTGAGGCGATCGGCTTGCCTGTCTTTAGATCAGCTACCAGTTTTGGTGGGGCAATAATTTCCCAAGGCACTTCTTTTTGAGCCGCCTCAACTCGCAACGTCTCCCGCTGTAGTAAAAACTGGTTTAACGTTTTTGTCGCAATATCTAGTTGCTGCTGCAAAGTATTGTATTGACGGGTAATAGAAGGAAGTTGATTTAATCGGTTTTCTAATGCTGCTTTGTTTCGAGCCGTCTCTTGGACACGTACTTGCAGAGATTGACTTAAATTGGCAGACTGAACCAGTTGTCTAATCAAATCCAGCCGTACCGGATCTTGAAATGCCAGAATCTGAGGATTCTCTGAAATTCCAGGCGAGGATTCACTCAGGTTTTGTTGAGATTCTTGAGCGACTAGCTGCTTTAAATTCCTTTGTTGATCACGCAAACTTTTAACAATCGGACTATCTTCATTGAATCGAGCAAGTTTGATCGCAATGAATCCCTCAACTTTTTTTAACTGCGTCAATAAATCCTGATAGCGAGGATTTTGACTTAGCGAAGCGGCTCCTAGTGCTTGTTTTGGAGTAAAACCGATTTGCTTCTGTAAGACAGCATATAGGGTTGTCTGTTCGCGTAACAGCGTGTCAGCTTCTAATTTCTTGTCGTTTACAGCTTTTAACTGGTCTGATACCTGAGTGCTTTCAAGTGCTGGATCAGTTAATCGATACTGCTGCTTAAGGTTCTGTATCTGACTTTCTAATACAGTAACTCGCTGCTGCAAGGTAGGAAGTTGCTCTTCAATAAACTCTACGCCAGCTTCAGTCCGCACTTTGCGATCGTCAAGACTAAATTTGAGATAGCCCTGAGCCATCTGTTCTAAGACAAAGCGAACTTTTCCTGGATTAGAACCTCTGTAACCGACTTCTATCGTTCTGGTGGAATCAAGCAGGTTCGTTCCAATACGAGCAACTGTAAAGTCTTGGTTTTTTAGATCCCTAGCTAAAGATTCAGCCGTCACTTCTGAATAACGACTTTGAATAGTCTTCGCAATTTTAGAAAGTCTGTCAGGGCTTTGTAGAACTTGGAGCAAGGTTGGATAGTCAATACCACTGCCGTTACTGTCTTGTTGAACCTGTGCCCGTGAAATAGCAGAGGGATCGGATAAACGCCCTTGCGACGTGATTGGCTCAACTAAAACGACAAAACTACCTTCGTAAATCAATGGAAAAGTTCTAGTCATCACCCACCCGCCAGCACCACCCAGTAGAGTCAACACTAAAACGATTGGAGTGTTTCGCCGAACAGCCCCGATTAAGGAGCGCACTTTAAAGCCGCCACTTTTAGGTTTGTGATCAACTTCGCCGCCCATACTGCTGGGGGCAAGTGGAACCTCTTCCAAATGATTCTGCCCGTTGAAAGTTAGGTTCTGTGCATTTTGTCCGGCTTGCATGGGTTACCTCATCTACAGTCGATTAAGTCCGTCACTAAACAAACACTTCAGAATATGCCGTTCCGCAATATTACCGATTTCCGTTGGGAAATAATACGTTCCTGAACCCTGAGATTCCGCCAAATATGGTGAGTGGAACACCAATCGCGTTGATCAAAAAGTCATTTGCTGATGCAATAAACGTTCGATTTACAACGACGATGTCGTTATTGTGAAGCGCAGGATTACGTTCTTCGCTCAAATTTTGATCAAGATCGATCGAATACTTGTTGCGTGTAATTGTACCGTCTGGATTGAGACGGATTAAATCCACTCCTTTTTGACTAGCTCGACCAACCTTAAACCCACCCGCTGCCATGATAGCTTGGTTTAGGGTTGTATTCGGTTTTAGCTTAAGTGAGCCTGGGGCAGTAACTTCGCCAACGATGCTAACTGAAATAGTTTCAGGAGAAAAGTTGCTTGCTGCAACCTGCGTCGCTTCCGCTGCATCTAGCTTACTGGCTTTAGGAATAATGATGGTATCGCCATCGCGAAGTAAGATGTCTTGGTTGAGGTCGCCTTCGCGTAAAAACTTCCACAAATCGATCGCCACAATTTCTTCGCGATTGGTTCGTAACCGACGAATTTTCACCTCACGAATATTGGCAATTTGAGTCACACCCCCAGCCGATTGAATTGCCTGACTCACCCTAGGCCATTGGTTTCCGCCTTCTGATGCTGTTCTTTGATTGAGGCTTGTCTGAGAAACCTCGTTACTAATGACACTAATAATGTAAGAGCCAGGGCGATTGACTTCTCCAATTACACCAACCTTAAGCGGTCTAGGTGCCAGCAAACTAATCGTTACTAGCGGGTTACGGATAAACCGACCATACTTTGCAGAAATTGCTGCTGCTGCTTGCGTTAATGTCAAACCTTGAACAGGCACGCTTCCAACCCAAGGTAAGTTCAGTGTGCCATCTAATAAAATTGTGTACCGTGGCTCCAACGCTAACTCTGGAGCAATATCAAAGATTTCAACCCTGACAATATCTCCTGCTCCCAGAGTGTAAGCATCCCCTAGTATAGTGCCTGGTCTAATATCTGTGGGAGGTGGAGCCTCAGGTAATGGTGTTCTTTGCTCAAACGGTATGGAATTTTGGGAAGGCACAAGAGTGGGCGAACTCTGAGCCAAAACAGATAAAGGCTGAGTTGCTCCAATCAAAGATGACAAAACGATTCCTGCAACAGAGCGGGGGGTTCTCCTAATCATCATGTTTTGTCTTAAAAAGCGATGAGGTGTAAAAGGTAATTTGAGCAATGGCTACAGATATTCCATACTATAGCTTTCCTAAATCGGTTCGCTATCTGGAAAACTTAGTTGTCTAAATTGAAATATCTGAACCTTATTGAAAAAAACAGACTGATACACCCGTGAAAACACTACATCTTGAGATATTGTGCTCATCTAAGAAAGTAGCTCAACCTCAGTATGGAATTTCCTTGAAAGAAGATTTGGCTTTAATGACATTATTTTACGTAAGATTTACGTCATTTCAAACATACCCATGGCTTAAAAAGAATAGATAAAGATCTGCTCAATAACATTTGTCGAAATGCTACGGGTGTGTTGGGCAAGGCTAAGATTCAGCAAATAGGTTTTCCAGGAAGCGTTCTACACTTCTTTGATTGGTTCTGTTAAATTCTAGTTTGATAACATGATCGCTCTTTAATTTAGATTTTGACAAAATTATTGTTGGCTCCTGTAAAGCGATCGCCCTCTGTGTTTGTATATCGGGTGATTCTAAACATTTTTTAACTGACTAATCAATGTCTCAGGGTATATTTACCACCGCCATTTTTATAATGCCGAGTTAATCTCGTCCTCTTATTTCTTACTTGTCTAATCTATTCCTCTCATCTGAGCCTAATTATGGGTGGTAATGCGTTTGTTTCGTTGATGATGTTTTCTTGGATTCCAGCCGTGTTGTATATCTTCAGGCGATATCCATCCCGACAAGCAATGATCATGAGCTTCATATTTGCTTGGCTCTTCTTGCCTGTTGCAACGTTTAAAATACCTGGTATTCCGGCATACACAAAAATGTCAGCCGCTTGCTATGGGATTTTAATAGCAACATTTCTATTTGATCCCAAACGCATCAGTTCTTTTAAATTTAGTTGGGTCGATATTCCTATTGTCTTGTGGTGTACTAGCCCGTTTATTAGCTCTGTTGTGAATGACTTGGGTGCTTATGATGGCTTTTCGACCACGCAAACGCAAATTGTGACGTGGGGAGTCCCCTACTTTTTGGGACGTATTTATTTGAATAGTTTTGCTGGATTGCGCCAATTAGCAATTGGGCTATTTATCGGTGGACTAATTTATATTCCCTTCTGCTGGTATGAAAGTCGCACCTTTTCCAGTCTGCACATTCTTGTCTATGGAATGAACACAGGGCGAGATGCATCTCAGTCCATTCGTTATGGCGGATATAGACCACAGGTATTTTTAGAACATGGTTTGATGCTCGGTGTATGGTTAATGACTGCCTGCATTATGGGCATTACCCTATGGCGAACAGGAGCTAAACGACTATTCAATCAGCCGATGGGCTTATTAATGGCATTGTTATTAATCACATTCATCATTGCGCGATCAACAGGAGCCTATACGCTTTTCCTACTAGGATTAGTCATTCTTTTAGTCGCGTGGTATTTGCGGACTGCTATTTTACTTTGGATACTCATTTTAGGAATTTGCTGGTATCTATACATGGGCGTTACTGGGACTTTTCCCAATAAGCAAGTGATTGATACTTTATCTCAAACGTTTGATGCCGAACGAGTTGCCTCAGTCAAATTCCGCTTTGATAATGAAGAGATATTAGGCGCAAAAGCGCGTGAGAGAGTGATATTTGGGTGGGGAGGATTTGGCAGAAATCGAGTCTTTGATGAGTATGGAAAAGATATTTCCATCACTGACAGCTTGTGGATTATTGTATTTGGACTTCAGGGTGCCTATGGTTTAGCAGCCTTAACGTCATCTATCTTGCTGCCTGTTATCAGTTTCTGCATCCGCTATCCTGCGCGGCTATGGTTACGACCAATGGTGGCTCCGGCAGCATCTTTGGCTGTATGTATTACTCTTTACATGTTTGACTCTGTACTAAACGCTATGGTCAATCCAATTTTCATGCTGGCGGCGGGTGGTTTGGCGACGGTCTCTGTGCAATCGAAGCAAGCCTCCACTGTCCAAATAAATGGACAGATGGTGACAAGCTCTTAAACCTCACCTAGTTAACGTCAGTTCGGGTTAAGCCGAAGGCAGCAAATTATGGTCAATGGCGATCGT
>QBMH01000167.1 GCA_003249025.1 Leptolyngbya sp. | reverse complement strand
AAACAGCAATGATAAACTCGTCCATAGTAAACATAAGTCCCACTCCAGCTAGATAGGTTCTACTTCTAGCATCGCCCAGCGGGACTTTTCTTGTGCAACCTTAGTTGCACATCGCGTTTGTTATAAGTTATTGCGGTTAATTCACGAGGATCATAATCGCATTGCAAGCCTTCAGCGTTGGCTTCTATCAGCATATTTATAATTCCAGTGAAATATGCTTCAGCTCGCTTATCTCCTTTCTGCTTATTCATTGGGATAGGACAATAGGGATTTAAAGATTCTTTCAATTCTGTAAATACTTCTCTTGCTCTTACAACATTCATAAGCTTTTGTCGTACATGATTATTTAGTACGTCAGCACGGTATTCATAATATCTTAATAGTAGTTCTCCTAAATCCGTTGGTACGCTTTGTCCATCAGCAATGTGGGAAAAGCTTAATCCGAGGTCTTGCATTGCTAAGCACATTTTATTCAGGCTTGGAACTTTGATCTGGGCACTTCCACGTAGCGTATAACCTAAATGTTGACTAATAGTTCGGACATTTGCCCAAAAAGATTTAGGTTGATTTAAGAACAGTGGGTTAGCTTTCATGAAAAGTATTTCAAATTTTATAAAATGACTAAATATCTCTTGCTAATTGATGGCTTCTAGCTTTAAGTTTTGATCGACTTGGAGTTGAAATTCTAGGTAAAAGTTCTTGATTTCAAGTCTGGAGAATGGTAGCCTTACGTGTCCGTTATAAACCTATAATATGCAGCTACAACAGTTGTCATTACTCAGTAGCACCCCATGTGAAGTAAAGCCCTTTAAAGCTCAACTCCTTAAATGGGTTGGGAACAAACAACGCTTCGCTCATGAAATCGTCTCGTATTTTCCCAAAAACTTTAATACTTATTATGAACCGTTTCTAGGTAGTGGGGCAGTACTCGGAACTCTTGCGCCAAAGAAAGCAGTGGCATCCGACATCTTCAAGCCTTTAGTTGAAATATGGCAAACACTTCATCAGTCCCCTCAAACGCTAAAAAAATGGTACGAACAACGATGGCTCGCTTTGAATAATGGTAACAAGGTAGAAGAATACGAAAAGATTAAAGCAAGCTACAATGCCTGTCCAAATGCAGCAGATCTACTGTTTTTAAGTAGATCTTGTTACGGAGGAGTTGTGAGATTTCGGAAAGCAGATGGTTACATGTCTACTCCTTGCGGTGTGCATGATCCTATTTCACCTATTTCCTTTGCCCAAAGAGTTGATGAATGGCATCAACGTACTATAGGAACCACATTCTTGCACCAAGACTATGCATTGGCTATGGAAGCTGCGGGAGAGGGAGATTTAATTTATTGCGATCCTCCTTACAGTTTTACGCAATCCATTCTGTACGGTGCTCAATCATTTGAACTTTCAAAGCTCTTTGATGTCATTTACCAATGTAAAAAGCGTGGTATGTATATTGCATTAAGTATTGATGGCACTAAAAAATCTGGTGATCTTTTATGTAATCTTCCTATCCCAGAACATCTTTTTGAACGAGAACTTTTCATAAACTGTGGACGTTCAATGCTAAAACGATTTCAAATGGATGGCAAAAGCCTTGAAAAAGAAGTTGTTTTAGATAGGCTTTTATTAACTTACTAATCTCGGTAATCTACCAAGTAGCCTTGAGGTTATGTCTTAATGATAACTGAAGGCTGTCTAATATTAGACAGAAACTTTCCATATAAACATCCTGGCGGGGTAGATATTCAGAAACTTTCCGTATATTTCCTATACGTTAAACCCGAAACTTTCTGAATATTCTACTTATGGGGGCGATCGCCCGAAAGTTTCTACATAACACCCTAAAACGGATGGATAACCCGAAACTTTCTGTATGTTTTCAGATTTACGGCTACAGCGATCGCACCTGATTAATTGCCTTTAAAGTGGCTTCGGGGGTGGCGGGAATTGCCAGGGTGACGTGGGTGGGGCGATCGCCAAATGCTGCAACTGCCGCTCGAATTGCTTCCCGGACTGAAAACGCCAGCATCAAGGGCGGTTCTCCTACGGCTTTGCTACCGTAAATCGTGCCGTCCTGAGAGGCTCGTTCTAGCAGATGTATTTTAAAGTGTTCTGGAATTTCGCTGACTGTGGGAATTTTGTAGGTACTGGGGGCATAGGTGCGGAGTCGAGCTTGGTCATCCCAAACGAGTTCTTCCATGGTTAACCAGCCCATTCCTTGGACAAAGCCGCCTTCTACTTGTCCTTGATCGACTAAGGGATTGAGCGATTCGCCGACATCATGCACAATATCGACTTGCCGTAGTTTGAAGGTGCCAGTGAACCCATCCACTTCCACTTCACTGACGGCGGCTCCGTAGGAAAAGTAGTAAAACGGTCTGCCTTGGTTGGTTTGATAATCCCAGTGAATGTCGGGGGTGCGGTAGTAGCCGGTGGCAGAGAGAGAAACGCGATCGTTGTATGTCTCTCTGACCACTGCATTAAACAGAATGCGATCGCTGGGATTGGTACGGCAATAGATCCAATCCTCTTCAAAGATCAAATCTTCTGGCGTATCGAGATTGAGCAATTTTGCAGCGATCGGTGCCAGTCGTTTTTTCAGGGTTTCGCAGGCATCTTTGACGGCTTGCCCGTTCAGATCAGCCCCACTGGATGCTGCCGTTGCCGAGGTGTTGGGCACTTTATCGGTGCTAGTGGGCATGAGGCGGAAGCGATCGATATTTACGCCCAAGGTTTTCGCGGCGACTTGCAGCATTTTGGTATTTAGCCCTTGCCCCATCTCCGTGCCGCCGTGGTTTAGCTGGATGCTGCCATCGGTGTAGACCAAGATCAATGCGCCTGCCTGGTTGTATTGCACCTTGTTAAAGGAGATGCCAAATTTGACGGGCGTGATGGCAATGCCGCGCTTTTTGTAAGGATTTGCCTGGTTAAATTGCTGAATGTCAATCTCCCGTTCAGCGTACTGAGCATTCGCTTTTGCCTCATTCCAGACGCGAGCGATTCGGTTGTCTAGGATCTCTTGTCCATAAAATGTGGTGTTGGTTTCACCAGTACCGTGATAGAAATTGCGCTCTCGCACGACATCAGGAGACAGGTTCAGCGATCGCGCTACCCGATCCAGAATCTCCTCGATCATCAGCATTCCCTGAGGACCGCCAAAGCCTCGAAACGCGGTGTTGGAAACGCGATGGGTTTTGGCAATTTGCCCTCGGATTTCAACATGAGGAATGTAGTAGGCATTATCCACATGCAGCATTGCCCTAAGCAGCACGGGCGGCGACAAATCCAGACTCCAACCGCCATCTGCGTAAAGGTCAAGGTCTAAGGCAAGCAGCTTGCCCTCCCCATCAAAGCCCACTTTGTATTGTCCTAAAAACCCGTGACGTTTGCCTGTGAGGATCATATCCTGGTGTCGCCGTAGCCGCACGCGCACAGGACGACCCGTTTTATCAGCCGCGATCGCGGCAACGGCGGCTGGTGGGTTTGCCTGAGATTCCTTACCGCCAAATCCACCGCCCATTCTTAAACAGGTGACCACCACGCGATTGCTTGAAATTCCCAATATCCGCGCCACAATAACCTGTGTCTCGCTGGGATGTTGGGTCGAGCAATACACCTGGTAGTTCCCTTCGCCATCGGGAATCACCCAACTGGTTTGGGTTTCCAGATAAAAGTGATCTTGCCCGTTCATTTCCAGTTCACCTTCTAGAACGTAGGGGGCGTGGAGCAGAGCGGGTTCTGACTCTCCCCGATGGCACACCTGCGGCTGATTGTGGAAACTGTTGGCTGCGATCGCCGCTTGAATGGTGGCGATCGGCGTTTGCGGTTCATAGTCCACCACCACTTTTTCTGCGCCCTGTCGTGCCGCGTCTTCCGTTTCACCCACCACCCACACTACTGCTTGACCCCAATAGCTGACGACCTCAGTGGGCAACAGTGGCTCATCGTGGACGATCACCCCGGTATTGTTTTCACCTGGAATATCGGCAGCCGTTAGCACGGTCACTACGCCAGCCACGCTATAGGCAGGTTGCGGATCAATTTTGAGAATTTTGGCGTTGGCGTAGGGAGATAGCACCGGATAGAGCGACAGTGTTCCGGCGGGCGATCGCTGATCATCCGTGTAGATAGCCTTCCCGCTAACGTGATGTTCTGCGCTTTCATGGCTCCGTTTGCGGCTGGGCTGTCTGGGAATATTCATGCCTGAACCTCTACTGAATCACGGGTAACGCTATCCATTTCAACAAAGAATTTTTCAAACAAATTCACGATCAGTCGTTGGCGATAATCGGCACTGCCGCGCAAATCGCTAAGGGGCGTAAATGCCTCTTCCAGCAATGGTTTTGACTGTTGCACAGTGGCGATATTCCAAGGTTTGCCGATGAGAAATTGTTCCACCGCGATCGCCCGTGCCGGAATCGCTGCCACACCGCCATAGGCAAGCCGCGCGTGAAGAATCTGATTGCGATCGTCCACATCAATCGTGAATGCTGCCGCCACAATGCTGATATCGTCTGTGCCACGCTTACCAATTTTATAGGATTGACTCAAACGGCGTACCGCTCCTGGCGCGATCGCTTTCGGAATCCCAATCGAGACAATCACCTCGCCGGGTTGCAAATCGGTTTGGCGATAGCCTTTAAAGAAATCTGCCAAGGGCAAGACCCGTGAGCCAGTCGCATTGGCAAGGCGCAACGTTGCATCCAAGGACAACAGCACGGGCGGCAAATCCCCAATAGGCGACGCAGTGCCGATATTGCCGCCTAAGGTTGCCCGATTTCGCACCTGTCGCGCCGCAAACCAATGCAGCATTTCATCCAAACTGGGAAACACGCCGTGCAGGGTCGCTTCAATGTGGCTCAGCGGTACAGCAGCACCAATTTCGACTGACTCGGCGGTTTGTTCCAGAATTTGCAGTTCTGCCACGGCTTCCAACGAGATCATCACAGGGTACTGTTGTCGATGCCAACTGAGTTCCAGCCCTAAATCAGTCGCTCCAGCTACCAAAGTCGCGTTGGGGTGTTGGTGCAGTAAAGTGAATACCTCAACAAGCTGCACGGGACGGTAAAACTGGCGATCGCCATTGCCATAATTGACAGGCGTAAGATCAACCGCTGCTTGTTCTAAGGCATAACTAAAGGTATCGCTGATGTTACTTAACTGTGCTGCCACCTGTTGAGCAGCGCGACGAATGGGGAGATAGCCCGTGCAGCGGCAGAGATTTCCTTCAATCGCCATGTCATCCAAAGTGCGATCGTAATAAGCGGCAAACAGGCTGACGATAAAGCCGGGAGTGCAATAGCCACATTGGGAACCCCCTAAATCCACCATTGCGGTTTGCACGGGATGCAGTTGTCCGTTTGCTACGCCTTCTACGGTGATCACTTCACGATCCGCGATCGCGCCCAAGGGAATCAGGCAACTGTTAACGGCTTGATAGTGAGGTTTGCCATCGGCTCCTTTGCCAATCAACGCAACCGTGCAGGCTCCGCAATCACCATCGCCGCAGCCTTCTTTGGTGCCGAGGCGATCGCTGTGCCGCAAGTATTCCAATAGGGTGCGCGTGGGGTCGGCATTTTTGAGGCAAACCAGTTCACCATTGATAGTGAGGGTCAGTTGATTACTAATTCCGTGAGTCACTGGGGTTGTTCGCTTTGAAAAGGAATAATGAGAGTCTGGGTGAAGCGAATAGAAACATTGCCAGAAGCCTAGCAATCGATACTGTATCTACTTCAAGTACAGGCTTGATGTGGTTTGAACTACATTTTGACTGATCGGGTATTTCAATCAAGCGATCGCGCTCATCTCACTCTACTTTGTTAACAAAAAGCAATCAAACTATTGATTCCCATTTTTTGACACCCTCCATAACTTCTAGGGTCAGGGTTCTATTGGTTGTATTTGCTGATCAGCCATAAAGATAGGCGGCTTAACCTTCCCTTTACGCAAGGATTGTAGTGTTATGGGGTCACAACGTGAGGATGATGAGATTATGGTTTCCTTGGTGAAAGTAAGCCGCTGGATTTTCTCGGCTTCTGCGATCGCTCTAGCCGCAGGTCTGGCTTCTTGTGCCCCCAGTGCGCCCCCTACTGCGCCTAGTGCGGGAGGTAGTCCTGCAATGGGTGGCGGTGGCACTATTTCAATCAGTGGGGCAGGCGCTTCAGCCCCCAACTCGCTCTATCAACGTTGGTTTTCTGAATACCGCACTGTCAAGCCGAATGTGCAAGTCAGTTATCAATCCATTGGTAGTGGTGCCGGGATTAACCAGTTTTTAGCGCAAACGGTGGATTTTGGGGGGACAGATGATCCGATTAAAGAGGCAGATGCCGCCAAGTTTCCCAAGGAGCGGGGAACCCTGATTCAAGTTCCTACCACAGGTCTTTTCATTGTATTTGCCTACAATCTTGAGGGCGTTAAGGATCTGAAGCTTTCTCGCGCAACCTACTGTGGCATCGCCGACGGCTCGATCAAAACCTGGAATGATCCTAAGATTGCCAAAGATAATGCGGGTGCCAAGCTGCCGAGTACGCCAATTACCTTTGTTTTCCGCTCAGATGGCAGTGGCACGACTGCAATCTTCACTAAACATCTAGCTAAGGCTTGTCCTGGTTGGAAACCCGGATCAGGTAAATCGATTGAATGGCCCACGGGTCAGGGTGCCAAAGGAAATGAAGGCGTAACTGCTCAAATTAAGCAAGCTCCTGGTGCGATCGGGTATGTCGAGTTTACTTATGCCAGAGAAAACCAGCTAGACATGGCATCTTTGCAGAATAAAGCAGGAGAGTTTATCACTCCTACACCAGAAGCAGCCGCTAAATCCTTGGAGGGTGAGAAGCCCAATGAGCAATTTGTGATTTCCGTTCCCGATCCGGCAGGAAAAGGTGCCTATCCAATTGTGAGCTTGACCTACGCTTTGCTCTATGGAAACTATCCTGCACCGAAGGGTTCAACGCTCAAAGATTTGTTTACCTGGGCACAGAAGGATAGTAAGGCTAAGGCGGCGACCACGGAGCTAGGTTTCATTCCGCTACCAGATGCTCTTGTGTCAGAAGTTGCAGCCAAGCTGGCAACGATCGAAGAAAAGTAGCCTACGTTTTAGCCACTCCGGCATATACCGCTCGGAGTGGCTTTATATACGAAAGAATCTAGGGAGATTGGTTAGCATTTTAGTCTAATAATTTGTTCACAGATTTTTTAAGTAGATTGTCTCAACTAGACTTACGACTATGACTCCATCAGTAGACAAGACTTCAGGTATGTCCTATGAGCGCACTCAGGTAGCGCGCACAGTGGATAATGTCTTTAAGTGGCTGACTAGGATCTTTGCCATTGGCATTATCTTGATCTTATTAGCGATCGCGCTTCAAGTGGGTCTAGATGCACTTCCGGCAATCCAGAAATTTGGAATTATCGACTTTGTGACGGGTGTTCGCTGGAACCCAGTAGAAAATATTTATGGAGCCTGGACTCAAATTTATGGAACGTTGGTCACTTCGTTTATTGCGTTGTTGATCGCCGTGCCAATCGGAGTCGGCGTTGCCATCATCTTAAGTGAAGATTTTTTGCCTCCCAAAGTGCAACAACCTTTAGTATTTATGGTGGAGTTGTTGGCAGCAATTCCCAGCGTGGTTTATGGGTTGTGGGGAATTTTTGTCTTGTCTCCTTTGTTGCAAGCACCCATGACTTGGATTCATCAAACCTTTGGTTGGATTCCGTTGTTTAGCACCCCTCCAACCGGGCGAGGAATTTACATCGCATCGATCATTTTGGCAATCATGATTCTGCCCATTATTTCCTCCATTTCAAGGGATTCCTTGGTAGGCGTAAATCCCACTCTGCGTCAGGCTGCTTATGGGTTGGGCGCAACTCGATGGGAAACCTTGTTTCAGGTGATTATTCCAACCGCGATTTCTGGAATCATTGGCGGTATCATGTTGGCATTGGGGCGGGCAATGGGGGAGACGATGGCAGTCACAATGTTGATTGGTAACGCAAACAGACCCTCTCAATCCCTGTTTGCTCAAGGGTCAACCATTTCAGCCCTACTGGCAAATCAGTTTGCTGAAGCGTCTGGACTCCAGGTGGCATCGTTAATGTATGCAGCACTGATTTTGTTTGTTTTAACCCTATTAATCAATGTTTTGGCTGAGGTGGTCGTTAGTAAGGTTGAGATCAAGAAGCTTTAACAGGATCGGCGATCGCTAAAGCTTACCGACCCATCGCCAAGCCATTATTTGAACCTTACCGAAGTTAAGCATTCTGAGAACTTAGTATGACTAGCCAAGATTTACCCATCTCCCTCGCCAAAGGCAGAAGTCTACAGCGTACCGTAACCTCCAAGACGATCTTTTCTAATGTGATGACGGGTCTGGTGTTTGCCTGCGCGCTTCTCGCCCTGATTCCATTAGTCGCACTCCTGTTTTACGTGATTACCAAAGGGGCACCCCGGTTAAGTCTTCAGTTGTTTACTCAGTTGCCGCCGCCCCCCTTTCCCCGCGATTCACCACAGTTCTATTCAGGTGGTTTTGGGAATGCAGTCCTTGGAACGTTTATGACAGTCGGTATTGCCTCGCTGATGAGTATCCCATTCGGAATTTTGTCTGCGATTTATCTGTCTGAATTTGCCCGCGATACTAAACTTGCCAAGGCGGTCAATTTTTTTACAAACGTTTTGAGTGGCGTTCCCTCAATCATCATGGGCGTGTTTGCCTATGGTCTGATCGTAGTAACGCTTACACCGCTTGTGAAGGGTTCTCCATCTTACTCAGCCATGGCAGCCGGGTTTGCGTTGGCAGTCTTGATGCTGCCTACGATTGTGAGAACCTCGGCTGAGGCTTTAGAATCGGTTCCCAATAATTTGCGTCAGGCTTCTACCGGTTTGGGCGCATCCAACTATCAAACTGTTTTGCGGGTGATCCTACCAGCAGCAATTCCAGCCATCCTTACAGGCATCATTCTGGCGATCGCTCGCGCTGCTGGAGAAACTGCACCGATCATCTTTACGGCATTGTTTAGCAACTTCTGGAACCTTGATTCTTGGCGACCAACGGCTACTTTGTCAGTGCTGGTTTACAACTTCGCCATTACTCCATTTGCAAACTGGCAAGAGCTTGCTTGGGCTGCCGCTCTGGTTTTGGTGTCGTTGGTTCTGATGGCAAATATTTTGGCTCGTTGGGTTACCCGCAAACGTTAGTGATTGCTCAAGTTTTTTTTTGATTTGTCGTTCATCACAGTCACCTTCCACCTATTAATATTGACCTATGACCACCAATCTTCATCAAAGCGTTCAAACTGATAACGTTTTTCACACAGAAAACGTCAACATTTACTACGGCGACTTTCTAGCGGTACGGGACGTTAACCTCGATGTCCCTAAAAATGCTATTACTGCTTTCATTGGTCCCTCAGGTTGCGGCAAGAGTACCGTGCTTCGCTGTTTCAACCGATTGAATGACTTAATTAAATCATTTCATCTGGATGGCAAGATTCTGTATCACGGTCAGGATCTGTATGCACCTGAAATTGACGCGGTTGAAGTGCGGCGACAGATTGGCATGGTGTTTCAACAACCAAATCCCTTCCCGAAATCGATCTATGACAACATTGCCTTTGGTCCTCGTTTGCTTGGCTATAAGGGCAACATGGATGAGTTAGTGGAGAACTCACTCAAGAGTGCTGCTCTTTGGGATGATGTGAAAGATAAGCTCAAGGCAATGGGAAATGATATATCCGGTGGTCAACAGCAGCGGCTCTGTATTGCACGAGCGATCTCCGTTCAACCGGAAGTCATTCTCATGGACGAGCCTTGCGCTGCCCTCGACCCGATTTCAACCCTCAAGATTGAAGATCTGATGCAGGAGTTGAAGGAACGTTACACGCTGGTAATCGTGACCCACAATATGCAGCAGGCATCTCGTGCTTCTGATTACACTGCCTTTTTTAACGTTCAGGCAAACGAAAAAGGACAACGAACTGGATTTATCGAAGAATACGATCGCACCGAAGCAATCTTCCAGAGTCCTAAGAAAAAGGCAACTCAAGAATACGTCAGTGGTCGGTTTGGTTAAGCAATTTCATTCCGGCGTTCCATAATATAGCTTTGGTCAGAACGCTTAGGACAAGGAAAAGCTGAAAAGCCAATGCTGAGTAGGCGTTTTGACTCGCCTTCGCCACGTTACACAGGGCTACGGCTATAGTGACATGTTCATGTCTCAAAGTTTAGGGATAAAAAAGCTCCTGTTCAAATGGTTCACAGGGGCTTTATTCTGGTCGTAGTGAACGAGTTGCACCCCGTTTAAGCGCCAGATCCATATCTTTTGTTTGTTTATGTCTGTTTGGGAAATTGATTTTTATCGTCGTCCACTTCACGATGAGGCAAAAAATCCACTGTGGGAATTGCTCATTTGCGATCGCGAAGGCACCCTAAAGCATTTAGTTTTTTGCGCTCAGTCAGAAGCCACAGCAGATTGGTTAAGGCAACAGCTACAGCAGCTTTTAGCAGAGGGATACCCCCAGCCAGAGAAGATTTGCGTTTTTCGTCCTCAATCTTTTTCCTTGCTGGAAATTGCCACTCAGCCTTTGGGCATTAGGCTAGAACCCACACGCCACACCCCCACCCTAAAGCGCTGGCTAGAAGCGCGATCGCTGGTTTATCCCACTCTCCCTGGCTATACGAAGCAGACCTATCAGCCAGTAACGTTAGATAAGCCCCCGCCCATGCCCATTTCTGAAAACCTTTTGGGCATTCAGTGGCGGTTTGCTTCCTTGCCCGCTGGTGATTTGATCACTGCATTTTCAGATCGCCTGATCCCCATTCTCAATATGCCCCCTGAGTTTTTACCGCTGAATGTGGGGTTAGCATCCAGTGTCTTAATTTCAGGAGTGGTAATCGATGGGGGACGGCGTTCTATGCAGTTAGCCCGTTGGCTAGAAAATATTTGCCCAGTCTCGTTGAGCTATGTATCCGGCGCACCGGATGGCTTAGTTTTAGAAGCAGGTTTAGTCGATCGCTGGGTACTAGCAACCTTTGATGATGCAGAAATAGCGATCGCGGCGCAAACCTACGAAGTCAGGAAGCAGCTAGGAAAAGGACTTCATTTTTTGCTGATTCAACCCGATGATTCGGGGATGACTTACACCGCGTTTTGGTTGCTGAAACAAGATATGGAGAACTGAATTATTCTGAGTTCTGAGTTCTGAGTTCTGAGTCACCTCTCACCCCCTCGCCCCCAGGGTTAATTCATTGTATGAGTAGGAAAAGGGCATCTATATCATGGGCAACACGACGTTGAGCTTTGGTG
>QBMH01000166.1 GCA_003249025.1 Leptolyngbya sp. | reverse complement strand
TCAATGGCATGCCACAACCATCGTTGTTGCTTTTTAGAGTGGACAAAACTCCACATTTCATCGGCTTCCGCTTCAGTATCTTCCCACTGGCAGAGCTTTACAATGCTTTGAGTCGGTTCCAGTTCAGCTAGTTTAGCTTCGTTGACGGCTTGGAGTTGTCGATCTTTTTTTTTAATTCCTCAATGACTGTTGTTGGACTAATATGCAGCACACGGGCAGTATCTCGGATGCCACTGCCATTCATTGCCATATCGCTGATTTGTTGCTTCACTTCAGGCAAATACCCTGGATAGGTGTATTGCAAAATAAAGGTGCGTCGATGGCAGGCTGAGTTCTGGCAAAAGTAGCGCTGTTTGCCGTCTGGAGTGGTGCCGTGTTTGATCACTTCGACTCCATCACATTGAGGGCAGTGAATTGGTTCTAAAACCATGCTTGAGCTTCCATCATGATCAACCTCTCCATCAAACCAGTTTCTCTGATGGAAAACAACAAACCTAGAACATTACCGATTGCTATGACGTTGATGGCAACTTTTCGGGCTTGCCGAAGTCGGTAGGCGGGAGTGTCTGTTGCGGTCAGACTGTAGAAAATCGGTACTGCACCGAAAGGATTGGCGATGGGAAACAGAGCGACAAATGTTCCGATGATGTATGAACTTAGATGCTGAAACATGATGGATCTAGATAGAGTCAAGACTTAACCGATCAGTTGAGCAACTCGGAAGGCAGATGCGATCGCTCCTTCATGTAAGCCATCTCCTAGATAAGCTCCTGCATGGTAGGTATTGTTCTCTCCATTGGTCGCAACCACTTGATCTCGGTAGCGAAAAGATTCTGTGGTATAGAGTGGCGTGTGATGTTCTTGCTTGTGGATAATGCGCTCTTTAGCAATCAATTCCTCTAATTGGAACGATAGAAAATACTGCTGGGGTGACGAGATGCCGCAAAGCTGATTTAGGTAGCTGTTATAGCCCCATTGAGTCTCTGTCTGAAAAAAATCAAATTCCGTGGGGTGTTGGATACCCTGGTTTTGATACATGGAATTATCCTGATGCACCGTTGTGGTGACATTGTTGGCTTGCCAAGCTGAAAAGCATTTGGTTTCAGCTTCCGTTGGATCAGCCAACAGTGCCATCACTTGGTCGGGTGGCGTGGCAAACACGACTTTATCAAACTCCTGAATCTCACCGTTTAAGCGCTCGATCTTCACACCATCTGGACTTCTGAAAAGATTGGCAATCTCGATATTCAACAAGACTTCACCTTTAAATCGCTCCAGAATTTTTTCAATATAGGAATATGCACCGCCTTCAATCCTAAACCAGTCAACCGCAATGTAATCGCGTAACATCGGAACCGCTAGTTCTGCTGGAAAGTTATCGATCAACTCCAGCGGCATGGAGTAGCTATACAGTGTCAGTAACTTTAGCCAGGTATTACTGATACCTTTGCTCTTCACATACTTCGACAGCGGCTGATCATAAAAATCTTCCATCTCAGCAAATCGGGTTTCCAACCATAAGCCAGCAGAACGGGCGTGGATAGCATCGAACTTCAGATATTCAATCAGACGTTGGATGCCTGTGCAGTTTTCGTCGATCGTCACCCCTGAAAAAAAGTGGCTACCATCTTTGGGGAACAGAGCTGAACCCAATTTGACAGGTTTGAGTTCCACTCCTAGCTCTTTCATAAGCACAATAAAGGTGTGAAAGACGCTCGGAAATTCCAGCACTCCACATTCCAACCGTTCATTGCAAGGGGCTTGGTTAGGCTGAACATTTTGGTTCAGTGTCCGAATATGTCCCCCCAAGACAGGCTGTCGTTCAAATACAGTGACATGATGCTGTTGGCGATCGAGGAGATAAGCCGTCGTCATCCCGCTAGCTCCACCCCCAATTACTGCAATTCTCATCGCTGACCTCTAACCTCTAAGTTGATAAAATGGATAAGATAGGCGGCTGTTTAGCTATTGTCTAAAAGCACGTCGCCAGATAATCGTTGATATAGCAGTGTTCCTGTCCAGAATGTGGGCGCAAAGCCGGGATAGCCGGATGAAGCATTACAGAAGTAGAACTGATTGAGCGAGGTTTCGTGATTCAACCGTCCCAGCCCCATGTTGCGCGGTGTGAGAATAGAGCCGTAGGAATTGCCGCTGGGGCACCAACAAAAGCGTTCATTAGTGGTGGGGCTGCCTGTGATGTGGAAAACCATATGCTCTCTAAAATTCGGCACATAGTGTTCTTCCACAACATCCAGGATGGAATCGAATATCTCTTGCTTTTTCTGACGGTAGGCTTTAGGATCACCATCGCGCAGTTGTTTGAAGTAGTTGTAATTGGCAACAGTCAGAAATTCGACAATCTGGCAATCTTCTGGGCAATCCCGACTCGCTTCTGTGAGGAAAGTGGGCGTTGTAATCGCAAAGCTAGGATTGGAAAAGTCATTGTGTTCATACATCTGAGCAAAGGCTTCGTTCAGATCCTGATGCCCGGTATGGAAGAGATTCCACTTGCCAAATCCGTAGTCTCGCAGGTCGATATCTTTGACGACACAGTAGACCATGTAGTTGGATGCCGAATACTCATAGTTGAGCTTTCGGCGCACGGTTTTAGAGAACTTTTCCTCACCAATCATTTTGGCGGCTCTTTGGGGATCGATATTGCAAATTACAGTGTCGCCTGTAAATTCGTGAGTTTGATGGGTGGTGAGATCCATCGCTTCCACTCCCGTGACCGTTTTGTCTGTGGCTCTAAAGTTCATGACTTCATGGTTGAGCAATACTTGCCCTCCATGGGATTCAATCACTTTGACCAGGGAATTGATCACCTGTTCAAAATGCTGGGTTGGGTAAAATGCACCGGCTTGATAGCCTCTGAACAAAGCAACCCAGGCATAGAATGACAGTTGATTGGGCGGCAGCAAAAAATCAGGCCATTGCAGCGCCAACAGAGTTTGGGCGGCTTGCGGTAGCTGAAACTTGTCGAATACATCCTGAAGGGTGCTGTTGAGATTTTGGACAGTAGCAAAGACTTCACCGGGATGTTTGAGCAGTTCAATGGGCTTCACTGGAGGAGCGAGTCTTTTCAAACCTGCGCCAGTTTTTTCGACTTCGTTCACAAATTGCCGGATGCGATCGCCATGTGCCGGAAACAGCGTGGTCAAGCGCTGGATCAGTTCCTCCGGTGACGAAGGGATATCTAGCGCGTGTCCCGGCATTCGCATATGGTCAAAGCCGTTTGGGTCGTACTGCTCAAAGGTTACTTCCTGATCTAAGCCCAGCTTCTTGAGGACTCGATTCACCAGTTGCCCTTCACCACAATCCCAAACATAGTGGAATTGAGCGTTAAACGTATATTTTTTAGCCATCGTAAACGTGTGCCCAAAGCCGCCGGGATGCTCATGGGCTTCGAGAACTTGCACGGTTTTGCCGGAGTTTGCCATCAAAGCGCCAAAGACCAGTGCGGATAGACCGCTGCCGACAATCAGGTAATCTGGTTTCATAGGAGGTTTCCTTGATCAATAAACATCTTAGGTTCGACTTTGTTTCAGTAACCTTGATCCGATTAGAGAACGTCTTTCCTCAATAGATCTTCTCCAATCTCCATCCTATTTCTCTTTGCTTTCCTCTACAAACAGTTTCTTGCTAAAGTCTTTCTCAATATTGCCCTCCTAATCGGCTTAAAGTGGCTCGGTTTACCTGTCCTGTTAACGTTCGCGCTCCAAAGACCAAAACGATCAGGGCAGCAATGATGATGAGCAACGCTGTGGCGATCGCAAAAGGTCGCAAGCTATGGGCAGCACTGGGTAAAATCGGAATCACCCACGACCAGCCATTTACCGCCGTATGCAGCAAAATCGACATCAAGATGCTGCCGGATGTGTTGTTGTAGACCCAGGTGTACAGAATCGAGAGAGCGATCGTATTCAGCAAAAATAAGCCAAACGGCAACTGATGTTGCACTGTGCCGGAGATGAAAAATAGCGGCAGATGCCAGCACGCCCAAATGATTCCGAGAATCACACTTGACCAAAAGGCGCTAAATTTTCTTTGAAAAGCGGGTAAAGCGTATCCGCGCCAACCAAATTCTTCTCCCAGTGGACCGCCAATCAGCATCACTAGGAAAAAATTGACGATCGCCAACCCCCAACGCCCAGTAGCCGGAGAGTTGGGCAATGCTCCACCCAAGATTCCATACAATCCCAAAGCCATCAACAAAATCAGAGCAGGTAGTGTCCAAACAACGACAAACCAGCGCCACTTGACCCGCCACTGAATTCCTCGTTTGAGCAAAGCCCGAATGCCCACTTGACCGGATTGCCACCCTGTCATGCCATAGGCTGCAATCATCGGTCCGAAGCCTGCAACGATACCCATGCCTGCCTGATCCGTTAGAACTGCAAGTCGCCAAAACAACCATGACCACACAAAACTAACGACAAAGTAAATCCACAGTGCCGTACTGTTTTGTTTGGGAGTCGTTGAATCAGACCGCATAGCCCTAACCTAAAAAAACGTTGTAAAGATCGTTCGATCGACTTTATTTGAGTGATTCCAAGATCGGTGGTTGTGCCTTACCCAATTTCCAAGCAAGGAGCGATCCCAAACCAAGCAGACTCACAACAGACACCACAATGCCGCCGATAAATGGAATCAGGGCAAGTAGTGTGACAATCAGCAACCCCATCAAGAACTGCTGCAAGCTGCTTCGCTGTTGGCGTAGCCTCTCTGGAAGAGAATCGCTGACTTGTTGACCGATGAATAGTGAAATTCCCAACGACCCAACCAATGATGACAGACCCATGATTAAACCGAGGAGTGGAATCAGTGGAATGCCAATGAGGGTGATTGCCAAAAAAATGTTGAGGACAACAAAGGTAAACACTGCCCCAATTCCCCATAATGCGCTTTGACCTGGATATTGACGCACAGTGGCTGCTAAGTTTGGCAGAAAAGGAGGTGCGGCTCGTAGCAAAATTATGCCGACAATGGCACCGACGATCGCCGAGAAAATCCGCAAGCTGGCGTGAAAGAAATACATCGGCAAAAATCGGTTTTGATCGCGATGCATTTCCATCATGCCTCGTCCATCATATCGATTGTCGCGTATGCTTTTTGAGCCGCCAATAGTGGCTCCTTCTGCTTGTATGACTTTGCCACCGATCGCATAGGCATCGCCATCTACCCGTGCGCCTGGCTTGAGAATGACATCTCCACCAACGGCGATCGCGGTTTGTGTCACCCGTCCATTGGGTTGAACGATCGTCGAACCACCAATGGCAATTGCATTTTCTACAACTTGTTTTTCTGCAACCGTGACATCTCCGCCTAATCGCATCAGATTGGTATTATTGATGTTGAGATCAGTCTGTGCGATCGCATTTCCGGCAGACAGAAATACTATCGTCGAGATAAACGCGATCGCTAATGTCTTCCAGTTCATAGTTAAGACTCCTAATTTTCTTCTGCAATCTCGCCAGATCAATTAGGCGATACTGGACTAACTTCACCTTTGAAGCCGATCTAAATTAAATTGCTTATTTTTCAATCTACTCTCTACACTACTTTGAACGACTACTGTTTGATTTCCTGTATAAGTTAGTTGATTACGGTATGAATCGTAATCAAAAGCAATTAAAAGTTTGAAAACTCAGTAATCTAAAATTGCTGTAGACAGTAATTTTGATCAAAAATTTATCCATGAATGACAGTGTGATAATAACAATGTGAAGATTGAATGCTTTTTCATACAACGCATACAATTCAAACATGCCGATAAACATGATTTCAAACATCCTTGCGTCATACTCTAAGCATGACTTTACAACGTCATCTAGGAGAAAATCATGAGTGAGAAGCTTGATAACTTCGCTAACGGTCTTCGAGATAAATTAAATGATATCAACGCTCGTCTGTCATCAGTCGGGTCAACAATAGAGCCTGCCCCTAAAGAAACCCAAGCAGCGATTGAATCCAAATTGTATGAGATTAAAGTAACGCTGGAAACTAACCACATAGAACATCCTGAGATTTGATGTTGCCTTTACTCATGCCATTGGTTTCTAAACGAGCGATCACGAAGTCAAAGACATTAGATCTCTTGCAAAAGTGGCAAATTAGGAGGTTCAAACTATTAGAAACTCGTGCCAAAAATCGACTTATGCAAGAAGTCTATTGTAGAAATAGCCAGTCGTGTTCTAGAGTTATTGTTTCAGGTTAGATAGGTAACCCAAACTCATAACGGTTAAGGAACAGTCTAATCACAATGTCATGCATCACAATAGACTTGGAAAAGCAAATGGTTTTTCGGGCTAAGCGCTTAATGCAAGTCCGTCAGGTTAAATGCTTGTGCTCAATCTTCTGAGTATTACGTTTACCCACCCTATGCAGACTTGGGTCGAGGTGTCTTTCATAAGCTCCCCAACCATCTGTGTAAAACTGCACAAACGGTTCTAACAAGATTTTCAGTTGGATAAACGCCTCATCTTGATGGGATGCTAAGACCTCAGCCAATACGGTGCCACTCGCAGGGTCAATGGCGTGCCACAGCCATCGTTGCTGCGCTTTAGATTGAACAAAACTCCACATTTCGTCCGCTTCGGCTTCTTTATCCTCCCACTGGCAAAGCTGAACGATGCTTTGAGTGGGTTCTAGTTGGGCGAGTTTAGCTTCATTCACTGCTTTGAGATGACGCTGCTTTTTTTTAACTCCTTAATTACCGTAGTTGGGCTAATGTGAAGCACACGAGCCGTATCTCGGATGCCACTCCCATTCATCGCCATATCGCTGATTTGTTGCTTGACTTCAGGCAAATATCCTTGATACTTATATTGCAAAATAAAAGTGCGCCGATGGCAGTGGGAGTTTTGACAAAAGTAGCGCTGTTTGCCATCTGGGGTGGTGCCGTGTTTGATCACTGCGACTCCATCACAGTGAGGGCAGTGAATCGGTTCTAGAACCATGCTTGAGTCTCCACAATAGTTGAGTCCTCTATCAGAATAATCTTTGTTATCAAAAACAACAAACTTGAAACATTACCCAATGGAGACACACAGCTAGCCTATTACTCATTTTCCTCTATCCTTTATGAAATGGCACTACCAATTCCTGAAATACTTGGTGCTTGGGCTTGTTTGAGTCAGTACAACACTTGCAGCCGCTTTTCAGCCGGGTCTCGATTTTCCCTAGGCGATCGCTTTGATCCAGCCAAGAAGCACGATCAAGAGAGAGACAACATCATAATAATTAAGCTCAATATTAAGCTCAACAGGTGTTATTTCAAATTTTCTAAGGCATCTCGCACATCAACTAGATGGTTGTTAAATACCTCTAAGGCTGCATCCAGAATCTTAAAAATAGCGGGATCACGAATGGAATAAAATACAAAATTGCCTTGCTTGCGACTTGTAACCAGATTCCGACTCCGCAAGACGGCTAACTGCTGGGAGATTGACGAAGGTTCTATTTCCAACCACTCCGCCATCTCGTTAACACTGCGTTCTCCTGTTCGCAAGGCATCTAGCATCTGAATCCGCACTGGATTAGACAACACCTTAAACAGATCGGCTTTAAAGTAACTCGGCTTAAAGGTCATTTGAGTGTCTGAGAATCTTTAGAGTTTTTCAGTTAGGCTAACATTGATTCCACAACAGTTAGGACTGATAAACTCTCGATTGAGTTTTCACCTGCCGCAACCGATCCAGACATTTTGAAATGGTGATGGTTCCATCGTCATGAGTGGTCAGAAGTTTTTTGTCACACACTCCGTTTGGCGAACCCTTAGCGTGTTTTTGATATTGATTCAGCATGGTTGACGAAAGGCGTTGGTTCAATTCATTAGAGACAATGATTAGTTCAGGTCTGCAATAATTAAACACATCTGCACAATAGCTTTCTTCTCGTCCATGATTGGGAGCAACAAATATATTGACATGCCGTAGGCGATCGCAAAAATCATCATGCTTTAGCAGCGATCGCCACCCTTCCACTTCCAGATCGCTGGGGAAGACAATGTTGATATCTCGATAGGATAGAAACGTGACCAGGCTCAGGTTGTGAGCATCCTGAAAATCTGGGTAACTATTCCAGAAAAATGAGAAATCGATACCATGGATTGTCAGTGTCTGGCTGCCTTGCCGACCCTGGGAATTCCCATGAAGGGCAAGTACATTGCTAAACCGTTGATTTGCTGTATCTAACTCATGAAACTGATCTGCATCCAGGGTCGGATTAGCAACTAAGAAATGGACGGCTAAACCATCTAATAAAGTTTGTCTAAGAAGATCAGAGAGACCTGCTAAATGTTCTTCGCCATAGGCAGGAACAATCAAACTGTCTAGAGAAGTACAACGCTGTTGCAAGAGGTATTGCGAAGGATTGAAACCACTGCGAGTACTGTAACCAAAATCCATGAGAATCGTATGATGATCACCCATGTTGATCGCAGCACAGAAGCCCTGATCAACGTCAAAAATCTTGATATCTAACATTTTTTCATTCCGATTGAGAGAGTTTGGCTGTAGCTTGAGTGAGATTTTTCCTTATGCGTGATAAACCTCGGTTTGCTGCAATTGATAAGTTTTAGATCGTTGTTTGACCCGTATGCTCAAATTCCCCAATCAAATCCATCATCGGCAGTCGTATCAGGAGAGATTTTTGCGAAGAACTACAACTATTCCTCAGCCTCAATGCGAGAAGCACCATAAGTAACTGTGCTGTTGTGATCATTGGAGTAGCGCAACCTCTGAACTACTGGGTTCAAACGAAGCAATTTCGCATACCAATCACCTGGCAACGAGAAAACTGTGGGCATTAGCTCCTTTCTAGTTAATGCCCACAGCTAAATGTAGGCAATTGTAGGAATCGAAGGGGGACTATGCCTGATTCGATTACTGCTTGCCACACCCTAACACAAGTGTTAAGCTATATGCAAGACTTTGCAGATTATTAGGTATAAATATATGCGGTTGCAAAGGCTGGCAGCTATTAACGTGTCCTTCAAGCCCAGTTACTTCAAGACGGAACTCTTCAAGGTCTTGTCCAATCCAGTGCGAATTCAAATTCTAGAGATACTGCGGTGTGGAGAGAATAGTGTCAATGCCATTGCAGAATGGCTGGGAGTGGAAGCGTCTTCCATTTCTCAACAACTGGCAATCTTGCGGCGCTCTAACCTGGTGATTAGCCGTCGGCAGGGCATCCAGATATTTTATGCGGTGCGCGATCCGGAACTCTTTAAGGTGTTGGATGCAGCAGTAGAGGTGTTTAACAACTACTTGTTTGAGATCTGCGATCGCCTGGAACAACTGGAATGAAGTCGGCAAGTCTGATCTGATATTGAACAGAAGGAGGTTCTTTGAACCCAATTACAGTCATAAATAATCTCAATGGTGATCCACGAATTTGGATGGGGCGGATGTTTGCTCACTGGCGCGGTGATCTAACGGGGGGCTTAACCGCTGCCGTTGTTGCTTTGCCGCTGGCTCTGGCGTTTGCAGTCGCGAGTGGAGTAGACCCAAAAGCAGGTCTTTACACCGCGATCGTGGCAGGAATTATCGCAGCAGTCTTTGGTGGATCTCCGGTACAAATTACGGGTCCAACTGGAGCGATGGCAGTCATTCTCGTGGGCATTGTTGCCAAATATGGGATTGAGAAGGTGTGGATTGCCGGGGTGATGGCGGGAATCATTCAGGTTGCTTTGGGAATTGCCAAACTGGGGCGCTTAGTCAAATTCATTCCCTATCCCGTCACAGCAGGCTTTACGAATGGCATTGCGGTGATTATTTTTTGTGGACAGTTGAACAACTTTTTTGGGCTGCAATTACCGCGTAGTGACCATTTTCTGCCCGGATTAGGACAAACCGTGATTCATCTGGAAGAGTTGAATGGGGCAGCGATCGCCCTGGCAACGATGGTGATTGCGATCAAGCTCTTTTGGGCACGAATTACAACAGCCATACCGGGTTCATTGGTGGGGTTGGTGATGGCAACGGCGATCGCCACGTTCTTTCATCTAGAGGTTCCCACCATTGGCTCCATTCCCCAGTCCTTACCGATGCCTCAGTTCATTCCCCACTGGAACGACTTTGGACTGATTCGAGAACTGATGAATCCAGCCTTAGCATTGGCGGCATTGGGCAGCATTGAATCGTTACTTTCAGCGGTGGTGGCGGATGGCATGACCGTGAGTGAAAAACACAACAGCGATCGCGAATTGATTGGGCAAGGGTTGGCAAACATCGTTGTACCCTTCTTTGGCGGCATTCCGGCAACCGGGGCGATCGCTCGCACGGCAGTGAATGTGCGATCGGGGGGCAAAACTCGCCTGTCTGGAGTGATTCATGGAGTCGCGCTTGCGGTCATCGTCCTCACCTTGGCACCATTGGCGGCTCAAGTGCCCCTGGCAGCACTGGCAGGCATCCTCATGGTAACCAGTGTGCGGATGATTGAGTGGGAAGCGATCGGTTTATTGATGAGAGCCACCTATTCTGACTTTTCAGTCATGATTCTCACCTGGATGGTCACCATTTTCTTTGATCTGGTACTGGCAGTAGAAGTGGGATTGATTGCGGCAGGAGCATTATTCATCAAGCGCATGAGCGATCTCAACTTAGTCAAGGTGCCTGAAACTGAAGTATTTCCCCCTGGAGTGCCATTAGAGTTGACCAAGCAAATTGCCGTTTATCGGGTCGATGGTCCCGTTTTCTTCGGAGCGGCTGAACGCTTCGTTACCTTTTTGCGGGATGAACCTGAAGTGAAATACTTGATTCTGCGCCTGCGGTATGTGCCAAATATGGACACCACTGGACTCGTCGCACTGGAAGACATCTACCGCGATCTGAAACGACACAATTGTCGCTTACTCTTAAGTGGCTTACAAACCGAAGTCCAAACCCTGCTGGAACGCAGTGGCTTGCTCGACAAAATTGGGCGAGAGAACTGCTTTGAAACCACGGATGCTGCGATCTGTGCTTTAAACCCTGATTTAGGAGTTTGTAAAGGAGGAGTGGCTTCAAATCTACGAGCGGAAGAATTAGTTGCTTAAGTTCTCTAAAACCTCAATGGGGAGGTGGGATGTCAAACGATCCCTACAAGAATTGCGATCGCCCCCACCCTTGTTAGAATGTCTAACTTACTCTTCAGTCTATTAGACCTCTTCAGAAATAAGAAAAATGGGCAGGCTGAACTACCAAAGCCCTGATATTAGCCATACTGCACCCGTAGACGCACTAAGGAGTCTAGAAGAAACAACCTGAACTTTTAGCTATTAGAAGCTACTCTAAAAGAATCCTCACTCCTAGTTGCTTAAATGGTTGAGCGTGAAATTGAAGAAAGAGTGCAAGTCAAATACGAACAACTGGCCCCTTATCTAAACGAAACGAGTAAGCGGATATGGGCAGCAGTGGAAGCCT